>NZ_JAPDKN010000029.1 GCF_026163565.1 Chryseobacterium sp. YIM B08800
TGAGGTTAAAGGTTACTTCGTCGCAACACTTCTCGTAATTACAAAAGTGGAATGAAAGACAAATTTCCTAGCCCCGATAAAAACGGTTACCCCGCAACAAGGAGTGGGGAAGTTTGAGGGTTTTTGGTGTTGGAGAGAGGGTGGCGTGAGGAGTATGAGTGGTTAGCGGGAAATAGCTTCTAAAAAAACACAATGACATAAAAAAACCACCTCAAACGAAGTGGTTTATATTTTTGAGAAAATCTCTTTAAGTCTTATGCTTCTTCAGTAGAAGGAGTTTCTTCAACTTTAGCTTTAGGAGCAGCTGGTTTTGGAGCTTCTACCGGAGCGTCTGATACGATGTCGAATTCAAAGTTGTATTCTACATTTCTGTGTAATCTTACGTTAGCAGTTACTTTACCAGTTCTCTTAATAGTGTTTCCTGGGATTTTGATATACTTCTTGTCAACAGAAACTCCAGCTTTAGCAAGAGCAGCAGAAAGATCTGCATTGTTGATAGATCCGAATAATTTATCACCAGAACCTACTTTTGCAGGAATAGTAATAGAAGTTTTCTTTAATTGATCTACTACAGCGTTTGCAGCAGCGATTAATTTAGCTTCTTCTTCTTTTCTAGCTTCCAAAGTAGCTTCAAGAGCTGCAATGTTTTTAGGAGTAGCTAAAAGTGCATAACCTTGAGGTAACAAGAAGTTTCTTGCATAACCTGGTTTTACGCTTACTGTGTCGAATTCAAGACCTAAGTTTTCTACGTCTTTTTTAAGAATAATGTTCATTGTTGTTGTCCGTTTTAGTTTTAGAGCCAAGAACAAAGAATCAAGAAGCAAGACTTTAAAATCTTTTATCTCTTATCTTTTATCTCTTATCTAAATCGTTAGAATTAATATTTATTCAGCAACAAAAGAAGAGATTGCTCTCTTCTTTTATTTATTTTTTTAGCTTATTTCAATAAGTCAGCTACGTAAGGCATCAAAGCTAAGTGTCTAGCTCTTTTGATAGCAGAAGAAACTTTTCTTTGGTATTTCAAAGAAGTTCCCGTGTATCTTCTTGGTAAAATTTTACCTTGCTCGTTTACGAATTGTAATAAGAAATCAGCATCTTTGTAATCAACGTGCTTAATTCCGAATTTTTTGAATCTACAGTACTTTTTATCAGTTTTAGTGTTGATATCAAGTGGTGTAAGGAATTTTACTTCAGATTCTCCTCCAGCTGAGGCTTGTTTAGCCATATCATCTATTGCCATGTCTTGTCTTTTTTAAATTTTGGGTTAATAAATAATTAAGCTCTTGAAGCTTTAAGTTTAGTTCTTCTAGTTACAGCGTACTCTACAGCGTGCTTGTCTAGTTTTGTAGTAAGGTAACGAATTACTCTTTCGTCACGTTTGAATGCCAATTCTAAATCAGCAACTACAGCACCTTCACCTTTAAACTCGATTAAAGTGTAGAATCCATTCTTTTTTAATTGAATTGGATAAGCTAATTTTTTTAATCCCCAATTTTCTTTAGTGACAATCTCACAGTTCTTTTCTTTCAAAAGATCTACATACTTGTTCACTGCTTCCTCCACCTGAGCTTCAGATAGAACGGGAGTTAAAATGAAAACAGTTTCGTAATTGTTCATAATGTTAAATGAATTTGTTAATTATTTCGAGGTGCAAAATTATGAAATCTATTTGTAATATACAATATGAAGCAGGTTTTTTATTAGAATTAAAAAAACCTGCAAAAAACAGGTCTTTAAATTCACTATTAAATAAATTGATTATTTCTTGATTATTTTTGCAGACTGTAAACCGGTTTCTGTTTCTGCAGTTATTACATAAGTTCCAGAACTTAGACTTGAAACATTAATTGCAGATTTGTTTGTGTCGATTACTTCTGTTAATACATTTTTCCCACTTAAGTCATATATTTTTACTGATTTTATTTTTGATGCTGAATCAATATTTAAAATATCAGAAACAGGATTAGGGTATATTTTTAGATTAGAATCTTTTTTAACCAACTCATTTACAGATAAAGAAGCTGCAACATTTACGGTGTAATCTTCTGCTTGTCCATAACTACCGTCTTCGCAAGGAAGCGTAAGATCGGTTGTTCCTTCTAGTTTTTTAATTCTCATTCTGGTATTACCAAGAAGGGCAGTTGCAGGAACTGCAATAGAATGTACCGCCTGAGCAGCATCAGTTCCTGTAGAATTTGTAATCGTTTGTGTTACAGTATATACTTCCCCAGGATCACTTAGGCTTCCATTTTGATTCCAGTCAATGAATACTGCAAAATTGTTTGTGTAATTTCCACCAGTATTACCTTTTAAAGTAATATCATAAGATTGTCCTCTGGCTACGTTGGCTGTTTGGGTAAGGAAATATTCATGACTATTTCCAACGTATGCAGTTGCACTACTTGTATTATTGATTCCTGCAAAATTTACTAAAGTAATTGGTTCGTCGCCATCGTCCCCGAAAAAATCTGCAAATACAAGTGGTCCACAATAAGAAGGTGGTGGGGCAACGTAAGTAAAATCTACTTTAATGTTATCTACCATCAACATAAACTTGTCATTACTATTATTAACGAAGGCAAATCTTACATTTTGACCAATATATGGAGTTAAGCTTACCGCTCTACTCGTCCAGTATTTGTTTTCGCCTGAGGTATTATAAAGCTCAATAGTAAAATCATTAACTGTATTTCCTCCATTTGGAGCAAGCATTACTTTGTAACCATCAGGATAATCTCCGTCCTGTGCTTTGGCGTCCCAATATAAAGTGGGTGAAGCCCCAGAAACAGGAATTGTGGGAGAAATGAGCCAATCATTTGATGTTCCTGCGGGAGTATACCAAGAGGTACTCATAGCTGCATAATTTCCAGCAGGTCCTCCAAAACTTCCGTTAGTTCCTTGTCTGTCTATACGATTCCATCCGTTGGTAATAAATGATACGGCAGAAGCAGGTGTTAATCCGTCAACATCTATTACAGTCCAAGCTGTGATTCCCTGACCGTTTCCGTCGAAATTCTCCTGAAATATCTGGCTGAAACCAAATACAGGAAGTCCTAAAAGTAGTACATTGAGTAAATGTTTTTTCATAATTATTTTTTTGAATTCTTTCCCAAGTTAAACAAAAAAATAATTACATTTCAATTATAAGTGATATGTGGTGTATGTTTTTAATTAAATTTTAATCTTTCCTAATTTCTGTTAAAAAATTCATTTTCAATACATCATATAAAGAATGTCTGCTTACTAAAATTGAAAATAATGAAGAAACCATTCCTGCCAACATCAAATGAAATATTAAAGAATGTCGGTCTGTCATTTCCAAAACAATAATTGCTGATGTAAATGGAGCTCTTGTTATTCCGGTAAGAAAGGCAACCATTCCTGCGAGAATGACAACGTTGGTTTCGTTGGGAGTTAAATGAATAATACCCGAAATTACAGAACCAATACTCGCACCTGCTGTTAAAGCCGGAGCAAAAATTCCACCTGCACCACCGGAAGTGAAAGATAAGGCAGGACCAAGCATTCTTAATATCGGAATATACCAATCTTCATGTTTATCTGGAGTGAAAAGAACCCGTTCCATAATTTCCTTTCCGGAGCCTAAAACCTCACGGCTTATAAAAAATGAAATGAAAGCAATGACTAAAGCACATCCTACAAGAAATAATACATTCGATTTATCAGTTTTAAGTTTTCTTTTTTTCCAGTTATTAATTTTAAGCATGGTTACTGAAAGCTGACTCGCAAGAATTCCTGCAATTCCGCCAACTAAAATAATTGGGAACATCACCATTAATGAAACATCATTCGTCTTGGGATAGCCTAAATATAAATAAGAACCTGCCAAAGTTTGTGCAGTTAAACCTGCAATAATAACAGCGGTGAAAAGCGCTGTTTTAAAGTAATTGATATGGGTTTTTGAAAGTTCTTCAACGGCAAATACAATTCCGCCAAGAGGGGTATTAAAAGCAGCTGCAAGTCCGGCTGCAGCTCCGGTCATAATCATGTTTTTCTTCGAAATTTTCGGCCACCATTCAGGAAGATATTCATTGACTTTTCGAAAAATTGAACCTGCAATCTGAATTGTTGGGCCTTCTCGTCCAACTGCTCCGCCGCCGATAACTAAAACTACTGATGAAATAATTTTAAATACAATAATTTTAATACTTAAAAGACTTCTTATTTTTCTATGTTCTTTAGGATTTGCCAATTCTACAGCAGCCATTACCTGTGGAATTCCACTTCCTTTGGCGTTGGGTGCAAATTCTTTTACCAACCACCAAGATAATACAAATCCAATGGGTGCGATAATAAAAATCATCCAATCGTGCCAATCTAAAATGAAATGGAGCAGATTTTCACTCCACGCAAATATTTTAGCATACATAACAGCAAAAAAACCTGTAATCACCGAACCTATCCAAAAAGGTATTGCCTGAAGCAAATTATGTTTCAGTTGTTCATTTCGGATGTTGTCGAAAGATTTTTTGAGACTTCTTCGAAGGCGATTGAAAATTTTCAACATTGGTAATTTTGATATGTAAATTTAGGTTAAAACTGCGAAATTTATATTTCTTTTAAAAACTTAGAGACCATTAAAGCATTATTGATGGAAAGTTCTTTTGTTAGCCCGAAACTTAAAATATTTCTTTTAACTTCAAGTTTAAAATCTTCATCAGGAAAAGATCTTATTATTTCTCTTCTCTCTGAATTTAAAAAAGCTGTAGTTTTAAACTGATTACTTCCTAAAATATAAAAATCTTTGAAATTACGGTCTTTAAAATTGATATTGAAGCTATTGAAAATTCCTGCAATTTTGTCTGTCCATTTCTTTTTATTGATGGAAATAAACCCAAAATCTTCATCCAGTCTTTTCAGACCCCAAATTTGTAATGTTTCGAGTTGAGGAGGTAAGTAGCCACCTCTTATTGTTTTTTCAATTTTAGTGACAATGAAGAGATAAAATGAATTCTCTTTATTTTTATCTGTTATAAAGTAACAAATTTTCGGTGTAAATAATGAATATGGATTTTTTCCTTCCAGATTGAATTGATTATAATTTGAATCTTCAATATTGATTACTGAAATATTATATATTTTAAAAATCTCGTCGTATACATCAGTAATTAATTGTTCTTCTTCTTTTGAAAAATCAAAGAGTTTGGTAGAATTTAATTTTCTTAAATCAAGATCCATTTGTGAAATTGTTTGTTTTAAAGATAAAATTATTTACTTTATAAATCAAAAAAACCTCCGAAAAAATTCGAAGGTTTTATATTTTGAAATCGGCAATAATTGCTCATTACCAATTATTCATTACTTATATTTCTGTGTTAAGATCCCAGTTTTCAAGATAATCGTGAACATGTTTCAACATCATTCCACCAAGAGAACCGTCTACCACTCTGTGATCGTAAGAGTGAGACATGAACATCAACTGACGGATTGCGATTACATCACCATCTTTAGTTTCAAGAACTGCAGGTTTTTTAACGATAGCTCCAATTGCCATAATAGCAACTTGAGGTTGAGGAATAATAGGTGTTCCCATTAAGTTTCCAAAGCTTCCTACGTTAGAAATCGTGTAAGTAGCACCTTGAGTATCTTCTGGTCTTAATTTTTTGTTTCTTGCTCTGTAAGCTAAGTCGTTAATTGCTTTTGCTAAACCTGAAAGCGATAACTGATCAGCATTTTTAATTACAGGAACAATAAGGTTTCCGTCTGGTAAAGCTGTTGCCATACCGATGTTGATATTTTTCTTCTTGATTATATTGTCACCATTGATAGAAACATTGATCATTGGGAAATCCTGAATCGCTTTTACAATTGCTTTTACGAAAATCGGCATGAAAGTAAGCTTTTCACCTTCACGTTTTTCGAACATATCTTTGTTTTTAGCTCTCCATTTTACAACGTTGGTTACATCTGTTTCGATGAAAGAGGTTACGTGTGGAGCAATTTGTTTTGCTTTCACCATGTTTTCAGCGATGATTTTTCTCATTCTGTCCATCGGAATGATTTCATCACCTGCAGAAGTAGAAATAGTTGTTGCCGGAGTTGATACCGCTTTTACCGCAGGAGTAGAAGCCACCTGAGTTGTTGCAGCTTGTTGCTGAACTGCGTTTCCTCTATTAGCAACATGTGCTAAAATATCTTCTTTTGTAATTCTTCCTTCCAAACCGCTTCCTTTGATGGTTTTCAGTTCAGATTCAGAAATGTTTTCCTGTTGTGCGATAGATTTTACAAGAGGTGATAAATAAAGATCTCCTGAAAATTCTACGTGAGAAGTTGCTGTTGCGTTTAAAGGCTCTTCAATTGCTTTAATTGTTGCTGCATCCGGAGCTGAAGTTTCAGTTTTTACTTCTTCAGAAGCTGTGTTTCCGCCTTCTCCTTCGATTTCTAAAATAGCGATGGCTTCACCTACTTTTGCAACTTCGTCTTTCTGTTTAAGGATTTTTACAATTTTCCCCGAAACTGGTGTCGGAACGTCTGAATCTACCTTATCTGTTGCAATTTCCACTACTGAATCATCCTCCTTTACTTGGTCGCCTTCATTGAATAACCAAGTGATAACTGTAGCTTCCATCACGCCTTCACCCATAGAAGGAAGCAATAATTTGTATTCTGCCATTTTTAAATTTTAGATTTTGACAAATATATAAAAAAAATCGGTTTTTTTATGAAATAGATAATTTTAGAAAAATTGTATGTAAATATTTTCTCCCACATTCAGTCCGAAAAGTGTTTTTGCACCGTTTTTTTTGCTGCCTTTGTAGATGGTTAATTCAAGCTGGTCGCTGTCATTAAAGATAGCTGCAGATTGCCCGTGATACTCGGTTTCTCTTTCCCAGTCTACCACCAATTCTGTATGGCTTGAATATATTTTTGAAAGACTTAAGTTCCTGAATTTGATGGTGAAACTTTCAAAACCTTTCGCTAAAGTTTCAAAAAAATCTTTATTAATATTTGATATTATATTTCCGAAATTATCAATGTACATTACTTCGCCAATGATCATTTTTTCAGGCTCATTATAAACCGGTTTTGGGAATAAAAGCTGTTTTGCAGATTCTATCTTTCTGCCAATTACTTCGGGCAGTCCGCCATTGGCCAAATGTACGGCGACAGGTACAAAAACATCGGTAGAAGTAAAGTTTACTATATCGTCAAACCTGTTGTTGAGCGTAATTTCGTAAATGGCTTCAGGTTTTATGTCAAAAAAGACCAAACTTAGAAGTCCGTTATCTGCGGCTAAAAAATAATGTCCGTCTGCTTTGTATAAAATATTTTTTCTTGATTTATGAAAAAAACTGTCAACAGAAAGAATGTGAATGGTTCCGGTTGGGAAATATTTATAGGCGTTTCTTACAATATATGATGTTTGAATCAAGTTATATGACTGAATATCATGGGTAATATCAATCGTATTTACCTCAGGATTTAAAGACAGGATTTTACCTTTCATAGCCGAAACTCTGTAATCTAAACGTCCGAAATCTGATGTAAGGGTAATAATTGACATGAATAAAAGGGATAGAATTGCAAATTTATCTAAAATAAAAAGAAAGAAACGGCTATTGTGGATAAGAATTTAATTTAAAATTGAAAAAAAACGTTTAAATTTAAATTCTAATCTAAAAATATTTGCATGTTTGAATTAACGTATGATTTAGAAGGTATTGATTCAAAAAACTTCTATGGAGTTAATAACCAATATTTCAATTTAATAAAATCAAGCTTCCCGACACTTAAAATTACGGGTCGTGATCATTTTATCTTTGCGATGGGAAATCAGGAAGCTTTAGATATATTTAAACAAAAGCTTGACGACATTGTGTCGTTTATTTCCAAAAATAATTCTATCGGACTGAAAGATATCGAAAACTTTCTCAATCTTAAGGATGAGAATGAGAAACATTTGGTTTTTGACCAAGACATTATCGTAAAAGGCGTTAACGGAAAAATTATTAAAGCTAAAACAACTAACCTTAAAAAACTCGTCAAAGAAACTGAGAAAAAAGACATGGTTTTTACAATTGGTCCGGCCGGGACGGGAAAAACCTACACCAGTGTTGCTTTAGCAGCGAGAGCTTTAAGGGATAAAGAAGTTAAAAGAATTATTTTGACAAGACCTGCAGTAGAAGCCGGAGAAAGTCTTGGTTTCTTGCCGGGAGATTTGAAGGAAAAGCTTGATCCTTACTTACAGCCTTTGTATGATGCACTTCGCGACATGATTCCTCATGAAAAACTGGAAGGTTTTATGGAGAAAAAAGTAATCGAGGTGGCACCTTTGGCTTTTATGAGAGGACGAACTTTGGATGATGCTTTTGTGATTTTGGATGAAGCTCAAAATACAACCCATGCTCAAATGAAAATGTTTTTAACGAGAATGGGGATGAATGCTAAATTTATTATCACAGGAGACCCAACGCAAATCGATTTACCCCCTAAACAGCATTCCGGTTTGAAAGAAGCGATGCGAATTTTGAAGGATGTAAAAGAAATTGGTTTTGTATATCTAACGGAAGAAGATGTGGTACGTCATCCTGTGGTGAAAAAAATTATCTTGGCTTACAACGAAGAAGATAAGAGAACAAGGGAATAGAGTAGTTTTTTATGTTTTTTCAGAAATTTTAAAAAATATTTTGTGATTCCATTAAAAGTGATATATTTGGGATCTTAAAATTTGTTAAAAAATTCAAACTATGAAAAAATTATTACTTATTGCTTCTGTTGCTGTAATGGGAGTTGCTGTTAAAGCACAAGAATTTCGATTTGGACCTAAAGCAGGTTTCGCAATGTCAACGCTTAAAATTGATGAAAAGCAAGACGATTTAGGTAAAAGAAATATGGATCCTAAATATACTTTCTATATAGGAGGTATGGCAGAATACAAAATCAATGATAATTTTGGTTTTCAGGCGGAAGTTTTATACTCACCACTTGGAGGGAAAGAAAAAATTGACGGAATAAATGCAGGAGTTGTTTTTGTGGGTGAACAAACTAAGGTTAATTTGGGGACTCTTTTAGTACCAGTTTCTGCGAAGTATTTTATTACAGAAAGCTTTTCAGTTGCTGCGGGTGCTAACTTTGGAGTTATTCTTACAGCGAAGCAAAAAACGGTAATTGGTTCTGATTTTATTAGCTTAGACGTAGAAGAAGAAGGTTCAGGTGAAATGGATATTAAAAAAGACCTCAAAACACTCAACATTGCTCCGTTTGTAGGTGTTGAATATATGTTGGAAAACGGACTTTTCTTTGATGCAAGATACAGTTTAGGAGTATCTAATCTATCTAATGATGGAAGTGGAGGGAAAGTTACCAACAGTTTCGCACAAATCGGTGTAGGTTTCAAATTTGGAGGGAACTAAGAAAATATTTACAATTCTATTATAAAGCAAGGCAATTATTTGTCTTGCTTTTTTATTTAAATAAAATCCTGCGGCATTATGTTTGCTGTAAAGCATCATTGAGTTAATAAACATTTAAAATTTTAAAATGAAAAAATTACTATTACTAGGTGCATTTGCATTGTTTGGAGGGGCTTTACAAGCTCAACAGGGTTTTAAACTTGGGGCTCATATTGGTGCACCTGTTGGTGATGCAGCAGATTTTGCTTCAGTTACATTAGGCGTAGATGCTGCATATATGTGGAATGTTACAAAAGGTTTAGATGTGGGGATTGCAACAGGATATTCACATTTCTTTGGTAAAGATCGTTGGGAAGATTTCGGATTTATTCCTTTGGCGGCATCAGGAAAATATAAATTTAATGGTCTTCCTCTTTTTGTAGGTCTTGATTTGGGAGGTGCAATTTCTACTAAAGACGGTATTGATAGTGGTTTGTATGTATATCCTAAAGTAGGATTTCAGTTACCTAAAGCAGAACTATATTTAGGATACCAAAATATTGGAAGTGAAAGAGGAGATTGGGACAGAGATAGAGACAGAAGAATTGATTCTAATTTTGGTGCAATCAATTTAGGAGTTAATTTCTTTTTAAAATAAATTCTTAAGCAATGATATTGAACTCTGATTGAAAAATCAGAGTTTTTTTATGTTAATTTTTGAAAAAAATAACATTTATATCTCTTATATGCGATTTCTACTTGATAAAACCTAATATTAATGGTTGATATTAATCACATTAAGAAATTTTAATATTGAAAATTACCCTTATACATTTGCATCAAGAAAGTATAAAATTATTCAAATGAAAAAATTATTAATTGCAAGTGCTGTTGCACTTTTCGGATTATCAAACGCTCAGATTGCTAAAGGAACTGTTTATTTATCTGGATCTGTTGGTTATTCTCAACAAGAAACTAACAACGGTAATTTAAAAGAAGAAAACTTTAATGTTCTTCCAAGAGCTGGTTTCTTTGTAGCACCAAACTTAGCAGTAGGTTTAGGTTTAGGATACCAAACTTCAACAGATACTGAAATTACTACATCTAATATTGGTGGAGCAAGTGTTGTTAGCACAGATAAATTCAAAACTCCTGCATTCGTAGTAGAGCCTTTCGTAAGAAAATACTGGACTTTAGGAGATAAACTGTATTTCTTCGGTCAATTAGCAGTACCAATGCAATTTGGAAAAGCAGAAGTTGAAAATACAACTGTAGCTACATTTGGTGGTACAACTGAAACAACTACTACTTCTACTGAGGCTAAATACACTTCTGTTGGAGTTACTGTAAAACCAGGTTTAGATTATTTCTTAAACAAAAACTGGACTATTGAAGCTACAATCGGTGAATTCGGTTACAACAACTTCAAACCAAAAGAAGGTGATGCTACAAACAACTACAACTTCGGTTTAAACTTATCTTCAGTTACAATCGGTGTTAAATATGTTTTTGCTAAATAATTAGTAAACATTAATTAATATAAATCCTGAGATTTTTTTCTCAGGATTTTTTTATTCCCTAAATTATAGATCAATCTTATACTTAATTGATTATTTTTGATAGTTAGTTTTATTAATAAAAATTGAAAACCTCCGCTCCCATACAATATCGGCAATATATTTTGAGTACAGTCTCCATTCTTTTGGTTTCTGTATTGTGTTTTACAGTAAGAGATAACATCAATTACAAAGCGACCGCACTTATTTTGTTGTTTACAGTTTCAATAATTGCCATGCTTTTTGATATTCTTCCGGTGCTTTTATCGGCTTTTTTAAGTGCGGTAATCTGGAATTTTTTTTTCATTTCGCCACAATTTACTTTAGACATAAGCGATACTGAGGATCTTTTGATGTTTCTTTCTTATTTTGTAATTGCTTTATTAAACGCCGTTTTAACCTTTAAAATAAGACAAGCCGAGCGAAAAGCCAGAGACAAAGAAGAAAAAGAGCAGACCATTAAATTGTACAATACACTTTTAAACTCTCTTTCTCACGAATTGCGAACTCCAATTGCAACAATCTTGGGAACAGTAGATATTTTAAAAGAAGCCTGTCATAACCATAAATTAAATTTTTCGCAGCAGATGGATCTTCTGAACGATATCGATATTGCAACGGTACGTCTTAACAGGCAGGTGAAAAATATTCTGAATCTAAACCGAATTGAAAGCGGAATTCTAAAGCCTAAAGCAGACTGGTGCGATATCAACGAATTAATAAATTCTATACTACAGAAAATAAAAATTACCGAAGGACATGAAATCTATTTTACAAGCAATGAAAACCTACCTCTTTTTAAGCTTGATATTGGTTTTACAGAGCAAATTTTATTGAATATCATTCATAATGCTGTACAGTATACCCCAAAAAATTCTATCATTAAAATAGATGTTAATTACGAATCAAAAAGCTGTAAAATTGTGATTTTAGATAACGGAAATGGTATTCCTGAAAGTGAGCATGTTTTAATTTTTGATAAATTTAAAAGGCTTCCAGACAGTAAAACCAGAGGAACAGGATTAGGATTATCTATTGTAAAAGGATTTGCAGAAGCACAAGGAGGAACAGTAACTTTAGAAAATAATATCCCGCACGGAAGTATTTTTACCATACAAATACCTGCGGAAACATCTTATATAAATCATCTTAAAAATGAGTAAGCACGAAATTTTGGTAGTAGATGATGAGGCTCAGATCAGAAAGCTTCTCCAGATTACCTTAGAAAACAGCGATTATAAGGTTCGTTTAGCAACTACAGGAAAAGAAGGGCAGGTTTTGGCAGCAAATTATTTGCCGGAACTTATTATCTTAGACTTAGGTTTACCTGATATAAGTGGTCATTTGGTGCTAAAAGAACTTCGAGAATGGTACAATAAAGCTATTATTATACTTTCGGCGATAGATGATGAAGAAGATATTGTTTCAGCACTCGATAATGGTGCTACAGATTATCTTACAAAACCTTTTCGTACGGCAGAGTTAATGGCAAGAATTCGAGGCGCAATAAGAAGAAACAATTCGGAGAATGATGCAGTTCAAATTAAATCGGGTGACTTAGAAATTGATATTCTTTCGAGAACCGCTAAAAAAAACAATGAGATTTTAAAACTTACATCCACTGAGTTTAATCTGCTTTCGCTTTTTGCCAGAAACGAAGGAAGAGTTTTGACGCATCAGTTTATTTTAAAAGAAATCTGGGGAGTAGGTTCGCAGACCGAAACTCAATATTTACGGGTTTTTGTAGGAACTTTACGCAAGAAAATAGAAGATAACCCCAATCTACCTAAATATATTATTACTGAAAGTGGAGTAGGATACAGGTTTGGAGAATAACTTTTTATCCTGAACATATTTTTTGATACAGAAAAATAAGCTTCAATCCCTATCTTTATAAAATCTTTATACATCCTGACCAAAAGTTTATATTTTACCAATACCTTTTACAATAATTTTGTGTTTTTAAGTTAAAACATAAAATTTTGAAAAATAATATTCAAAGCAAAGTTACTGTTGCAACGCTTGTGGTTGCTTTAGGAATTATTTATGGGGACATCGGCACAAGTCCGCTTTATACATTTAAAGCCATTATTGGAGAAAGACAGATAAGTGAAGTGTTGGTTTTGGGAGGTGTTTCCTGCGTATTCTGGACGCTTGTTCTACAAACCACGGTAAAATATGTCTGGCTAACTTTAAAAGCCGATAACCAGGGAGAAGGCGGTATTTTTTCTTTATACTCTTTGGTGAGAAGGTATGGTAAAAAAATAGCTATTCCCACAATGCTTGGTGCTGCAGCACTTTTGGCAGACGGAATTATTACACCCGCCGTTTCGGTAACTTCGGCAATCGAAGGTTTAGAAATGATCGACGGAGTGAAACACGTTCCTGTAGTTCCTATTGTTATTGCTGTTATTTCTCTTGTTTTCTTCTTACAGCGTTTTGGTACGCAGAAAGTAGGAAGAGCTTTTGGACCTGTAATGACGGTTTGGTTCTGCCTTTTATTCGCACTTGGAATAGGGCAAATTATTCATTATCCTGCAGTTGTAAGAGCATTGAATCCTTATTATGCTTATGAACTTCTTTATCTTTATCCGCACGGTTTCTGGCTTTTGGGAGCAGTATTTTTATGTACAACAGGAGCCGAGGCTTTGTACTCAGATTTGGGGCATTGCGGAAGAGAAAATATCAGAATTACCTGGGGCTTTGTTAAAGTTTGTTTAATTGTCAATTATTTGGGGCAGGCTGCGTGGCTTCTTCATCAAGGGAATCCTATGTTGGAAGGTAGAAATCCGTTTTTTGAAATAATGCCTTCGTGGTTTTTATTACCGGGAATTATCATTGCAACTTTAGCGGCAATTGTAGCTTCACAAGCTTTAATTAGTGGTTCTTTTACTTTAATTAATGAGGCAATCCACTTAAATTTCTGGCAAAGAGTTGCGATAAAGCAGCCCACGGAAACCAAAGGTCAAATTTATATTCCAAGTGTGAATAATATTTTGTGGGCAGGTTGTGTTCTTGTTGTATTATATTTCCAAACTTCTTCCAGAATGGAAGCAGCTTATGGCTTGGCGATTACTATAGCCATGATGATGACTACATTTTTGCTTTCATTCTTCTTGCTTTATAAACTAAAATGGAACAAAATATTTGTTTTTTCTTTACTTTTAATTTTTACCATTATTGAGATTTCATTCTTTATTGCCAATTTGGTGAAATTCCATGATGGAGGTTATATCACGGTTTTCGTAGGCGGATTGTTCTTTGCAGTAATGTACATCAGTTATTTTGGTAGAAAAATTAATAACAGATATACAAAGTTTACAGATTTGGGGAAATTTGCCAATAAAATTGTGGAGCTGAGCAGCGATACCGATATCCCGAAATACACTACCCATCTTATTTACCTTACAAAAGCCGACAGAAGAGATCAGATTGAAACAAAAATTATTAAATCTATCTTTGATAAAAAACCTAAAAGAGCTGATGTTTATTGGTTTTTCCATATCAATAGAACCAATCATCCTTATACCTTAGATTATGAAGTTTCGGAATTGGTAGACGATAAAGTAATCAAAATAGTACTGAACATAGGGTTTAGAATTCAGCCCAGAACAGAGCTTTTTTTCGAGAAAATTATTGATGATCTTATTGCCAATAAAGAACTCAATCTTCACCTGAAAAACAACGGAAGTACAAAATACAATCCTACCATCGATTTTAAGTTTATTTTGATGGAAAAATATCTTTCAGTGGAAAATGAATTTGCTTTAAAAGAGGGTATTATTCTTAATTCTTATTTCTTCCTGAAAAGATTTGCGCAAAAAGATCAAGATGCTTTCGGTTTAGATCAGAATGATGTTTTGGTAGAGCATATCCCATTAATTTATCAACCCGTAAAGGTGGTTAATTTAGAGAGAAATCGTCGTTGCTAAAACTTCGAAAAATAGTATTATAAACTTTAGATAGATTTTATTTTTTCTAAATAATAATCAATCAAAAACAGTAAAAACCCTGAGCGAATTTCAGGGCTTTTTTTATATTTTTGCCGATTCAAATATCAATAAACTATGAAAAAATTATTACTAGTTGGTGCAATTGCACTTTGTGGATTATCAAACGCACAAATGTCTAAAGGTGACTGGGTAATCAGCGGAAACACAGGGATGGGTTTTAATAATGTAAATACCACTTTCAAAGCTGAAGGAGAGTCTGAAGACGGACCTAAAGTAAGTACGTTTTCTGTAACGCCATCTGTAGGTTATTTTGTTATCGATAAATTAGCTGTAGGAATCGATCTTGGTTTCACAACAATGACTACAAAATATGACGGTGAAAAATCTACTACTACAAATTTTGCTGTAATGCCTACTGCAACGTATTATTTTGCAAACGATTCTAAATTTGTTCCTTTCTTGGGAGCAGGAGTAGGATATGCATCAGTAAAAAACAAAGCTTCTGTAGACATTATGGGAGTAACAACCTCAGACGAAATGACTACTGATGGTTTAGCATGGAAAGTAAAAGGAGGTATTACTTATATGGCAACTCAGTCTTTAGGTATTAACTTGGGAGTTTCTTACGATCAGTTTTCAAACAAGGAAACTTATTTTGGTACAGACGTTAAAACCAACGTTAAAACTTTTGGAGCAAACATCGGTTTCTCTTATTTTATTAAATCTAAACCTCAAAAATCTGATAAATAATCATTTATCAATTTGATTTAATATAATCCGATTCAAAAATTTGAGTCGGATTTTTTTATAAAAACAGGCACAAAAAAACTCCCAGAAATTCTGAGAGTTTGTATATTTTAAAAAATCTGTCGATTATTTTCCAAACATTCCGCCCATTCCCGGCATATTTGGCATTTTGCTCATCATCTGCATCATTTGTTTTCCTTGAGGACCCTGCATCATCTTCATCATTTTCCCCATTTGGTCAAACTGTTTCATTAAAGCATTTACATCTTCAATTTTTCTTCCTGCACCTTTCGCAATTCTGTTTTTTCTCTGAGTATTGATGATAGAAGGTCTTCTTCTCTCATCCGGAGTCATAGAATGAATAATCGCTTCAATATGTTTGAATGCATCATCACTGATTTCAACGTCTTTAATGGCTTTTCCAACTCCCGGGATCATTCCCATCAAGTCTTTCATATTACCCATTTTTTTGATCTGATTGATTTGCTTTAAGAAATCATCAAAACCAAATTCGTTTTTAGCGATTTTTTTGTGAAGTTTTTTTGCTTCCTCTTCATCAAATTGCTCCTGAGCTCTTTCTACTAAGGAAACAACGTCTCCCATTCCTAAGATTCTGTCGGCCATCCTTTCCGGGTAGAAAAGATCTAAAGCTTCCATTTTCTCACCTGTAGAAATAAATTTGATTGGCTTTTCAACTACCGAACGAATCGTTAAAGCAGCTCCACCACGAGTATCACCGTCTAATTTAGTTAAAACAACTCCGTCAAAATTTAAAGTATCGTTGAAGGCTTTTGCAGTATTCACCGCATCCTGACCTGTCATTGAATCTACTACGAAAAGAGTTTCGTTAGGCTGAATCGTAGAATGAACGGTTTTGATTTCCTTCATCATCTGCTCATCAATCGCAAGACGACCTGCAGTATCGACGATTACAACATCATGACCGTTAGATTTAGCAAAATTAATTGCGTTTTGAGAGATTACTGAAGGATCCATATTTCCTTCTTCAGTATAAACAGGAACTCCTGTTTGTCCACCCAAAACCTTCAGCTGATCGATTGCAGCAGGACGATAAACGTCACATGCGACCAATAAAGGCTTTTTATTTCTTTTAGTTTTTAAATAATTAGCAAGTTTTCCGGAAAAAGTAGTTTTACCCGAACCTTGAAGACCGGCAATCAAAATTACAGACGGTTTCCCTGAAAGGTTGATTCCTTCCTGAGAACCCCCCATCAAGTCTACCAACTCATCGTGAACAATTTTCGTCATCAATTGTCCCGGAGTAAGCGAAGTCAAAACGTTTTGTCCTAAAGCTTTATCCTGAACTCTTTTGGTAAGATCTTTAGCAACTTTATAGTTAACATCGGCATCTACCAATGCTCTACGAATTTCTTTTACGGTCTCCGCAACGTTAATCTCGGTGATTTTTCCACGTCCGGAAATATTATGAAGGGCTTTGTCTAATTTATCCTGTAAACTATTAAACATACTGTTTCTATATTAATGGTTTGCAAAAATAACAATTTTATATCTAAAAACCTTGATATGATTGATATTTAAAAAATAGTGAAGGGGAGAGTATTAAAAAATAAGCCTTCGTAAGGTTCAAATTTTAAAAATAATGCTGAAGAAATTAATAATAAATTTCATTTTTAACATTGGGGAATTTAAAAGCAGAATCGCCGGGAGTCACGTTATCCATTTTTGGAGGTGCAATTTTTTTATTTATTTTTTGAGATTGAATTACTTTTTTTTCTCCGTTTTCGCAGTTTTCAACAGTTTTCTGATAGGTAGCGTCACCTGTACTGATGTTGTAATCAAATTTTACCCAATAATCGCACGGCGCCCCAAAATTTGCCGATGCGCCAATAAGACACCAATCACCGTTCTGAAAACGATAACGATGCGTATATTCCCATTTATCTCTGCTTCCTCCAAAATGATCGATGACAATGCTTTTCTTAGCAATAGAAATTCCGCTGAAAGGATTTCCCATCATTCCACCGCTTTGTGAAGAAAGTATTGGAGAAGAAGTTTGGTGGATGATTTTCCATTTTTCATTTTGTTTTTTATAAATAGCGAGTATTTGCTCAGCATCTTCACGATCTATGTTTGGCATTTCGTAAACTGCAACAGCTTCTTCATTTTCATCTTCATCTAAATTTCCGTAGGCAATTTCTTTTAGTTCCCAATATTTTGGAGTAAAGTTTTTAATCTCTTCAGATTCTTTTACTGTAATTTCTTCATCATAAGAATTGGTTTCAATAGCACGTTTTTTCTCATTCAAATAAGAATCGTTTTCTTTAGCGATTTTTGAAAGGTTTTGTCTTATTTCATTAATGATTTCCGGCATTTTAGGAAGTTCATCACTCTTTTGTTGACTGTCTTTTGTGTAGTATTCAATTTCTCGAGTTTCAACAGTCGTCAATTTTTTCTTTCCAATAATTCCATTATTTGCTTCGCTGTAAAATCTTTTTTTAACGATCCAGTTTCCTTCTTTATCGTATTGATATTCGAATTCTTCGATACTGCCAACTGAGCCATCGTAATATTTGGTCTGGTCAAAAGTAATATTACCATGTTGGTCAAATTTTTTGTAATTTTTTGATGCGATTTCTGTTCCCAAAAGATGGTAATGGGACTCTATCGTTTCTGTATAATCATTATTATATGTAAATTCTGTTTTGTTTTCTAATCCTTTTTGATTGTACCAAATTTCTGAGATAAGGTTTCCTTTTTTATCATATTTAAAATAAACTTTTCTGCCTTCTACAACGTAATCTTCAATTTCATAAACTTTATAAATGTCATTCAATAAAGATAACTTTTGAACTTTAGACTGATAAAGCGGACTGATTTTGACTAAATTTTTCTGATTGAAAATATAGATTTTATCAGGATCTGAAAGACTATCTGAACCAATCTGAGAAGCGATTATTTTTTTCTGGCTTGCAGAATCTTCTACTTTATATTTTGTGTAATTGCTTAAAGATATTTTGTCTTCATTTTTTTCTAAATTGATTTCTTCAGAAATGATTTGATTTTGATCATAAAAATACCAACTTGAATATTGTGATTTTCCGTATTCTCTATCGTATTGGCTTTCTTTTAAAACTAAATTCCCAGAAGATTCATTATAATAATATTTTGAAGTTGAAACGCCGCTTACTGAAACTTCTTTTCGAAAACTTCTTCTGCCATCTTTCCTATAAATAATATGATTTGTTAAGTGCAAAGTTTTTCCTTCAAATACCTTGTCGTCTTTTGATTTTTTTTGGTTGCTGTCGGAAGTGTAGCTTTTTACAGAAAATACATTTCCCTTCAATAAATTTTTATCTTCAGAAGATTCTGAAAATGCTCCGATGTCGAGGTTTTCATTGATTTGTTTGCTGGGAATGTTTTGTTGAGAACACATTGTAGCGCTTACTAAAAATAAAGCTAACTGTAAAAATATTTTCATCACGATAGAATAGGGGTTTCTTTCTCAAAGATAAAGCAAATCTCGGTCAATTTTAAATTTTAATTTATTGATAAGTTTTTTATAATAATAAAGAAAAGTGATTGAAAGACGTAGCTAATGAAGAGCTTTTTTGATTTATTATTTTAGGCTATATTAAAATAAATTTTGGTTCTCAATGACCTGTGAAATGTCATTTCTATATTATTAAAATGATATTGATAAATTTTGGTAGTTTTGCAACCAATGGAAAAGTTTTTAGTTGTTTTAAAAGGATTAGGATTGTTTTTAGTTTTGTCGGCATTATTATTTATCGCACAGTGGCAACTGGCAGAAAATAATGTAGTGATACTCTCGTATAAAATTCACATTCTGATGTTTTTTATTACGCTAATCTGTTTATTAACGATTTTAGTAGTTTTTGCCTTAGAAAAAAAGAACGTAATAGGGTTTATTTTTCTTGGTTTTGTGGTTTTTAAATTTTTCGCAATGGGCTATATTGCTGTGTTTCAGAAAGATTTTAGGCTAAATATTGTGCCTTACTTCATTCTGTACTGGGTTTACCTTTTAATAGAAGTAGTTTTTGTTTTAAAATTAGTTAAAAAACAAGACTAATATCATGTAATATAAAATTGAAGAATTGCTAAAAATCGAATAAAAATTTATATTTTTGCAAAAATTTTAGAAATAAAAGTCTAGTCATGAGTTTTAAAAAACTGTTAATCGCCCTTTATCTTTTTGTCTTCTGCTTCTCTTTTGCAGAAACACACGAAGGTACTGCGGAAGCTGCAAAGGATGAAAAGTACAATCCGGTTCCATTTATTATGCACCATATTCAGGATGCACACAATTGGCATCTTTGGGGTGAAGGTCACAATTCTGTAGGAATTTCTTTACCTGTAATTCTTTGGGATAATGGTTTGAAAGTGTTTAGTTCTGAAAAATTCGGACATGAAGAAGAAAAAGTTGCTGAAGTAGATGGTAATTTCTACAAAGTACACCACAACAAAATTTATTCAACAGATGCTAACGGAACTTTGGATATGCACGATGGGCATCCAACAAACAATGAGCCTTTAGATTTCTCTATTACTAAAGTAGTTGCTCAGATGATTTTGGCTGCTATTATTATTTTATTGATTGGTTTTGCTGCGGCATCAAGTTATAAAAAATCTCAGGTTCCTTCAGGGATCGCAAAATTCATCGAGCCGATCGTGGTTTTTGTAAGAGACGATATTGCTTTACAAAACATCGGTTCTGTAAGATATAGAAAATATGTACCTTATTTAGTTACTCTATTCTTATTTATCTGGGTTCTTAATATTTTAGGATTACTTCCTGGAGCCGCAAATACGACGGGTAACATTGCATTTACAATGGTTCTTGCAGTATTTACTTTATTAATTGTAAACTTAAGCGGTAGAAAAACATATTGGATGCACATGTTTGATCCATTGGGAAGTAACATGCCTTTCGCTGGAAAAATCTTGGTATACATTATATTAGTACCGGTAGAATTATTAGGAATTATTACTAAACCTTTTGCATTGATGATTCGTCTTTTTGCGAACATGACTGCAGGACACATCATCATCATGAGTTTGATCTCTTTGATCTTCATCATGAAAACATATATGATTACTCCGGTATCATTAGGTTTATCATTATTCATTTATGTATTGGAAGTATTGGTAGCGGCTTTACAGGCTTATATCTTTACGATGTTGACAGCATTATTCATCGGGTCGGCTGTAGAAGAGCCTCACCACGATCATTAATTGGAAATTAAAATATAAAACAACTTTTTAAATTATAATATTATGACAGGTAGTATCGCAGCAATCGGAGCTGGTTTAGCAGTTCTAGGTGTAGGATTAGGTATTGGTAAAATTGGTGGTAGCGCAATGGAAGGTATTGCAAGACAACCAGAGCAATCAGGAAAAATCCAAACTGCAATGATTATCGCAGCAGCTCTTATCGAGGGTGCTGGTCTATTCGGTATCGTAGTAGCGTTACTAGGAAACGGATAGTAAACAAACAGAATTCTACAAACGGTTGGTTTGTAGAATTCTTTTAAAAAAGTTAAAACAAATTAAAAAAATAATTGATATAAAATGGAATTATTAACTCCTTCAATTGGTAACATATTCTGGACAGCAGTAGTATTTTTATTATTGGTAGTTCTTCTTAAAGCTTTTGCTTGGAAACCAATTCTTTCTGCAGTAAAAACCAGAGAAGACAACATTCAGGATGCTCTTAATCAGGCTAAATTGGCTAAAAAAGAAATGGAAACTCTAAAAGCGGATAATGAAAGAATTATGCGTGAGGCTAAAATCGAAAGAGATGCTATCTTAAAAGAAGCCAGAGAAATTAAAGACAGAATCGTAGCTGAAGCTAAAGATGCTGCTAAGTCTGAAGGAGATAAATTAATCGAAGCAGCAAAACAAACCATCAATGCTGAGAAAAATGCTGCTATGGCAGATATCAAATCTCAAATTGGAATTTTGTCTGTAAATATCGCAGAATCTATCTTGAAGCAAAAGCTTGAAAACAGCGAAGCTCAAAATGAGTTGGTTCAGAATTATTTAAACAAATCAAATCTTAACTAAGAATGCTTACATCTAAAGTAGCTAAAAGATACGCACAGGGTTTACTGGATTTCACAAACGAATCCGGACAAACCGACGCTGTTTTTGCTGAAATGAAAGATGTGGTGAAGCTAATGTCTGAATCTAAAGATTTGAACAAATTTTTCATGACACCTTACATAGATTCAAATAAAAAAACTGAGGTAGCAAACGAAATTTTCAAAAGCTTTTCACCAGTTTCTCAGAATTTGATTAGATTAATCATCAAAAACGGAAGAGAAAGTCAGCTTAAAAATGTAGCACAGCAATTCATCAATAAAGTTGAAGATATCAATGGTATCCAAAGAATTACCTTGACGACTGCTACACAGCTTTCTAACGAAAATATTGAGCAGATTTTAAGATCTACCAACCTTGTTAACCAAACAGCAACTTTTGATCTTAATGTAAATGTAAAACCTGAAATTTTAGGAGGTTACATTTTAAGAGTGGGAGATCAGCAGGTAGATGCATCTGTAAAATCAAAATTGAATAAGATTAAAAAAGACTTTCAGTTAAATTAAGAAAAACAACCATATAATGGCAGAAATAAATCCGGCAGAAGTATCTGCGATCTTAAAACAGCAATTGGCCAACTTCGATACTCAATCAAACGTTGAGGAAGTAGGTACAGTTTTAACCATCGGTGATGGTATCGCTCGTGTGTACGGGTTAGAACACGTACAATACGGTGAGTTGGTGAAATTTTCAAGTGATGTAGAAGGTATCGTACTAAACTTAGAAGAAGACAACGTAGGGGTTGCTCTTTTAGGAGAAAGTAAATTGGTAAGAGAAGGTGACACCGTAAAAAGAACAAACAGAATCTCTTCTATTAAAGTAGGAGAAGGTATGTTAGGTAGAGTAGTTGATACTTTGGGTAACCCAATCGATGGTAAAGGTCCTATTACTGGAGATTTATACGAAATGCCATTAGAAAGAAAAGCTCCGGGTGTTATCTACAGACAGCCTGTAACTGAGCCTTTACAAACAGGTATTGTTGCAATCGACTCTATGATCCCTGTAGGAAGAGGTCAGAGAGAGCTTATCATTGGTGACAGACAGACAGGTAAAACTACTGTTGCGATTGATACGATCATCAACCAAAAAGAATTTTTTGATGCAGGAAATCCTGTATATTGTATATATGTTGCAATCGGGCAGAAAGCTTCTACAGTAGCTCAGATTGTAAAAACTTTATCAGATAAAGGTGCTTTAGCTTATACAGTAATTGTTGCAGCTAATGCTTCAGATCCGGTTCCTATGCAGGTTTATTCTGCAATGGCAGGTGCTTCTATCGGTGAATTCTTCAGAGACACTGGTAGACCGGCTTTGATCATTTATGATGATTTATCTAAACAAGCGGTAGCTTACCGTGAGCTTTCTCTACTATTGAGAAGACCACCGGGACGTGAGGCTTATCCTGGAGACGTTTTCTATCTTCACTCAAGATTATTGGAAAGAGCTGCAAAAGTAATCGCTGATGATACTATTGCAAGCCAAATGAATGATCTACCTGAGTCTTTAAAGCCTTTAGTAAAAGGTGGTGGTTCATTAACTGCACTTCCGATTATTGAAACTCAGGCGGGTGACGTTTCTGCGTATATCCCAACCAACGTAATCTCTATTACTGACGGACAGATTTTCTTGGAATCTGACTTATTCAACTCAGGGGTTCGTCCGGCAATCAACGTAGGTATTTCTGTATCTCGTGTTGGAGGTAATGCTCAGATTAAATCAATGAAAAAAGTTTCTGGTACTCTTAAATTAGACCAGGCTCAGTATAAAGAATTAGAAGCGTTTGCTAAATTCGGTTCTGATCTTGATGCTTCTACTTTAGCAGTTATCTCTAAAGGAGAAAGAAACGTAGAGTTGTTGAAGCAGCCAGTAAACTCTCCACTTCCTGTAGATAGCCAAGTTGCTATGATCTATGCAGGTACAGAGAATTTAATGAGAAACGTTCCTATCAAGAAAGTAAAAGAATTCCAACACGAATATATCGAGTTCCTAAGATCTAAGCACCCTGAAACTATGGCTGCTCTTAAATCTGGAAAAATCGATAACGATATTACAGGTGTTCTTAAGCAAGTTGCTACAGATTTAGCTTCAAAATATAACTAAAAATTAGTTGATGGTTTTTGGTTGATAGTTGACAGAATTTTCTAAAACTAGCAACCAACAACCGACAACCAACAACTAACCCAATATGGCAAACTTAAAAGAAATACGAGGAAGAATCAGTTCAATTTCATCTACGATGCAAATTACACGTGCTATGAAAATGGTTTCCGCTGCGAAACTAAAAAAAGCACAAGATGCCATCGTAATGTTGAGACCTTATTCTGAAAAACTTCAGGAGATCATCCAGAATGTAAATTCTAGTTCAGATCCTGATCAGGTTTCTGTTTACGCTCAGAAAAGAGAAGTAAAAAAAGTACTATTTATTGCTGTAACTTCAAACAGAGGTTTGGCAGGTGCTTTCAACTCATCTGTTGTAAAAGAACTAAACCACCAGTTTCAGAACAATGCTCAGTACGAAGTTGAAGTTCTTACCATTGGTAAAAAAGTTTATGATGCTGTAAGAAAAAACCGTGCAGTGTTTTCTAACGAAAGCGCAATTTTTGATAATCTTAATTTTGATAAAGTAGCAAACATTACAGAAAGTGTAATGACTAGCTTTCTTGAAGGTAAATTTGATGAAGTTTATTTAATTTACAATAAATTTATCAACGCGGCAACTCAGGAAGTAATTACAGAACAACTTCTTCCAATTTCAATGGCTGAAACTGAAAAAGAAGAAGGTCAGGCTGAAACTGATTATATCTTTGAACCTAACAGAAATGAGATTTTGGATAACTTAATTCCTAAATCTATTAAAACTCAGGTTTTCAAAGCAGTTTTAGATTCTGTAGCTTCAGAACACGGTGCGAGAATGACGGCAATGCACAAAGCAACCGACAACGCACAGGCTCTGAAAAACGACTTGGTTATTTTCTACAACAAAGCAAGACAAGCTGCCATTACAAACGAGATCTTAGAAATCGTTTCAGGAGCAGAAGCTTTGAAAAATTCGTAATAAAATATTCAAAAAATATGAAAGCACCGATACCTTCGGTGCTTTTTTTGTTATTATTATTTTGTATATCTTTGCATAAATAATTATAATTTCTAAATGGACTCGGACATAGTCAGGCTTTTGCTAGCCTTGTTTCTTGTATTACTTAATGGCTTTTTCGTAGCCGCAGAATTTTCAATTGTTAAAGTTCGTTACTCTCAAATTCAGCTTAAAGCTGCCGATGGCGATTCTATGGCAAAACAAGCGGAGCATATTATCAAACATCTTGATGAATATCTTTCTGCTACACAGCTTGGTATTACCTTAGCGTCTCTTGCTTTAGGTTGGGTGGGCGAAAGTGCAATGCACCACGTTATTGACAATCTATTTCATTCCTTAAATATAAATCTTGCCGAATCTACTGTTACAACGGTTTCTTTGGTTTTAAGCTTTCTGATTATCACAGTAATGCATATTGTTTTTGGTGAATTAATACCGAAATCGATTGCCATTAGAAAAGCAGAATCAACGACGATGGCAACTGCAGTTCCGTTGAGAGTTTTTTATACTGTTTTCAAACCATTTATCTGGTTGATGAACCTGATGTCTAACGGATTTTTAAGATTAATAAAAATTCATCCGGCTTCTGAGCAGGAAATTCACTCTACGGAAGAACTTCAGCTTTTGGTAAAACAATCTGCCGATAGCGGTGAAATTGAAGAAGAAAACTACGAGATCATTAAAAACGCATTTGATTTTACCGATCATTCGGCAAAACAAATCATGGTTCCGAGACAAAATATTCTTTCTATTGATTTTGCAGATGATCTGAATGTAATTATTGATAAAATTATCGAAAGCGGATATTCAAGAATTCCTGTTTATGAAAACTCTATCGACAATATTATTGGAGTTTTTTATACAAAAGAAATCATCAGAGAATTCGTTAAAAGAAAAGGGAACCTTAATCATGAAGATTTAAAAAATCTTATGGGAGAAGCTTTCTTTGTGGTTGGAAGTAAGAAAATTTCAGATTTATTAAAACTTTTTCAACAGAAAAAACGACATTTGGCTATTGTAATTGATGAATTTGGGGGAACCGAAGGAATTATTACCTTAGAAGATATTCTGGAAGAATTGGTAGGCGAAATTCAGGATGAGGAAGATGATGAAGAAAAACTGGTTGATAAAATTGCTGAAAATACGTATTGGGTAAAAGCAACACAGCCTTTAGATGAAATAAACGAGTCTTTACCTAAAAAACTACCTCTTTCTGAAGAAAGTGAGTACAATACATTAGCCGGATTTATTTTGCATGCTTTGGAAGATATTCCGGAAGAAAACCAGGAATTTGATTTGGAAAATTATCATTTCAAGATCTTGAAAATGAATAATAAGAGCGTCGAAATGGTTGAGCTAATATATGCTGAACCCAATATAGTAGACGATATTTTAGATAAATTAGACGTTTAAACAATGATTTTTTATAACAGCATAAAAGATTATGAAGATCCGAAAAGACAGTACGAAGAAGAAGTTCTGGTTTTGGATGATATTGATGAAGTATATAAACTGATTCTGCATAATGACGATATTCATACTTTTGACGATGTAATTGAAGCATTGATTCAGATTTGTAAACACGACCCGATACAGGCAGAGCAATGCACCATGTTGGTTCATTTTAAAGGCAAATGCACCGTAAAAACAGGTCCAATGGATATTTTGAAACCTATGCATGAAAAATTAATTGCAAGAAGCTTAACAAGCGAAATCGTATAAAAACAGGCTTCGACATTTATGTCGGAGTTTTTTGTTTAATTAATTTTGATTATCAAAAATTACAATCTTTTTTCAATCTAAAAAAACATCCAGCTTCAGACTTCAAACTTCCATCATAAATACTATCTTTGTAAAAACTCTAAAGAAATAAATAGAATGCTTGTAATAGGAATTGCCGGAGGTACAGGATCGGGCAAAACTACCGTTGTTGATAAGATTATTCAACAGCTTGATATTGAGGGAATGAACATTCTTTCTCAAGATAATTATTATAATGATAATCATAATCTTACGCTTACAGAAAGAGAAGCTTTGAATTACGATCACCCAAAATCCATCGATTTTGATTTATTGATTCAGCATGTAAAAGCTTTGAAAAACAACGAAACAATCGAGCAGCCTCTTTATAGTTTTGTAACGCACGGGAGAACGGGAGATCATGTAACCGTTGAACCTAAAAATGTTTTGGTCGTTGAAGGAATTCTGGTTTTAACCAATAAAGAATTGCTTAAAGAATTTGATTTAAAAGTATTCGTTCACGCAGATTCAGACGAAAGATTGATCAGGAGGATCAAAAGAGATACCCAAGAAAGAGGAAGAGATCTGAACGAGGTTTTACACCGTTATCAGACTACTTTGAAGCCAATGCATCAGGAATTTATTGAGCCTTCAAAAAACGAGGCCGATTTAATTATTCCAAACATGAGACAGAATTCTGTCGCAATTGATTTTTTAACGACAGTTATCAAAAATTCATTAAGAAAACACTAAGAAAATGGCAGAAAAAGAACTTATTAAAGACATCAAACCAAAATCGGAAACCTTTAAATTTTTTCAGAATTATGTTTTAAACAAATATGTTCTGACGATTTTTTTGTTTCTGGTGTGGATGATTTTCTTTGATAAAACTTCTTTTTTGGTTATCCATGAGCTTAATGGCGAGATTAATAAGTACGAAGAACAGCTCGATTATTACAAATCGGAATATGAAAAGAACGATAAATTCTACAAAAAACTGATGAATAATAAATCTGAGAAAGAAAAATACGCCAGAGAAAATTATTTTATGAAAAAGCCCAACGAAGAGATTTTTATCCTCGTTGTAGACAGCGCAAATATTGCTAAAAAATAAATTTTAAAGTGAACTGTGAATTGTCAATTAGCTTCGCTATCAATTTTTTTTTAAATTAATCTGCGAATCAAATTGCTCATTACCCATTACCAATTACTCATCATTTATGTCAAATACTGAAACTTTCTCAAGCTGGGAAAATCTTGTTAAAAAACAGCTTAAAACGGAAGATATCTACACGATCCTGAAAAAAGAAAATTTAGAAGGAATTGATGTAAAACCTTTTTATAATTCTGTAGAAAAACCAATGGTAAACCTTCCGAAAGTAGAAGAAAGTACTCATTTGGTAGCAACATATCACGAAAGTCTTGAAGATGATGTTTTTGCATTTTTATTGAACGAAAATGTAGAAAATCTTGTTGGGAAAACTGTTTTTGTTAACAATAAAGATTTAGCAGAACATATCAGTCCGCAAGATGAAGATCAATATTTCTCTCTGATTGATGTTTTTGATGAGCAAAACGCAGAAATTAATGATCAGCTGGTAAAAGAGCTTCTGGCAAAAGATTTTAAAAGAAATATTTGTGTAGATATTTCGCTTCATCAAAATGCCGGAGCTGCAATTTATCAGCAATTAGGAATTGCCTTGGCTAAAACGAAAGAATTAATTGAAATTTACGGAGCAGAAATCATCAATAAGCTGATTTTCAGGATTGCTGTCGGAGGAAACTATTTCTTTGAAATGGCTAAAATCCGTGCTTTTAAATTGGTTTTTAATCAATTGTCAAAAGAGTATGATTTAAATGATATTCCATACATTTTTGCTGAAACTTCGCT
Source organism: Chryseobacterium sp. YIM B08800 (assembly GCF_026163565.1). Classification (GTDB taxonomy): domain Bacteria; phylum Bacteroidota; class Bacteroidia; order Flavobacteriales; family Weeksellaceae; genus Chryseobacterium. Next base: position 28,437 of record NZ_JAPDKN010000029.1, read on the forward strand.
TAGAAATAAATCAATTTCAGATAATGAAAATAATCTGATTCGCTCGACTTTAGAATTGGCTTCTGCCATGATTGGTGGAGCAGATGCGGTTTATAGCAACAATTATCTTGTTGAGAAAAGCACTGAAAATTCAGAAGAAATTTCGTTTAAACAACAGATTGTTTTGGCTTACGAAAGTATCATTAATGTCTTTGAAGACGCATCCAACGGAAGTTATTATATTGAAGATATTACCAACCAGATTGCTGATAAATCCTGGACTTTCTTTGTTGAAATTGAAGAAAAAGGAGGTTATCTGGAACTTTTAAAAGAAGGAATTATCCAGAAAAACATTTACGATCACGCTGTTGAAGAACAAAAGTGGGTGGAAGAAGGTAAAATAAAACTGATTGGCGTTAATTTATACCCCAAATTAGAACTAAAAAAATCTATTGAGGAATTATATAACCAAAATGAATTAAAAGCCGTTCGTTGGGCTGAAATGTTTGAGTAATTTCCCACAGATTACACAGATTTTCACAGATGATTGTGGATATTCTGTAGGCTTAAACTATAAAACACAAATGCGATGAAAGAAAATGAGATAAGTTTTTATATCAGAAAAGCTATATTTTCGGTGTATAACGAACTTGGTCCTGGACTTTTGGAGAAAGTTTATGAGAAAGTTTTAATGTATGAACTCGAAAGCTATGGTTTGAAGGTTGTAAATCAAGTTCCTGTATCGATTAAATTTAAAGATATATTTATTGACTCCAGCTTTATTGCAGATATTATTGTTGAAGATAAAGTTATCATTGAAATTAAATCTATAAGTGAAATAACCAATGTTCATCATAAACAGTTATTAACTTATTTAAGGCTAACAGGCTTGAAATTAGGAATTTTAGTTAATTTCAATACTGATTATATTGATAAAAGTATTTTCAGAAAAATAAATGGAAGTTTAGACTAGAATTTTTTCCATCGATTATATGAATTTTCATAAATAATTACATGATTTTTATTCAGTAAATGCCTTTTATAAAATAAACATCTGTGAAAATCCGTGAAATCTGTGGGGGTAAAAAACAAAATTTGTGGAAATAAAAATCATAAATCCAGACATTCAAAACTACATCAATGCAAATCTCACCACAGATCTGCATTCTTTATTATTAAAAAAATCTCCATTTCCTGAAATTTCGATGCAGGAAATCGTTCAGCAGATTAAAGGAAAACAAGTTGCGAAGAAAAAATTTCCATTTCTTTTACAAGACGGAATTATTTTCCCGCCACAACTCAATCTCGAACAGTCTTCTTCAGAAAAAACAGCTCATTATAAATCAGAAATTTTAAAAGGAAAGAAATTTATCGATTTAACGAGCGGTTTTGGAATTGATGCTTATTATTTATCTAAAAATTTTGAAGAAATTACTTTAGTTGAACAAAATAAAGAGCTTTTAGATATTGTAAAGCATAATTGGAGTGTTTTAGATAAGAAAGCAAGCTTCATCAACTTAAAACTGGAAGATTTCCTTATTGAAAACAAAGAAAATTTTGATGTAATTTATCTTGATCCGGCTCGGAGAGATCAAAATAAAAATAAAGTTTTTCTGCTTGAAGATCTTTCGCCCAATATTTTAGAAATTCAGGATCAATTGCTGTCTATTTCGGAAGAAGTAATTATAAAACTGTCGCCTTTAATTGATTTAAAATATCTGATTTCGGTTTTAAAAAACATTTCTAAAATTGAAATAATCGCCGTTAAAAATGATGTAAAAGAGATTGTGGTTTTTCTTTCTAAAAATTATTCAGGAGAAATAATTTGTAAATGTATCAATCTTGAAAGCGATGAAAAAGATTTTAGTTTTGAAATAAATGCTGAAAAACATTCAGAAGCAGAATATTCAGAACCTGAGAAATTTATTTATATTCCGAATAATACCATTCTCAAAGCAGGAATTTTTAATTTGATTTCAGAACATTTTAAGCTTAAAAAACTTCATCCAAACACCCATTTGTATACTTCAGATATTAAAATTGATGATTTCCCCGGAAGGATTTTAGAAATGGAAGTCGTTGATTCAAAACAAATTAAAAAGAAAGAACAGTTTAATTTGATTTCTAAAAATTATCCGTTAAAACCTGAAGAAATCAAGAAAAAATATCAGTTGAAAGATGGCGGAAATCAATATCTTATTTTTACACAATCCAAAAAAGGTAAAATAATATTAAAATCAGTCTAAAAATGTTGCCGAAAAATGCAATATTTCTTACTTTTGGGCAATTAAAAATTATAGAAGAAGTCGCAAAGATTGTTTGAGCAACAAACATTGATCAATAAAGTGATTTCATTAGATTTAAAAATAAATATCTGCATATGAAAAAATTAGTTATATGTTTAGCTCTTGCAACGGTAGCGGTAAGCTGTAAAAAAATCCAGGCTGGAGGAAATAAGAATATGATCAAAATGGAAGAAGGTACAGAAAGGTATTCTGATGATCCTCAAGGTGTTTCAGAAGGTCATGGAACTGCTCACGAAGTTGCGCCCGCTCATGCAGAACCAACTAAAGAAGCTCACGGAACTGAAGCTCCAAAAACTGATTCTACAGCTGCAAAGAAAGAAGAGCCTGCAAAAGCAGAGCACTAATTTTTTGAAAATAAAATATATAAATCCTGCTTTTTTGCAGGATTTTTTTGTTGAAAGAAGATTAAATTTTTTCAAAAGAAATTAACGTCAATTTGTTTGCTGTGGCAGTACAATTTTTTTTAATTTTAACAAAATTTAATTTACAATGCAAGAAACATTAAATTACATCAACGAAAACAAACAACGTTTCGTAGATGAATTGTTTGAGTTACTTAGAATTCCTTCTATTTCTGCCGATCCGGCTTACAGCAACGACGTTTTAAAATGTGCTGAAGTTTGCGCAGAACACCTTAAAAATGCAGGAGCAGACAATGTTGAAATATGTAAAACTAAAGGTTATCCTATTGTTTTCGGTGAAAAATTAATTGATGCAAATCTTCCGACGGTTTTGGTGTATGGTCATTACGATGTACAGCCTGCCGATCCTTTAGAATTATGGAAAAAGCCACCTTTTGAGCCTTATATTGAGAAAACTGATCTTCACCCTGAAGGAGCGATTTTCGCAAGAGGTTCTGCAGATGATAAAGGGCAGTTTTTTATGCAGGTGAAAGCATTTGAAGCGATGATGAAAACCAATTCTCTGCCTTGTAATGTGAAATTTATTTTGGAAGGCGAGGAAGAAGTAGGTTCTGTAAGCTTAGGTGACTGGGTAAATGAGAATAAAGAAAAGCTTTCTTGTGATTGCATATTGATTTCAGATACGCATATTTACAGCAACGAGCAACCGACAGTTACAACTGGTTTAAGAGGTTTAAGCTATGTAGAAGTTGAAATTGAAGGACCAAACAGAGATTTACATTCCGGGCTTTATGGTGGTGCAGTTCCAAATCCTATTCACGTGCTTTCAAGAATGATTGCCAAATTAATTGATGAGGACGGACAAATCACGATTGATGGTTTTTATGATAATGTAGAAACTGTTTCTGATGAAGAAAGAGCTGAAATGAATAAGTTGAAAGATAACCCTGCAGAATTTAAAAAATCAATTGGTTTAAATGATGTAGAAGGTGAAAAAGAGTATACGACTTTAGAGAGAACTTCTATCCGTCCAACATTAGATTGCAACGGAATTTGGGGCGGTTACACAGGTGAAGGTGCAAAAACGGTAATTCCGTCTAAAGCTTCAGCTAAAATCTCAATGCGTTTGGTGCCTTATCAAACTCCTGAAGAAATTACAGAAAAGTTTACAAAATATTTCGAAAAAATAGCTCCCGCCAATGTAAGAGTAAAAGTTACCCCACATCACGGGGGCATGCCTTACGTTTTACCAACAGATACTAAAGAATATTTGGCGGCTAAAAATGCAATGCAAACAGCTTTCGGAAAAGAGGTTCTTCCATACAGAGGAGGGGGAAGTATTCCTATTACATCAATGTTTGAGCAGGTTTTAGGAGCTAAATCTGTCTTGATGGGATTTGGTTTAGATTCCGATGCGATACATTCTCCAAACGAGCATTACGGATTGTTTAATTTCTATAAAGGAATTGAGAGTATCCCAATGTTTTTTGAGAATTATTCGAAGTCTTAAAACGTGAATTAATTTATTAAATAATAATCCTTGAGAAGTTTTTCTTGAGGATTATTTAATTTTAATAAAAAAATTATCATAGATATGTGAACTTTTTTTATATTTACGGAATTATTAAAAATTAAGTTTTATGAAAAAAGTTTTACTAGTTTTATCTACAGTGATAATTTCTACAAATGTGTTTTCGCAAGTTTTAGAGTCGGATAATTTTAATTCTTACACTCTTGGGAATGTATCTTCTTCAATGTCTGCTCCAGGGCAAGGTGGATTGAATCTTTATAATGGGGCAATTGCAGACTATCAGATTGTAGCTGGAGATGTTACCCATGCTAATTATCTTGCTGTAACAGGCGGATTAGATGGAGCATCTACTTCGTCAAGATATGTTTACAAAACAGGACTTGCAACAGCATGGACAAACAGAACATCTGGGAATAATATAATCAAAGGAAGTTTTGATCTTTATACCGGAACCTCTACTAATAAACATTTATCTGGTATTACAATTTTTAGTGCCACCTCTGGAATAGTTGGAATTGGTTATAATTCACAGACAAAAACTATAAATGGAAGAGCATACTTAAATATTACAGCAGATGCAACTCAAAACGGGTTTTATAATATAACAGGTTTAACAACAAATACTTATCCAGCTAATACATGGATGACATTAGGTTTTAGCTATAATAAGACAAGTGGCGCTATAACTTACGTTATCAATGGAGTTTCACAGACTTTAGCTGTTACAGGTGCTACTACTGCTTCTGGTTTAGATCCTGCAGAGTCTGATGTACACAGTAGCCCTACAAGAACATCAACAACAGATCCTGCAAACTCTGGAGCAACAACTTTTGGTATTGATAACTATTTGATTGAAGCTTCTAATAATGCAACTTTAGGAACATCTGATATAAAGAAAGATGTATCTTCAATTATTGCTATAGGTCCTAATCCGACAACTGAATATTTAAATGTTTTGACAGAATTAAAAATAAATAAAGTTGAAATCTTCGATATGTCTGGAAAAAAAATGAATTCTGTTTTAGAAGGTAATAGAATAAATGTGAAAAATCTTAATCCCGGAAGTTACTTAATTAATTTAGAGACTAAGAATGGGAAAACTACAGAGAAATTCATCAAAAAATAAATTACTGATCAATCTCAGTATAGTAAAAACGCTCCAATTGGGGCGTTTTTGTTATTTTAGAGTTTTAAAAAATTAAAAAAAATGATAGAAAATAAAGTAGCTTATATTACAGGAGGAACAAAAGGAGTAGGATACGGAATTGCAAAAATATTGCTTCAAAATAATGTTTCGGTTGCATTTTCAGGGAGAAAAAGGGGAGATGTCGAGAAAGTAGAAAACGAATTAAAACAATATTCTCAAAATGTTCTAGGCTTAATTTCAGATGTTAAAAATTTAGATAGCGAATTTAATGCAGTTAAAAACATCATAGAAAAATTCGGACGATTAGATTTTGTGATCGCCAATGCAGGATTGGGAATTTTCAAACCTGTTGACGAGCTAAGTTCTGAAGAATGGAATGAGATGATTGATACCAATTTAACAGGAGTTTTCCATACTCTGAAAGCTTCAGTTGAAGAATTGAAGAAAACCGAAGGATATTATATTACCATTTCAAGTTTGGCAGGAGCTAATTTCTTCGAAAACGGAACAGGTTACAATGCTTCAAAATTCGGCGTAGTAGGCTTTACTCAGGCTGCAATGATTGATTTAAGAAAGTATAATATAAAATCTACTGTAATAATGCCGGGCTCGGTTGCGACAAATTTTAACGGAAATATCCCTTCAGAAAAAGATGCTTGGAAAATTCAGCCGGATGATATGGGGAATTTGGTATTGGATATTTTGAAGATGAACCCAAGAGTTTTACCAAGCAAGATTGAGTTTAGAGCAACAAAACCAAAGTCTTAGAAACTTATAATGCGCTGAATAATAATTAAATAAGTATTATGCATGCATAATATATTTTTTATTTATATTTACAAAACTTAACAAACAAAAATAGCTTCCGAAAATCTCAGGATTTTAATAAGCTGAAAATAAAAATTTATAACACACATGGAGCCGTAAGGTGACATTTGGTAAATGAAAATAATTAAAACAACATATGAAATCGCCATGATTTGGAAACGCTTTTAGTAATGAAAACAAGCGATAACATATGGCAATTAAAAAACAATAAAATCTACATATGAAAATATTAGTTTGCATCAGTAGTGTTCCGGATACTACTTCAAAAATCAATTTTACAGCAGATAAATCTGCATTCGACAAAAACGGAATTCAGTGGGTAATCAATCCATTAGACGAATTCGCATTAACAAAAGCAATCAAATTACAAGAATCTCAGGGAGCAACTGTTACGGTTTTAAACGTAGGAGATGCTGGAACTGAGCCGGTAATCAGAAAAGCTTTGGCAATTGGTGCAAATGACGGAGTAAGAGTAAATCTTGACCCGAAAGACAGCTATTCTACAGCGAAAGAAATTGCTTCTGTAGCTCAGAATGGAGGATATGATTTAATTCTTTGTGGTAAAGAATCGATTGATTACAATGGAGGTTCTGTTCCTGGAATGGTTGCTCAGTTATTGAATCAGCCTTTCGTAAACGCTTCTGTTGGTTTAGATGTGAACGGAGCTGAAGCGACTGCAGTAAGAGAAATTGAAGGTGGTAAAGAAACTATTTCTGTGAAATTACCTGCTGTAATCGCTGGTCAGAAAGGATTAGTTGACGAAAAAGACTTAATTATTCCAAACATGAGAGGAATTATGTCTGCAAGAACAAAACCTTTGCAGGTGATAGAGCCTACTTCTTCTGAAGTGAAAGTTCAGGGAGTTTCTTATGACTCTGTTCCACCAAGAGCAGCTGTAAAAATCGTTTCTCCAGATAATTTAGATGAGTTGGTAAGACTTCTTCACGAGGAAGCTAAAGTTATTTAATTATTCAAAATTCAATATTCAAAATTCAAAAAATAACCTTGAATTTTGAACTTTAAATCTTAAATTCAAAATTATGTCAGTATTCGTATACGCAGAAAATATAAACGGAGTTTACAAAAAAGCAGCTTTCGAGGCAGTTTCTTACGCTAAAGCAGTGGCTGATCAGGCGGGAACTACCGTTACAGCGATTTCTGTAAACCCAACAGATTCTTCAGATTTATTGTATAAATATGGAGCAACAAACGTAATCAACATCAAAGACGAAGGTCTTAAAAATTTCTCAGCAAAAGCTTATGCGCAAGCTGTAAGTGAAGTTGCAGACGGAAATATCCTTGTTTTTCCTCACACAACCGATGCTTCTTCTGTAGCGCCAATGTTGGCTGTAATGAAGAATTATTCTTTAATTACCAATGTTTTGGAAGCTCCGGAAAGTCAGTCTCCTTTTCAGGTGAAAAGAAAAGCTTTCTCTGGGAAAGGCTTCATGCATGCAAAAGCTGAAGGAACAGGAGTAATCCTTACTGTTTCTCAAAATGCTTTCGGTGTTAAAGAAAATGCAGTTTCTGGTTCAGAAGAAGTGAAAAATCTTTCTGTTGCTAATGAAGATACTAAAGTTATCTCTCACGAGCAGAGTTCAGGGAAATTAGATTTAAAAGAAGCTGAAATAGTAGTTTCTGCAGGTAGAGGATTGAAAGGTCCTGAAAACTGGGGAATGGTAGAAGATTTAGCAAATGTTTTAGGTGCTGCAACGGCTTGTTCAAAACCGGTTTCAGACATCGGATGGAGACCTCACACAGAACACGTAGGCCAAACAGGTAAAGCAATTGCACCTAATCTTTATATTGCAATTGGTATTTCTGGAGCGATTCAGCATTTGGCTGGAGTAAACTCTTCTAAAACAATCGTGGTAATCAACAGTGATGCTGAAGCTCCGTTCTTCAAATCGGCTGATTACGGTGTTGTAGGAGATGCTTTCCATATTATCCCTGCATTAACTGAGAAAATTAAAGCACTTAAAGGATAGAAAGGTCAATAGTGAATTCTGCTTCGCAGGTCAATAGTGAATTTTTTAAAATTGACAACGAAGTGAATTGACATTTGACTATTCACAATTTCAATAAATACAATAAAAGCTCGGCTTCCGGGCTTTTATTTTTGTCTAAAAAAGTAAAACCTACAATAAAAAATTAATTTATATTTGTAGTCATGGATTATAAACAGCTAATCATACGCGGAATATCGTACAGCCAGACCCAATCGGGCGCTTACGCATTGCTATTGGAACATGAAGAAACAAACATTAAATTGCCCGTGGTTATCGGTAATTTTGAAGCGCAATCCATTTCTTTAGGCCTAGAAAAAGACATTCATCCGCCACGCCCGCTTACACACGATTTATTTACGAAATTTATTATTTCTACGAATTATAAATTGGTTTCTGTAATCATTTATCAGATTGTAGACGGCGTTTTCTTTTCAAATATTAATTTTAAAAATTCTGAAACCGAGGAAGAGCTGATTCTTGATGCAAGAACTTCAGATGCTGTTGCAATGGCAGTAAGATTTGATGCGCCAATTTACACAACACAGCAGGTTTTAAACGAAGCCGGAATTTTATTGGAATTGGAAGAAGTAGCTAAAGAAGAAGAACCTTTTTCTGAAACAGTACAAGCAGAAGACAGCTTGAAGTCTGTCTCAATGGAGGAATTGCAGAAATTGCTGGATGAAGCCGTAAAAGAAGAAGATTTTGATACCGCTCTTGAGATTCAGGAAGAAATCAAAAGGCGAAAAAAGAAAATAGATTAAAGAGATATTTACAATTAAAAAATGAATTTAAAATTACGATTGACCATCCTCAGCTTTCTCCAGTTTTTTGTTTGGGGAGCTTGGCTTATTACGATGGCAAATTTTTGGTTCGGAACAAAACAGTGGGACGGAACGCAGTTCGGTGCTGTTTTTGGAACCATGGGAATTGCTTCGATTTTTATGCCGACCATCACCGGAATTATTGCTGACCGATGGATAAATGCCGAAAAAATATTTTCTGCCTTACAGATTCTTTACGGAATTACCCTTTTTATTTTACCACATAGCGAAGATCCCAACTCATTCTTTACAGTAATGTTGGTCGCAATGTGCTTTTATATGCCTACAATTGCTTTGGCAAACTCTATTTCTTATACAGTTTTAAAGAACAGTAATTTAGATGTTGTAAAAGATTTTCCACCCATCAGAGTTTGGGGAACGGTAGGATTTATTGTTGCAATGTGGATTACCAATCTTACAGGAAACAAAGCGACAGAAGGTCAATTTTATATCGGAGGAGTTGCAGCAATTATTCTTGGAATTTATGCTTTAACATTACCAAAATGTCCGCCTCAGAGACTAATTGACAAAGATGCGCCTTTATCTGAACAACTTGGGTTAAATGCTTTTAAGCTTTTCAAAAACTATAAAACTGCATTGTTCTTCTTATTCTCAATGCTTTTGGGAGCAGCTTTACAGTTGACAAACGCTTATGGAGATGTATTTTTAAGTGAGTTTTCACACTTTCCAAAGTATGCAGATTCTTTCGTCGTACAGAGATCAACGATTATTATGTCGATTTCTCAGGTTTCAGAGACCTTATTTATTTTAGCAATTCCTTTTTTCTTAAAAAGATTTGGGATTAAATATGTAATGCTTTTCTCGATGTTTGCTTGGGTTTTAAGATTCGGATTCTTTGCTTATGGTGTTCCTGAAGGGTATGGTTTGGTTTTGATTATTATGTCGTGTATTGTATATGGAATGGCATTCGATTTCTTTAATATTTCAGGTTCTCTTTTTGTTGAGACTACTACAGATAAAAAGATTCGTTCTTCTGCACAAGGTTTATTTATGATGATGACCAATGGTTTTGGGGCGGTTTTCGGAAGTTATATTGCAGGTTGGGCGATTGATAAATTTTTCACGCATAGATTTACAACAGCAGCTGAGCTATCTACTTACCTTGAAACAACACCAGATAATCAGTCATTTTTAAATATTCTTAAGAATAGTTTTAATTCTGTGGTGAACGCAGACGGAACTCTATCAACGGTAGTAATGATGAAAGATTGGCATCATATCTGGCTTTCTTTTGCAGCTTATGCCTTGGTTCTTTCTATTCTTTTTTGGGTATTATTTAAACATAAACACGACCCTAAAGCTGTCGAAAATATGAGTCATTAATTTGCTGATAAACTAAATATAGATTGCACTTTTGAAAAAAAAGTGCAATTTTTTTTACTTTTAGACAACCATTTTCAAACTGTACCGTCTTATAGATAGAAACTACTACATGAAGCATTTAGAAGAGAATTTTAAACTTGCCAAAAAACATGATCGGAGAGCCCAGAAAGCACTTTACGATTTGTTTTCAGCTAAAATGTTGGCGGTTGCAAATTCTTATACTAATAATATTCATGATGCAGAAGATATATTGCTGAATGCTTTTCTGAAATGTTTCAATAAAATCAACGATTGCAAAGACTGGAAAAGCTTTCCGTTTTGGCTGAGAAAAATTGTAGTAAATGACTCAATATCTTTTGTCAGAAGAAATAAGAATATTTTGTACACAGATATTGAAGTTGCTGATGAATTTCCTGAAGAAGAACTGGAGGAAAGTTTAAATAAAATCAATATCGAAGAAATTTTTTCTCAAATGCCGACAGGTTACCGATTGATTTTTAATCTCTACGTTTTTGAAGATAAAAAACATCAGGAAATCGCAGAAATTCTGAATATTTCAGAGGGTACAAGTAAAAGCCAGCTCAGCAAAGCCAAAAAATGGATTGCTGATTATTTAAAATCAAAAGAAAATGGACAAAAAAATACGGAAACAGTTAAAAACTGACTACGAATACCTCGAAATAAATCCTTCTGCGAATCTTTGGGAGCAAATTGAACTTGGATTAGATAATAACTCTGAAACGGCGCAAAAACCCTCGTTTCAATGGTGGAAATATGCTGCAGTAATTGTTCTTTTGTTATCATTTGGAACCTTGTTTTATTATAATTCTGATCAGTTTCTTAAACCTAAAGAAACAATTGCAGTTAAAAAGCCTGTAGAAAATAACAGTAAGCCAAAAGAAAATACTGAATCTGTTGCTGAAAATAAAATTGAGAATCTAAATAATACTTCTGAAATAAGTATTAAATCAGAAAAAAGTCAGAAAAAACAAGCGGAAGTATTAGTTCAAAACCAATCTGAAGTTTTAAAAGAGGCTCCGAAAATTGTCAATACAGAACCCGAAGTCAGTCTAAAGCCTGAAATTGAGATTAATAACAAACCAGAACAGCAAACCCCTGAATCTCCTCAATTAGCAACCACACAACCTGTTTTGAAAGCTAATAAAGTAAAATATGTTACTGCAAACGATCTTATTTTTCAACGAAAATACAGCATCGAAAAGAAAGAAAATACTCAGGAAAATGGGAAAAGACTTGGGATTATTACGATTAATAGAATCAACGTTAGTCCGGAATTGATTACCATTTTTAACGTTAGCAATAACAATACAAACGAACAAAAATAATTCATCAGATATGAAACAAAAAATACTATTAACAGGAGCTTTTATGTTTCTGTTCGTAATCGGTTTTTCCCAAGATAAAGCAACTTTGAGAAAACAGATGGAAACTTATACCAACAAAATCGACAGCGTGGTTGTTGAAGAACGCAACAAAATGAATGCTGAATTTGATTTGCTTGAAAAAAAAATGAAAGCCGGTGAAATCTCTGAAAAAGAGATGAACGAACAGAAAAATACAGTTGCCATTCGATACGAAGCGATTATAAATGACGAGATCGATAGACAAAAAGATGAATACGAAGAAATAACAGGGAAAACGGTAAGAAGAGCACTTTTCAAAAGCAATCTTACTAAAAATAATAATCTATTCAGAACAGCAAGAGGCGCTTTATTGGATCTTACATTCGAGCAACCTGAGTTTGATGAGCCTGAAGATCCTAAAAATTATCTGCAAAGTTTCGGGTATGTTGCAGGAATTTCCTTAACTAATTACACAGATAATAAGTTTTTTAATTTCTCTAAAGGAAATGAACTTAAAAACTCTATGGCTGCAAATTTTACTCTGCGTTACGAAAATCAGTTAGGTAAAACAACAAGCCCTGTTTTTTATCGTGTAGGATTAGGTTGGAGACTTGAAAGCATCATTCCTTCCAACCACAAAATTTTTGTTCAGGATGATAAAAACCTTTATTTGACAGATTTTAGGGGCAATAACTTTAAAAGTGCCTGGTTAAGAACCGACTATATTTACGTTCCGCTAGAAGCAATTTTCGTATTAAATCCAAAATACAAAGAGTATAAAGGAGTAAATTATATTGATAATACGAAAAAACAATTACGCATCGGATTAGGGCTTTATGGCGGGGCTAAAATAAATGACAGAATCCATCTTCAATACAAAAATGATTTTGGAAACCGTGTTTATAACCGTGAAGGAGTATCAAAAGGATTAAATCCTTTTATATTTGGAGGCAAAATTTCGATAGAATATTTTGGGTTTAATATTTATGTGATGAAAGATTTTACACCTATTTTCAATAATGATGCATTAATTAGTAACAAAAGAGGAGTACAGATCGGTATAGATCTTTGGGCATTAACATTTTAATTTTCAGAAAGATTTCACAATACTTTTAATGATAATGGTTTGCAAACAGTTAATATTGTCTACAAATTGGTTTGCAAATAGTAATTATTAATTTTTAAATATATATTAAAATTAAATTAATGTTAAATAATTAATAAATTTTAAATGATAATTTTATCTAAATAGTATTATCATTCTTAAATAAATGATTTTAAAACATACTTATAAAAAGTATGTTTTTTTTTGTATTTTGGCATTCTGAGATTCATTTAAAATTGTAAAATAAAGTAATGAAAAATTTACAGCTTTTAGGATTGCTTTTGGTTGTGGTGGGGAGCTTTTTACCCCTCGTTCATGTTCCTATTATAGGAAACTGGAATTACTGGCAGCTCGATCATTATTTAGCGATTTTCTGCTGGATATTCTGTGCATGTGCACTTTTCGGGATTGTAAACAACCGCGCAAAACTCGTTAATACTTTTGCTGTATTTCTGCTTATTTTATTTGTATTTAGCTTATTTGCAATAAAATATCAGGCTTCAAGCTACTTCAGCTTTTTACCATTCAAATCTTGGACGAAAGCTTTAGCCGGAACAGTAAAACTACAATATGGGTGGTTTGCAGAGTTTTTGGGAGCATTAATTATGCTTTTCGTGAAATCTAAAAGAGAAAATTAAACTATAGTATAAAAGAGAAAAAATATGAAAGAAGTATTCATCGTTTCCGCAGTGAGAACACCAATGGGAAGTTTTATGGGAAGTTTATCTACAGTTCCTGCTACGAAATTGGGCGCTGCAGCGGTAAAAGGAGCATTAGATAAAATTAATCTTGATCCTAAAAACGTTCAGGAAATCTATATGGGAAATGTTCTTCAGGCAGGCGAAGGTCAGGCTCCGGCAAGACAGGTTGCTTTAGGAGCAGGGTTATCAAACGAAACTCCATCTACAACGATCAATAAAGTTTGTGCATCAGGAATGAAGGCTGTTTCAATGGCTGCACAAGCGATTAAAGCGGGTGATGCAGACGTAATTGTTGCAGGAGGTATGGAAAACATGTCGATGGTTCCTCATTACTATAATGCAAGAAACGCTACAAAATTAGGCGATGTAAAAATGCAGGACGGAATGGTTTTAGACGGTCTTACAGACGTTTACAACAAAGTTCACATGGGAGTTTGTGCAGAAAAATGTGCAACAGATTATAGCATTACAAGAGAAGATCAGGATCAATTTGCAATAGAATCTTACAAAAGATCTGCAAAAGCTTGGAGCGAAGGGAAATTCGCTGAAGAAGTTGTTCCTGTTTCAATTCCACAGAGAAAAGGAGACCCTATCATTTTCGCTGAAGATGAAGAATATAAAGCGGTAAATTTCGACAGACTACCTACGCTTCCTACCGTTTTCAAAAAAGAAGAAGGAACTGTTACTGCAGCTAATGCATCTACTTTAAATGACGGTGCTTCTGCTTTAATTCTTGTTTCTAAAGAGAAAATGGAAGAATTAGGATTGAAGCCTTTGGCAAAAATCGTTTCTTATGCTGATGCCGCTCACGAGCCTGAAAACTTTACAACAGCTCCTGCAAAAGCTTTACCGATTGCTCTTAAAAAAGCAGGTTTAGAAATTTCAGACATCGATTTCTTCGAATTTAACGAGGCTTTCTCTGTAGTTGGTTTGGCAAATAATAAAATCTTAGGATTAGATGCTGCTAAAGTAAACGTAAACGGTGGAGCAGTAGCTTTAGGACACCCGCTTGGAAGTTCTGGTTCAAGAATCATCGTTACTTTGATCAACGTTTTAAAGCAAAATAACGGTAAATATGGTGCTGCAGCTATCTGTAATGGTGGTGGTGGTGCTTCTGCAATCGTTATCGAAAACATGTAAAATTTAGTTTTATTGTTATATTGAAACCAAAAGCATTCGTGTTTTTGGTTTTTTTGTGTCTGAATTTTAAATTTTCTACTTTAAAATATTTGAAACTAGAACTTGCTCCGTAGGAGCAAAACCTTTGTAGAAAAAGATTGAGAAATAATCGGGAGCTCCGTAGGAGCGACACCTTTTGTCAATGAACATCATGTATTTCATCGTGTTTAATTTTAAGAAATCAATAAAATTTAGATGAAAAAAAATAAAAACTGCCGAATGTTCAGCGGTTTTTCTATTTTTGTGCAACTAATTTGTTTGAAAATGTCTGAAACTGAAATTCAACCTACTCAAAATATAAAAAATAACCCAAAGATCATGAAAGCTTGGGCGGTCTACGACTGGGCAAATTCTGTGTATTCTTTGGTAATTACCTCTGCGATATTCCCGATTTATTATACGATTCTTACCACTGCTTACAATAAAAAGGAATTTGTTCCGGAAGCAGGAGAAATTCAGGAAATTCCTGTAAGAAACATGATCAAGATCTTCGGGGATGCTTATGAGCCGGAAGCGGTTTTGAGTTTTTCTTATGCGATCTCATTTTTTTTAGTGGTGTTATTGTCTCCATTCTTATCTTCTTTGGCAGATACTATTGGTAATAAAAAATCCTTTCTTCAGTTTTTCTGTTACTTAGGAGCAACTTCTTGTATGGGATTAGCCATGTTTACAGGCATGGAAAATGTGTTTTTAGGATTACTTTTCAGTATTACGGCGAGTGTTGGTTTTTGGGGAAGTTTAGTATTTTATAACTCGTTTTTACCGGATATTGCTACTCCTGATAAACAGGATGCATTGTCTGCAAAAGGATATATTTACGGATATATTGGTTCTGTAGTTTTATTAATTATCTGTTTGGTTCTAATTCAGGTGGTGGCAAAAGGACCGGATCAGGCCAAGATTTATATCAGAATCAGCTTTTTATTAACAGGAGCTTGGTGGTTTGGTTTCTCACAATATACATTCAAACACTTACCGCAGTTTGGTGACGTGAAAGAAAAACTTCCTAAAGATTTAGTACTTTTAAACTATAAAAACATCTTTAAAAAACATCAGGAACAAGGAGGCTTTTTTGAAGTTTTAAAAGATAATATCAGTTTCTATAAAGACATTGCTAAAGAGAGTTTTAGAGAATTATTCAGTGTGGGAAACAAGCTTTTTTCAGACAAAGCTTTGAAGTTTTTCCTGTCGAGTTTCTTCTTTTACAGTGTAGGAATGCAAACAATCTTTTTAATGGCAGTTCCTTTCGGAAGTACAGTGATTTTCCCTAAAGAAGCTGATAAATACAAGTTAATCATTACAATCTTAGTTATTCAGATTATTGCGATTTTCGGAGCGTTCTTATTTTCAAGATTATCTAAGAAAATTGGAAATAAAAATGTAATTACCATTGCTGTGATTATCTGGATTGCTTGCTGTTTATCTGCATATTCTTTAAACAAAGAAAATCCAAATGTTCAGCTTCAGTTTTATGGATTGGCTGGTTTAATAGGTTTGGTAATGGGTGGTCTTCAGGCAATGTCTAGATCAACTTATTCAAAACTTTTACCTGAAAATTCTATGGAAAACACAACGTATTTCAGTTTCTATGATGTACTTGAAAAAATTGCAATTATTACCGGAATGCTTATTTTCAGCGTGTTTATTCAAAGGTTTCATAATATGCAATATGCATTTATTTCGATGTCGGCATTTTTTGCAGCAGGAGCAATTCTTATCAGATTCTTAAAAACAAAGATATAAGTTGTACAATGGCTTAAAATTTGTTAATATTCAGCAGAATAATAGTAACTTTGCATAAAGATTTTTAACACAAAATGACGAACCCTTTATTTTACGCTAAAATTATCCTCTTCGGAGAGTACGGAATGATAGAAGATTCACAAGGTCTTGTAGTTCCTTACAGTTTCTATAAAGGCACTTTAAAGTTTTCAGACTCAGATTCAAATTCAGAATTTGAGAAAAAATCAAATTTTCATTTACAGAAATATGCTGATTTTCTGGAGAACTTAAGTCTTCCCGAACAGTTCAAATTAGATGTAAACCGTCTGAAAGAAGATATTTTAAACGGACTTTTCTTCGATTCTAATATTCCTCAAGGATATGGAGTCGGAAGTTCAGGAGCTTTGGTTGCTGCCATTTTCGAGAAATACAGCTTCACAAAACATGATCCTGAAAGTATTTCAAAAGAAAATCTTAAAAATATAAAATCCGTTTTTGGCGAAATGGAAAGTTATTTCCACGGTAAAAGTTCAGGAATGGATCCTTTGATTTGTTACATGAATCTTCCTATTCTTATCGAAAACAAGGAAAATTTAGACAAAGTAGCGATTCCAAAAGGAGAAGAAGGAAAAGGAGCAATTTTCCTGATTGATTCAGGAATTACAGGCGAAACAGGACCGATGATTCAGATTTTCTTTGAAAAAATGAAGACCGAAGGTTTCCGTAAAACTTTGAAAGAAGAGTTTATTCGTTACAACAACGCTTGTATTGACTCTTTCCTTAAAAAAGATATGAATCCGTTTTTTAGAAACCTTAAAAAGCTTTCTTATTGGGCATACGAACATTTCCGTCCGATGATCCCTGAAAGTATTTTCAATATCTGGAAAAAAGGTTTAGATTCTAATGCTTATTACCTTAAACTTTGCGGAAGTGGTGGTGGTGGCTATATTTTAGGTTTCACAAAAGACTACGAAAAAGCAGAAAAAATGCTTGACGGTTTCCAGAAAGAAGTGATTTATAGATTCTAAAAAGTTGGGAATGAGTTCTGAAAAAGAGAGTTTCCAACAGAAAAATTATATCCGAAAATCTTTATTTTACAGATTATCACAATTCGTGGGCTTTCTTTTAGGCGCACGTTTTTTTGTGGCTGTTTTGCTAACTTTCGCACTATATGTTTCTACTTTTTTTCTGTTTAATCAGGAGGAAAGTTTCAGGAAGTTTGTATTTGATTTCAAAGTTCATGGCATTATTTTCTGTACTGTTTTAAGTATTCTTGCAGGTGGAATTATCAATCAGTTCTACGATTTTGAAAAAGATCATATTGTAAAACCATTCCGTACAAGAATTCAGAGCTTTATTCAACAGAAATATTTTCTGTATGTGTATTTAGCTTTAACAGTAATTTCACTCGGTGTAGCAAGTTTTATTTCTTATCGGGTTTTAATTTTCTTTGTTGTTTATCAGTTCTTTATGTGGTTTTATAGCCATAAACTGAGCCGGATTTTAATTTTAAATAATCTCACTTTTGTAAGTTTAACATTATACCCTTTTTTTGGGATGATGGTTTATTACCAGACTTTTTCAAAGAAAGTTTTTTTAATGGCTATTTTTCTGTTTTTGATTCTTTTATGTATTGATATTGTGAAAGATACATTGACGAAAAGTGTTGATAAAGCTTTTGGTTATACTACAATTCCAAATTATTTTAAAAGTAAAAATACCAAGATCATTCTTGTCTCTTTGCTGATTGTAACGATGGCAGTTTCGATGAAACTTATTCTCAAAACAGGAATTTCGGGTTTTATGTCTTACTATTTTACCGGAGGTCTGTTTGTCATGGTTATCTGTGTTTATCTGCTTTTAAACTCCTCAAGACGAACTAAGTTTCTTACGCTCAATATTTTACGTCTCTGGGTTTTCATTGGAATTCTTGCAATGCTTCTTAACGGAATTGAAGGTAAATTGTAGAAAAAAAGCTTTAAAAAAGCTCAGGTTATTCTTACATTTGCACAATTAAATTAACAAAAAGGAATGCCCATTTTCAACGATACCAAAGTTGCATTTGCCGATAAAACGGATGCACAATTAAGAAAAGCCTATTGGATGTTTAAAATGATTGAACAGCCTGCTTTAACAAGTCTTGGAACTTCTGTCCTGAATTTTACCGTTCATAATAATTTTCCATTCGTTACCGGAATTGTGAAGAACACTTTGTTTGAGCAATTTGTAGGTGGAGAGACTCGTGAAGAGAGTATGAAAGTGGTAAAACAGCTTTTCAAAAGAGGAGTTGGGAGTATTTTCGACTATTCGATTGAAGGGAAAGAAGACGAAGAAACCTTTAATGCAGTTTGCCAGGAAATTAAAGATATCATTAAATTTTCTGTAGGAAATCCTGCAATTCCTTTTATTGTTTTTAAACCTACCGCATTCGGAAGAATTGATTTGTACAAAGCTGTCGGGAAAAATGCAGAACTGACTTCAAGCCAAAAAGAAGAATGGACGAGAGTGGTAAAAAGATTTGATGAGGTATGCAAACTTTGTCATGAGCATGATAAAAAAGTGATGGTTGATGCTGAAGAAACCTGGATGCAGGATGCTGCAGACCAGCTTTGTGAAGAGATGATGGAAAAATATAATCAGGAAAAACCGATTGTCTGGAACACCATTCAAATGTACAGAACGGGTCGTCTTGAGTATATGGAAGCGCATCTTCAGAGAGCTAGAGAAAAGAATTATTTTATTGGTTATAAGATCGTTCGTGGCGCTTACATGGAAAAAGAAAGAGCGAGAGCTGCAGAAAAAGGGTATGCAGATCCTATTCAGCCAACCAAAGATGCATCCGATAAAAATTACAATGCCGGAATCGATTTTGTGATGAATCATTTAGATAAAGTTTCTGCGTTCTTTGGAACTCACAACGAGATTTCATCTGAATTGGTGATGGATAAAATGAAGGCGAAAGGACTGGAAAATAACAATCCTCACATCTATTTTGGGCAACTTTACGGGATGAGTGATAACATTACATTCTATTTGTCTGATAAAGGCTATAATGCAACAAAATATCTTCCTTACGGACCTGTAAAAGACGTAGTTCCTTATCTTACCAGGAGAGCCAGAGAAAACACTTCTGTTGCCGGGCAAACCGGAAGAGAATTAGGTTTAATTAAAAAAGAATTAGACAGAAGAAGAAAGTAATTTTCTCTTTAGAATAATATAAAAGCTCGGTCATTTTGATCGAGTTTTTTCGTTTTTAAAATTTCAATAATAACACATTTAAATAATTTTCATGTGTATGAAATAACCCTTAAAAGTTAAATAAATTCTATCAAGATTATGAATTTAATGAAAGAAGTTATAAGAATTTTTCAAAGTTTCAGATAAGAAAATTGCATCAAATCTGCGGAGCAAAAATGTATTTTTAGGGTTGAAAATTATCAAAATAAAAGTTGTTTTTGGGCGTAAAAAAATAAAAAATTGAGGCAAAATTATCTTGATTTTTTCTCAATTTTTTTCAAGAAAATTATCCAAAAAGCTGAACAAATTACCAAATTTTTTGCGTGAGAAATTATGAATTTTTTAAAAAATGAGATGAAAAAATTGCTTTAAAACTGCAGACGAAAAATGTTTTTGAGATTTAAGAACTGCGAAAATAGTGGCAGTT
>NZ_JAPDKN010000003.1 GCF_026163565.1 Chryseobacterium sp. YIM B08800
TGGGTTTTAGTAATATGTATTAAAATTAAATTTATGCTTAAAATCTGTGCAAATCTGAGTAATCTGTGGGAATTAACATCAAAATTTTTATAAATTTCAAAAAAACACTATTTTTATTTCGCATTAAATTACAAACCCATGATTCTCGAAAACGTAGATGTTGTAAACGATATAACGAAAGAAGATTTTCAGCAAAATTATTTCAAAAAACAGAAACCACTGCTCATAAAAAATTATGCGAGCCGATGGGAAGCTTTCGACAAATGGAATTTTGATTTCATTAAAGAAAAAGCGGGTGAACAGGAAGTTCCGTTGTATGATAACAAACCAGCAGATGCAAAAAAAAGTTCTGATGCGCCCGTCGCAAAGATGAAAATGAAAGATTATATTGAAACAATAAAGTCTAAACCATCCGACCTTCGTATTTTCTTTTATATTATCACCGACCGTCTTCCCGAGCTTCTCAAAAACTTCACGTATCCAGATTTGGGAATTAAATTTTTCAAAAGACTTCCTACATTATTTTTTGGCGGAAGTGATGCGCATGTTTTAATGCATTATGATGTCGATTTGGGAGATTTTATGCATTTTCATTTTGAAGGCAAGAAGAGAATTCTTTTGTTTGACCAGAAACAGTCGAAGTTTTTATATAAAGTTCCGCTTTCAGTTCACACGGTTTACGATATCGATTACGAAAATCCGGATTACGAGAAATTTCCTGCTTTAAAATATGCAAAAGGCATTGAGATTTTCATGGAACATGGCGATGCGCTTTTTATTCCCGGAGCTTTTTGGCATTTCAACAGATATTTGGAACCCGGTTTTTCAATGTCGTTAAGGGCTTTACCTAATAAACCTAAAGTTTTTGCCAATATGATGTATCATGTTTTCATCATGAGATATACGGATAAACTAATGAGAAAACTTTTTAAAGCCAATTGGGTGAATTTCAAGCAAAAATGGGCATATGAAAAAGCGACGGAAGCTTTGGAAAAGTTTGAGAGAAAGTCAAGAAAAAATCAGAATTAACAGTCTTTTTTATTCCCTCAGATTTCACAGATTATTATGCCACGAATGCACGAATTTTTACACGTAAAATTGTTTTAAACAACATTTAAGGGAAAATGATCATAAACTAATTCGTGCATTCGTGGCAATTTTTCCTCAATCATCCGTGAAAATCTGTGGGAAACTTAAAATCAACATTTCCCTCCTTCTTTTTTATTTCATACTTTTACCAACCCAATTTTAAGAACGATCTCAATGGCAAAGGCGACGAAGAAAGAAACCCCGTTAATGACGCAGTACAACACCATCAAGGCGAGATATCCTGATGCACTTTTACTTTTCAGAGTGGGAGATTTCTACGAAACTTTTGGGCAGGATGCCGTTCGAACTTCTCAGATTTTAGGCATTGTTCTTACGAAAAGAGCCAACGGAGAAGGTCATATCGAGTTGGCGGGTTTTCCGCATCACTCGGTAGATTCCTATTTGCCAAAATTGGTAAGAGCGGGAATTCGTGTGGCGATCTGCGACCAATTGGAAGACCCGAAAACCGTCAAAGGAATTGTAAAACGTGGCGTAACAGAATTGGTGACACCGGGTGTGACGTTCAATGATCAGGTTTTAAGTTCAAAAAAGAATAATTTTCTGCTTTCGCTTCACAAGGAAAAAGAAAAATACGGAATTGCTTTGGTTGATGTTTCCACCGGAGAGTTTTTGGTAAGTGAAGGAAATTTAGATAAGATATTACACATCATCAATACATTCGATCCGAGTGAAATTATTTATCAGCGAAGTGTACAGATCCCGGATCAGCTGAAGAACAGAAATGTTTTTAAACTGGAAGACTGGGCGTATCAATATAATTTTGCCTACGAAAAACTAACAAATCAGTTTAAAACTAATTCATTAAAAGGTTTTGGAGTAGAGGGGCTTCCTCTGGCAATTACGGCAGCAGGAGCTATTTTCGCTTATCTCGTTGAAGATACGCACCACAAATTATTGGCGCACATTACCAAAATTCAGATCATTCCGCAGGAAGATTATCTGATGATGGATCATTTTACGCTGAGAAATCTTGAAATTGTTTATCCAAGCAATCCGAAAGGAAAATCTCTTTTAGATATTATCGATAAAACGTCCACACCAATGGGCGGAAGATTATTGAGAAGAAGAATTATTCTTCCTTTAAAATCTGTCGAAGAAATTGGAAGACGTCTTTCTCTGATTGATTTTTTAAACGAAAATGATCAATTAAAATATGAAATTTCGCAATTATTAAGAGCAATTTCAGATCTGGATCGATTGATGGGAAAATTGGCGGCAGAAAAAATTTCACCTAAAGAATTGGGTTATCTGCGTCAAAGTTTGATTAATATTCAGAAAATTAAAGGATTACTTCACCCTCATGCCGATATTTTAGCTTGGCTGGAACCATTAAATTCATTAGACGAATTGATTGAATTGCTTGAAAATCATTTGAATGAAGAGCTTCCGGTCAATCTTGCGAAAGGAAACGTCATCAAGCAAAATATTTCTGAAGAACTCGATCATTTGAGAAGTCTTCAAAATAAAGGTCGTGGTTTTCTTGACGAAATGTGTCAACGTGAAGTGGAGCGCACTGGAATTACCAGTCTGAAAATTGATTTTAATAATGTTTTCGGGTATTTTATTGAAGTAAGAAATACACATAAAGATAAAGTTCCGAGTGATTGGATCAGAAAGCAAACGCTTGTAAATGCCGAAAGATACATTACCGAAGAGTTGAAAGAATACGAAAGCCAGATCTTAGGTGCTGAAGAAAAAATCAGCGTTCTTGAAAATCAACTGTACCGAAAAGTCTGTTCAGACACGATGATTTACATCGACAGAATTCAGGAAAATTCAAACATTATTGCTCAGCTTGATGTTGCAGTAGGATTCTCTGAATTAGCGGTTTCTGAAAGTTATACAAAACCTGTTTTGAACGATGGTTTTGGTATCGATTTAAAAGAAGCAAGGCATCCTATTATCGAAAATGCGCTTCCTTTAGGCGAAAAATATATTCCGAATGATATCTTTTTAGATAAAGATTCTCAACAGATTATTATGGTTACCGGACCCAATATGGCGGGTAAATCGGCAATTCTTCGTCAAACTGCAATTGTTTGTTTAATGGCGCAGATTGGAAGTTTTGTTCCTGCAAAGCATGCAGAAATAGGGCTTTTAGATAAAATTTTTACCAGAGTGGGAGCGAGCGATAATATTTCGGCAGGCGAATCTACTTTTATGGTGGAAATGAATGAAGCTGCGAATATTCTGAATAATATTTCTGAAAGAAGCTTGATTTTATTAGACGAAATCGGGCGTGGAACTTCTACTTATGATGGGGTTTCTATCGCGTGGGCAATTGCTGAATATCTTCACCAACATCCGACTCAGGCTAAAACATTGTTTGCAACGCATTATCACGAGCTGAATGAAATGACGGTAAATTTTGAGCGTGTGAAAAATTTCCACGTTTCTATTCAGGAAAATAAAGGGAATATCATTTTCTTAAGAAAATTAATTCCTGGCGGAAGCGAACATAGTTTTGGTATTCACGTGGCAAAACTGGCGGGAATGCCTGCAAAAGTGGTGAACAGAGCCAATGAAATCCTAAAAACTTTGGAAGCAAGTCGCTCTCAAGGCGGTTCTTCTGAAAGTATTAAAAAAGTAACTGATGAAAATATGCAGCTTTCTTTCTTTCAGTTAGACGATCCGGTTTTGGAAAATATCAGAGAAGAATTAACGAAGATTGATATCAATACTTTAACGCCGATTGAAGCTTTAATGAAGCTGAATGCAATTAAAAAGATGATTGGGAAATAACTTTTGCCGTTTTATCAAATAATTATTTGAAATTTATGATAATAGGAATTTGAAGTTTAGTTCTTACAAAATTTCCATTATGTTTTGCGGGAATCCATTTACCTTTGATGCGTTTTATGGCTTTTTCTACAGTATTATTAAAGCTTTTGTTTGATCCGATAACCTGAGTTTCTGTAATATTTCCATCTCTTTCTACGGTAAAATTAAGGATCGCTTTAAGAATATTTTCATTCTTTTTGATTTTTACTGAATCCAATATGATAGCATCCTCAACGTTTTTGGTGAAAGCTTCTGTGCCATTAGGAAAATAGGCTTCATGATCAGGATAATCATGACATACTGTAGCTACATCAACAATCTCTATTGCTTTCGGCATTGATGGCGTTGCGGGAGGGACTGGAATAATCTGTCCAAAAACAACCCCGTTAAAGATCATTATGATAATTAAAGTAAGGTTTTTCATCGTTAAATTTCTCCAAAAATAAAAAAAATGACGTCAATTTTATGACATCGATTGAAGTTTTTAAACAAATAAAATTATTTTTAATTATACTTTTTACTCGTCAAAGGAAAATAAAATAAGTAACGTACAGGCTCACCATTGATTTTTGCGGGCTTCCAGCGGGCAAAAATTTTTCTTACTCCCAGTTCTGCTGCCTCTGCATGTTTCTTGTTTTTTGCAACAGCAGTAACGTTTCTTACGTATCCGTTTTTTTCAACGATAAAATAGAGTCTTGTATCTACTTTTTCGTTTTGTTTAAGGTCTAAAGTTTCAATATTTTCGAAATATTTTCTTTTAAAAGCATTTATTCCACCCGGAAATTCGGGAAGACTGTCTGCTTTTGTTACGACTTGCTTTAAATCTAATTTGGTTTTAATGATGTTGTAATCAGGCAAAGCTGAAACGTCGGAAATGGTATTCTGAACAGGGTTTTTCGCAGCAGTTTCCTGAGCAAATAGAAAAGAAGTAAAAAAAATACCAAGTAAAAAAATAATTTTTTTCATTCAATTTAAACTTTAATAATACTGATTCTGAGTTATATCAGATTTATTATTTTATAAATTGAGAGAATCAAACTTAATACCAATTATTCAAAGTTTATGTTGAGAGGTACTCTAAAACGATACCTTACTTTTTGTCCGTTAATTGTGGCAGGAATCCATTTACCTTTAATTTTAGAAACCGCTCGAATAGCTTCATTATTGAAACTTTCATTAGTTCCGGAGGCTTTAATGTCTGTAAGAGTACCATCTCTTTCAATAACAAAAGTAAGTTCACATTTTTCGGAAGTTTTGCTCGCTATATTTTTAAATTTAAAATTTTTAAGCAGTTTTTGTCTGAAAACATTGATGCCTTCAGGAAATTCTGCCGGTTTTTCAACTTCATTAAAAATTTCAGATCTATGTTTTTTCAAACCTAATTCTTGTAACTCGGTCGTTCCTGCAACTTCTTGAGCTTGTGCGAAATAGCTGAATAAGAATACCGAAAATAAAATAAATTTTTTCATCAATTAATTTTTAGCAAAAATAAGACTCTTAAATTTAAATTGTATTTGATTAATTAACAAAGTTTAACAGCCCTATTTTGCTGGCTTTCAAATTCATTAGTTAATTTTGAGTATGAAGAAAATTTTGAGTTTAACGGCATTTGTTTTTAGTATGTCTTTTTATTTTTCGCAAGAATTAAATCCTCCTTCTAAAGAGATTTCTATTCAGAATAAAGAACAGGTTTTTGTAAATGATGTTCCAATGATTAAATATGAAGTGCTCGAAAAGAAAATTCAGGAAAAAAAAGACGTTTTGCTGGTTCTGAATTTCTGGTCTACAACCTGCGCTCCTTGTGTGAAGGAACTTCCGGATTTTATGGAGGTGAATAACAAATACAAAGACAATCCTAAATTTAAAATGCTTTTGGTGTCTTTAGACCGCCCGAAAGATAAAGAGCGTGTTGTACAATTTATTAAAAACAAGAAACTTAGCGCAGAAGTTATTCTTCTTGATGATATTAAAAGGATGAATACCTGGATCCCACGGTTTGAAAAAAACTGGGACGGAAACATTCCTGTCACCATTGTTTATAAAAACTCAGAAAAAGTACATTTTAATGATGGCGAAATGACAAAAACCGAATTGGAAAACGTAATCACAAAAAATCTATAAATATGAAAAATATTAAAACATTATTAGCTGCCACAATATTAGGCTTCAGTTTACTAAGCTTTACGGCATTCAATAAAAATAATGAAGAGCCGAAGCAAAAGGTTAGCGCTTCAAAAGGCTATGAAGTTGGGGATGCAGCTGCCGATTTTAAGCTTAAAAATATCGACGGAAAAATGGTTTCGTTGAGCGATTTTAAAAAAGCAAAAGGTTTCATCGTGGTTTTTACCTGCAATCATTGTCCGTATGCAAAAAAATATGAAGACAGAATTGTTGCACTTGATAAAAAATACAAAGATGCCGGTTATCCTGTAATTGCTATTAACCCAAATGATCCGAATGTGCAGCCAGAAGATGGTTTCCAGCAAATGATAACCAGAGCTAAGGAAAAAGGTTTTACATTTCCGTATTTAGTGGATGAAGGACAGAAAGTTTATCCTCAATATGGTGCCACAAAAACGCCGCACGTTTTTATTCTTCAGAAAGAAGGTGCGAAAAATATCGTAAAATATATTGGAGCCATCGACAATAATTATGATGATCCTAATGATGTTTCAGAGCATTATGTACAAGATGCAATGGATGCTTTATTGAGCGGAAAACCGGTTGCAAATACTAAAACAGTTGCGATAGGCTGTACAATAAAAGTGAAAAAATAATTTTATTTTTAAAATTAAATTGAGATATTGGGCAGGCTTTTAGTCTGCTCTTTTTTATATAAAGACTTAGCCCAACTCATCATGATGAAATTTAAATTTAGCCCGAAATATTTCCTTTTAACCATCCTTATCTTCCTTGTTGAGGTTTTAATTGCAACGGTTTTAAAAGACAATTTCTTTATCAGAGCTTATCTGGGAGATGTAATTGTGGTAATGCTGCTGTATACTTTTGTGAAAAGTTTTGTCATCATCAACGAAACAAAGTTAATCATCGGGATTTTTGTTTTTTCATGTCTGGTTGAGTTTGCCCAGTTTTTCCATATTGCGGATAAATTAGGCTTCCAACCGGGAAGCCTGATGTATATTGTAATCGGAAATTCTTTCTCGTGGATTGATATTTTATGTTACGGAGTTGGGTGTATTATTTTATACATCTTCACAAAAATAAAGGTAAATTGATAGTATTATTCTAAATTAAACTGAAGAGGTTGTCGCATACGCATTTTTACTTTCTCACCGTTTTTTTCGCCGGGAATCCATTTTGTTTTTATTTTGTTGAGCGCACTTAGAAACTCTGTTTTTACAGCTGCATAGTCATAAGATTCTACTCTCAGATTAATCATATTTCCTTCTTTATCAATATCAAAAACGGCAATTGCACTTGCTCTTGCAATGTTCTGTTTCCATAATGGAGTCGTGTTGAAATTATTGATAATCTGTTTCATAAATGCAGCATGCCCTCCCGGAAATTCAGGGATTTTATCTAAAGACGATTTTTTTCCATAATCAGAGCCTGCTTTTACCTCAGCATATTTTATCGAATCTTTTTGAGCATCGATAGAAATTAGACAAAATAATATCAGTAAAAGAGCGCAATATTTTTTCATAATCATTTACCTTCCAAAAGAATCGTACTTATCTTCAGCATACTTGATGAAGCGGTTGAGTAAAGCCACATTGTCTTTTTCCATAGGTGATAATTCGCTGTCAACGTTGTTAGAAACAGGGATGTACCAGTCGGTCTGCTCAAAGAAGTTTCTATACGTTTGTTTTTTAAAGGAATAACCATGTCTTGCGAAAACTGCATTCTTGATGATTTCCATATCCAATTTTCTTAGATTTTTAAGGTCTTTTTCGCTTAGTTTCTGTTTAGAAGCATTGATTTTAAAAACGGCATCAGAAGCAATTCTGTTTTTTGAAGCAGTGTAAGTTTCTGTTTTTCCGGTTTCTTCGTCGGTATATTTTTCTTTAAAATCTTTAGGATTTTCCCAATCAATCAGGTCTGAATTTTCATCCAGCATAAAATTCGGATTGTAAACGAACTCTTTTTTGATCAGTTTTAAGTTTTTTAAAGGAGCTTTTACAGCAGATTTATTAAAAGCGGTCCATTTTCCGGTAATGCTGTCATTTTTTAGCTTGATTTCAAATCTTCCGTCGGTTTTATCATTTCCTGGTTCATCCAAAATAAAAGATTGAGAACCTTCATTGAAAACCCCACGAAAAGGGCGCTGAGTTCCATTTACAATGCTTTGTCCGTAAACAGAATCTTGAGTAATCCTATTGATTTTTAAGGAAAGTCTTTTATAATCTGTCCCTTCGTAATATTCTTTGGTTTCGTTGTCATAAAGCTCTCCTTTTCCTGCAAATTCTCCGGTGTAAATTCCGTAATATTCTTTATGAACTTCAGGGATTACCACAGAATCTTTTTTTGCCGTTAAAGAATCTTTGGGAGTTTCAGTAACGGTAGCGTCTTTTTTACAGCTTATTAAGCTGATGGTAAAGAGAGTGATTAAGGTAAATTTTAAAATTTTCATATAAATTAAATGTGCTTTTTTGTGATTAAATATTCAATTAATAAAATGTTTGGAACCCAGCCGAGCCAAGCGATGATTTGGTAAACATCCATTGGATTTGGGTGGAATAAATATACAATAATTACTTTCCACATTCTCAAAGTGATGGCAGAAATTGTGAGTGCAAAACTTCGCCACATCCATTGTTTGTGAGCTTTAAATTTTTTCTGTCGGGCTAATTGAAAAGCTTTAAACGTAGTAAACCACCAAAGACAACCTAAAATGACAAAAGAAATTTTTGATAAAAATCCACCATTTGCAAAAACTCCCATATAAATTCCAGAAGGTGCAGCAAATAGTAGAATCAAAAAAATATAAACTTTCCCGGTGTTTCTGTGAAAGTTTTTCAGTCTGAAATCTTTTCTTAAAATAGCTAAAAAACCAGTTAATAAAACAAAAATGCTTGTATAAACATGGGTGTAAAAGAAATAAAGATATTCCGGTCTTTCTACAACTTCAGTTTGTTTAATCATTAAAAAACTGACCTTGGAATCTAAAGGAATATATTCTAAAGTGATTTTCAGCATCAGCCAAAAGAAATACCCGAATCCGATGATGAGAAGGATTTTAAAAAATGTGTTATTTCTTATACTTAAAGACACGTTTAATTATGAAAATTCATTGCAATAGGTAGCCTAAACAAATATTTTACGGGTTTTCCGTTGAGTATGGCAGGCTTCCATTTGGTTTTTGACATGGATTTTATACTACGCTCCATTTCCTTATTCATCGATTTATTTTCCCCTATTATTACAATGTCTGTAATTATTCCTTCCTCTGAAATTACAAACCGAGCTTCGGATTTTGCTAAACCATTAGCATTAATTTTACTGCTATTGAAGGTTTTTGCAAAATTGTTTCTAAAAGCATTTATTCCTCCCGGATAGACTGGAAGTTCATCAGCGTCTTGATATAAACTGTCTTTTTTTTCAAGTTCAAATGTTTTATTAAGTGCTGAAGTGTGATTTTGAGAAAAGAAAATCCCAAAGCTTAAAAAGAGAGTTACGATTAATGTTTTTTTCATATTGCTTTTTCTTGTTATAAATTATTCAAATCCTGCGCAATCAACCATGCTTCACTCCAGCAAGCTTGAAAATTAAATCCGCCGGTTACGGCATCAATATTCAGCACTTCTCCGGCAACGTAAAAGTTAGGTAAAATTTTCGAAGACATATTTTTAAAATTAATTTCTTTTAAATCTACACCTCCTGCGGTTACAAACTCATCTTTAAATGTTGATTTTCCGGTTACCTGAAATTTCTTTTTGCACAAATTTTCAAGAATTGTCTGTATCTCTTTTCCTGAAATATTCGCAATTTGTTTATTCAAATCAACTTTTGAAACTTCCAGAATTCTTTGCCAAAAACGATTCGTCACCTCAAAAATCTTTGATTGTCCAATTGATTTTTTTGGATTTGATTGTTTGAAATTCTGAAATAACTCTTCTGCACCATCAATATCTTTTGAAATAAAATTCACTTGAATCTCAAAATTGTATTTTACTTTCGCCAAATTGATCGCTTCCCATGCCGAAATTTTCAAAATTGCTGGTCCCGAAAGTCCCCAATGCGTAATCAATAACGGTCCGCTTTCTTCAGTTTTTAATTTTGGAATAGAGGTTTCTGCCATTTCAAAACTTGTTCCCAAAAGATCTTTCAGTAAATCATCTTTAATATTAAATGTAAATAGGGAAGGAACCAAGTCTATAATTTTATGTCCCAGATTTTCAATCATTTTTAAAGACTTTGGCGAACTTCCGGTTGTGTAGATTACAAAATCAGCTTCAAAATCTCCTAAACTTGTTTTTACTAAATAGTTGCCGTCTAATTTTTCAATTTCTTTTACCGAACATTTCGTCTTTACTTCAACATTTTTCTGTTGTATTTCATTAAGAAAAGTATTAATAATCGTTTGTGAAGAATTGCTTTCAGGAAAAATTCTGTTATCTTTTTCTATCTTCAACGAAACATTTCGGCTTTCAAACCATTCCATGGTATCTCCTGGCTGAAATTTGGTGAAAACACTCAGTAATTCTTTGTTACCACGAGGATAAAACTGAACCAATTCTCGTGGGTCAAAACAGGCATGAGTCACATTACAGCGACCACCTCCGGAAATTTTCACTTTCTGAAGAACATCCGAATTCTGTTCAAGAATGGTGATTTTATATTTCTTTTCGTCAAGATTTGCTGCACAAAAAAAACCTGCGGCACCACCTCCGATAATGATAATTTGCTTCATAATTTTTTATTAACCACAAAAGGCACAAAAGTTTAACGCTATTTTGAGTTTGTCAAAAGAACAAAAAAGGGATGTGAAATCATTTTAATTATTTGAAAATTCACAAGCTTTTATGCAACGGATTATTTTTGCAAAACTACAATTTTTATAAACCATCTTATTTGAGTAATTTTGGGGATTATAATTTTTTGAATTTTTTCTAACCACAAAAGTCGCAAAAGCTTTTTAAAACATTAGTTATTTAAGTTTAATTGATTTTGTAAAAAAGAACACATTAGTTTTTTTGAAAATCTTAGATTTTCATCTGTTGTGAACTTTACGTAATCGTATTTAAACTTTAAAATTACAATTTATCTTTTGTGACTTTTGTGGCAAATAAAGTTCAAATTAAACTTTTAATAAATGACATTTTATCATACATTCGAAGTTCGCTGGAGCGACTTAGACGCAAATAAACACTTGGCCAACTCATCTTACGTGCAATATTGTGCGCAAACGAGAATGGCTTTTATGAAAAAAGAAAAAATGGGTGTTACCCAAATGAGTCGTTGGGGAATTGGTCCTGTAATTATGCATGAGCGATTTTCTTTTTTCAAGGAAATTTTCGCCGATCAGAAGGTGATTGTTAGTTTAGAAATTGATGGATGTGCAGAAGATGCAGCGATCTACCGTTTCGTACATAAATTTTATCTTCCTGATGGCTCACACTGTGCGACTTCTGAAGCAACCGGTGTTTGGATTGATACAATGTTGAGAAAAATGACATCACCACCGGATGATGTGGTAGAAGCAATGAATAAATATAAAACTGCGGAAACGATTTTGATGACAAGAGAAGATTTTAAAAAACTTCCTTTCCGTCCGGAAAATATTGACCCGGCAACATTTAACTAATAAATGATAAGAGATAAATGATGTTTGATAACCTAAAACGATTCAAAATCATTTATCATTTATCAAGCATCACTTATAATAAAATTTATGTTTGAAGATAAAGATCAAGAATTAACACCGATCTCAAAATTGGGAGAGTTTGGTTTAATTAAACACTTAACGGAATTTTTTCCATTATCCAACGAATCTTCGGAACTTGGAGTAGGAGATGATGCTGCCGTTATCAATCCCGGAAATAAAAAAGTTGTTTTAACGACCGATGTTTTGGCAGAAGGTGTTCATTTCAATTTAGGATATGTTCCATTGAAACATTTAGGTTACAAAGCTGTTGTTGTGAATCTAAGTGATATTGCAGCAATGAATGCAACGCCTACCCAGATTTTGGTTTCTTTGGCTGTTTCAAACCGTTTTCCGGTGGAAGCTTTAGAAGAATTATATTCAGGAATTCAAGCAGCTTGCGGAAGGTATAAAGTGGACTTAATTGGCGGAGATACAACGAGTTCCAATGCCGGTTTGGTGATGAGCATTACCGCTGTCGGAATTGAAAATGAAGAAAATATCGTTAAAAGAAGCGGTGCAAAACCAAATGATTTATTGGTGGTAACCGGAGATTTAGGCGGAGCTTATATGGGACTTCAGATTTTAGAAAGAGAACATGCTGTTTTCTTGGCTAATCCCAATATGCAACCTGAAATGGAAGGTTTTGACTATATTTTAGAAAGACAGTTAAAGCCTGAAGCAAGAACGGATGTGAAAGGAATTTTAGAACAATTGGATATTAAACCAACGTCTATGATTGATATTTCTGACGGTTTAGCTTCAGAAATCCTGCATCTTTCTGACCAGTCGAAAGTTGGTTTCAGATTGTACGAAGAGAAGATCCCGATGGATAATTTAACAATTACAACTGCGGATGATTTTAATTTAAACCCCGTAATGACGGCATTAAGCGGTGGTGAAGATTATGAATTGTTATTCACGATTGCTTCAGAGGATTTTGATAAAATAAAAAATCACCCGGATTTTACCATTATCGGTCATGCTGTTGAAAAAGAAGAGGGTAATTTTATGGTGGCAAGAGGTTCTAATCAATTGGTTGCTTTAACGGCGCAAGGTTGGGATGCTTTTTTAGGAAACCAATACAACGATTAAAATTTAATTTTAAATATTGTGAAGCCACTGCATTTTTTCGTAGTGGTTTTTTTGTTTAATATTGACAGATGGATGAAAAAAATAATGATTTAAATGTTCAATGCTATTGTTGTGGATATTTTTCTCTTTCCGAACGAGGGCAATATGAAATCTGCGATGTCTGCTTTTGGGAAGATGATGGATGTTTTGACTTGGAAAAAATTAGTCATCCAAATCACATGACTTTAGAAAAGGGCAGAAAAAACTTTCTTGAATGCGGAGCTTGTGAAAAAAGGTTTATAAAAAATGTTGTAAAGAATCCTGAAGGCAAGTATAGAAAAGCTATTCTTAAAGTTTAAATGACGAGAAGAAAAATTTTCCTGTAAGAATAAATTCAGATATCATCAACCAGATATTTCATAAAAAAATCTCTACAGTTTTGCAGAGATTTTATAGTTTTAAAAAGGTTGTTCGGTACAACGGTCATCACCGGGAGGACAATAAGGTGTTCCACCACCGCCTCCGCCACCTCCAACAGCGACGCATTGTCCTGGATTTCCGTCATCATTCATTTCGCATGCTTTTCCAAAAGTACATTCGCAATCAGTCCAGCAATAAGCGGAATCTCCATTTGTATGGCAACCAGATCCGGCTCCGCCAAGAATTGTTGACAAATCTTTTCTCAGAAGTTTTTTAATGTTTTTCATAAATTAAAAGTTTTGTATTTGGTTAAGATGTAATATGTTTTACATTTTTAAAGATAGAAAATTAAAATGAATCTCTTTGATTTTAAATGATTTGGAAATAAAAAACCATTGCAAAAGCAATGGTTTTCATATAATAAGTAAATTACTTTTACGCTTTCACAATATTTACAATCACCTCAGTTGCTTTCATCATACTTTCCAGCGCCACATATTCGTAAGGTCCGTGGAAGTTGATTCCGCCCGCAAAAATATTCGGACAAGGCAATCCCATATAAGATAACTGCGCTCCGTCTGTTCCACCTCTGATTGCTTTAATTTTAGGCTCAATTCCGGCTTCTTTCATTGCTTTTGCAGCAAGATCTACAATGTGCATTTTGCCTTCAAATTGCTGCTTCATGTTGCGGTATTGTTCTTTAATCTCCACTTCGGCGGTTTTTTCGCCATGTTTTGCATTAAATTCAGCTACTTTTTCTTCCATGAATTTTTTTCTAGCCTCAAATTTCTCTTCGTCGTGATCACGAATAATATATTGAAGCTTACATTCTGAAACATCAGAAGTTACATCCATCAAATGATAAAAACCGTCAAAACCTTTTGTCGTTGAAGGTGTTTCGTTTGCAGGAAGAGACTGGATAAATTCTGCTGCCAAAAGACTTGCGTTTATCATTTTTCCAAAAGCATAACCGGGATGTACGCTCAATCCGTGGATTTTTACAACCGCTCCGGCTGCATTGAAATTTTCATATTCTAGTTCACCAACTTCTCCGCCATCCATTGTGTAAGCGAATTCAGCTCCGAATTTTGCTACATCAAATTTATGTGCTCCTCTTCCGATTTCTTCATCCGGTGTAAATCCTACAGCAATTCTTCCATGCTTAATTTCCGGATGAGCAATTAGATATTCTGCTGCTGTTACGATTTCAGCGCAACCTGCTTTGTCATCTGCTCCAAGAAGGGTATTTCCGTCAGTTGTAATTACAGTCTGACCGATATATTTTTTTAAACTTTCAAATTTTGAAGGTGATAAAGTGAAATTTGTTTCTTTATTTAAAACTAAATCTTCACCCTGATAATTTTCCCAAACCTGAGGTTTTACATTTTCACCACTGAAATCCGGTGAAGTATCATAATGAGAAATAAATCCTATCGTTGGTTGATTATTGTTTTCCAAATTAGATGGAACGTAGCCCATAATGTAACCGTGCTCATCAATAGAAACATCTTCCAAACCAATTGTTTTCAGTTCTTCCGTGATGTAATTGGCGATGTCCCATTGTCTTTCTGTTGAAGGAGTGGTTTCGCTTTCAGCATCACTTGTTGAATATATTTTTACATAGCTGAGAAAACGGTTCAGCAGTTTTTCTCTCCACATCGAGTTGAATTCTATTGTACTCATTTTTAAATTAAATTTTTACAAATATACGATGCATATACTAAATCAAATAAACAAAAAAACCTTCATAACGAAGGTTTTTTTGTTTAATGCTAATCCAAATAATTATTAATACTTCTGATATTTTTTATCATGCGTTCGTGGTCTTGTTTTGGAGGGGTTTTGCCAAATATTCCCACAAAAGCTCCTATAGGATCATTAAAAATATCTGTTCTTTTTTTTACAAATTTACTATATTCTGTGCTTATAGTACCCTCTAAAGGTTTAATAGGTTTTTTTATTCTCTTTAAACTTTCTAAAGTAAAATGGAAATAATCTTTTGAATCATATGCTTCTAAAACAAGACCAGGTAAATTCTTAAATGTATATGGTCCGTCTGAAATCGGAATTTCTGAAGTATACCAAACAGTTATTGTTTTTTTATGATATTTTCCAATTGCTTTTTTGCAAGTATATCCTTTGATTTTTTTTGTTTCATTTAAAAAGACCCATTTAGTTCTTTCTTCGGCTTGATAATTATAAGTAACATTTAATATTTTATCATATATAATAAGTTTATCTTTATTATAAAAAACCTCTGGATTATATTTTGCTGATGCCCATTTGTCAGTTTTTAATATCGAGATACCATTAATAGGATTTGCATTACTCTTGTCTATTTCTGCGAAAGTTATAGAATCCGCTTTTTCTTTAAAATCACTTTTAAATAAAGAAGAATTCTCGCCTATTCTTAGATAAACAAGTTCTTTTTTTAAAGTATTTGTATTAGCAGTATCAATAAGAAAAGAGGCTAAATATTTACACTCGATAAAAGAACTGTCTGGTTTTTGCGCAAAAAATAAATTTGATAGAAGGAATAAAAAAATTATTTTAAATTTCATAATATTTTTAATATTAAAATTAAAGAAAATTTACAGGTAACTTAAAATTAATATATACTAGTACTTGCACTGGAAAAGTCACGTGTTTTGCACATGAAAATATTATATAAATCTGCATTTTCTCTTTGACATGCTCTAGCTTGATCATAACTGCCTGGAACGGCGTCATCCCAACATACAGAATCAAAACCATATCATTAGGCTTGCACCATGCTACCATACCGTATGTATGACATCTCTCCGCTTTAGTTTTTTTTACATCTTCTTTGGTTTCTTTTTTTTCTTCAGAAGTTTTTTTCTCACTAAAGTCTTTAGCATTTACAGTTGTAGTTATAGCTATAGAAGCTACGAATAAAATTTTTTTCATACATTATGTTTTTATTTAAAATAAAATTACTAACAATTCTTAATTCACCATAACCTTTTCCCGATAAAATCAATAGGATTTCCGATAATTTCCTATTTTTGTTAAAAAAGAAAGATGGAAATAGGAAAAAAACTTCGGGAATACCGATATAGAAATAATTATTCTCAGCAAAAAGTAGCGGAGCTTTTAGATATTTCTCAAAGCACTTACTGTGATTGGGAAAGTGATAGATCATTTCCTAAAGCTGAAAATTTGTCTAAAGTTGCTAAACTTTATGATATTGATATTAATGATTTACTTCCAACTGAGAATCCTATTAATATTATAAATAGCCAGAATGTTATAAGTAATAGCTCAAATTTACGGATTGAAACATCAGAAGCACTACTTAAAGTTTCAGAAGGTTTAGAAAAATTAATTCATGTAATTGAAAAGATGATTGAAATGAAAAATTAAAAAGTATAATTTATCGTTATTTTTTTTAATATTTAAACAAAAACGGGCAAATTCAAAATTCAGAACAGGTTATTTGTTGGTGAATGTATTGTATTGAAATTTTAAATCGGAAATAAATTATTGATAATCAATTTAATATTAGCTTTGTTGGAAGCGAGAACTAAATAGTTTAGTTTTATTATATTTGAGAAAATCAAAAGTAAAATGTTTCTTACAGAATGCCCTAGAGATGCGATGCAGGGTTGGGATGAGTTTATCCCGACCGATAAAAAAATAGATTACATCAATTCACTGATGGAAGTAGGTTTTGATGTGCTTGATTGCCTGAGTTTTGTCTCTCCGAAAGCCATTCCGCAAATGGCAGATTCTGCTGAGGTTGCCGAGAATATCGATAAATCTTTGTCTAATACCAAAGTTTCTGCAATTATTGCAAATTATAGAGGTGCTGAAAAAGCCTTGAAACATCAATCTGTAGATATTTTAGGTTTTCCATTTTCAATTTCTGAAACTTTTCAGCACAGAAATACCAATAAAAATCAGGAGGAAGCTTTTGATGATATTGTAAAAATGGTTGAGCTCACCAAAAGTGAAGGCAAAGAACTTAATATTTACTTTTCAATGGCATTCGGAAATCCGTATGGCGAAATGTGGAAATGGGAAGATGTAGATTTTTGGGCGAATAGATTTTCAGAGATAGGAATTAAAAACATCCTGCTTTCCGACACAACTGGAGTTGCAACACCGGAAACGATTGCTTTATTGTTCGAAAAAATTCCATCGAAATATCCTGAGATAGATTTTGGAGCACATTTTCATAACCGTTACGAAGAGTCTTATTCTAAACTGAAAGCAGCTTATGATAAAGGCTGTAGAAGATATGATTCTGCGATAAAAGGAATTGGCGGCTGTCCGATGGCAAAAGATGATTTGGTAGGAAATATGCCAACAGAGCAAGTAATCAATTTTATGAGCATAGAAAAAGCGCAACACAATTTAAACTTATTGAATTTCGAAAGTTCTTATAACAGAGCGAAAGATATTTTTCATTTCTAGAGACACCGTCTCTTCATTTTAAATAAAAAATTATGACATCAAAAATAACATATATAGGAGGCTTAAGATGTTCAGCAGAACATTTACAATCTGGAACCATCATCGAAAGTGATGCACCAACCGATAATCACGGAAAGGGTGAAAAATTTTCGCCAACCGATTTGTGTGCCACTTCTTTGGCAGAATGTGCATTGACAACCATTGCGATTTTGGGTAAAAACAAAAATATAAATATTGACGGAGCCTACTGTACGCTTCAGAAAATTATGAAACCCGAGCCAAGAAGAATTGGTGAAATTGTTTGTAATTTTGTTTTTTCAGATCAATATTCTGATGAAGAGAAAGCTTTTATTAAGGAAACCGCTCATAATTGTCCGGTTGCAAAAAGCCTTCATCCGGAACTGGTACAGACAATGATTTTCATTTATCAATAACCAAAACCGCAGAAATTTCTGCGGTTTTTTATTTTTGACTCTCGCAGATTTTGCAAATTGAGCAGATTTAAAATCTAAAACTACCTGAATTTGGGATAAGAAATTGAGCAAAATCTTTTATCACGCAAAGATTTTAATTAGTAAGCTGATTATTTTAAGAAGCAAAGAATGGCGACAAAGTCGCTGATGAAGCTTGAATAAAAGGAGAGCTTCATAAAATCAATTTATTGATTCATCTTTGCTCCTTAAAAATAAGATTTGCAAAAATCAATCTTTGCGTTAAATGCATAACAACTTCACAATAAGTGGTTTATTTTTACTGCTTAAACCGGATTCACATAAATTAATCTGCGTAATCAGCAAAATCTGCGAGAAAATTTAAATTAAACATCCATGCTTCCTATAATTTTACCGAAACAATTAAAAGAACTTTCTACTGAAAAACTTATCATTCTTGATGTACGAACAGGAAAAGACAGTTATCAAAACTATCTGAATCAACACCTCAAAGACGCAAGATTCGTAGATTTAGAAAAAGATTTAGCTGAAACAAATGAAAATGCAGCTTTTGGAGGAAGGCATCCTTTGCTAGACATTCAAAAGTTTGCCGAAATCGTTTCCCGCTTAGGAATTTCAGAAGATTCTCATGTTGTCATTTATGATGATAAAAACGGAGCAAATGCTGCAGCCAGAGCTTGGTGGATGTTGAAATCTTTTGGACTGAAAAATGTTCAGGTTTTAGATGGCGGAATTCAGCAGGCTGAAAAAGATGATTTGAATTTTTCATCAGGAGAAGAAACTTTTGAGAAAGCTGAAATCATTACAAAAAAACATTGGCTTCTACCTGTTTCGAGTTTGGAAGATGTTGAAAATGACTTAACAAACGAATCTGCTACTGTAATCGATGTAAGAGATGCTTATCGTTATAAAGGTGAGTCTGAACCAATCGATTTGGTAGCAGGTCATATTCCGGGAGCGATTAATATTCCTTTTTCTGAAAATTTAGATGAAAACGGAAACTTTTTGAAGCCTGAAATTTTGAAAGAAAAATATCAAAAATTATTGAAAAATAAGCCTGGAAAACTAATCATTCACTGTGGTTCAGGAGTTACTGCTTGTCACACAATTTTGGCGCTTGCTTATGCCGGCTTTGAAATTCCAAATTTATACGTTGGTTCCTGGAGTGAATGGAGTAGAAGAGAAGGTAAAGAAATTGCAAAGGAAATCTAAATTAAAAAAATTGTCGAGATTCCTACGGAATGACAAGCATACATTAAAGATAGAGATAAGATTTGTCAAAAATAAAAAGCTGCCAAAAATATTGACAGCTCTTATATTATTTTAATGGAGAGAGATAGTTTGGTTGCTTAGCTTTAAAAACTTCCAGCATCATACTTCCATCTTCCAAGTTTTACATTACAACATTCCCAACTCAAACTTCGCTTCTTCACTCATCATATCTTTGTTCCAGCTTGGTTCGAAAGTAAGTTCAAGCTCAACTTCATTTACATTTTCTACAGCTTTTACTTTGTCTTTTACTTCTTGTGGTAAAGTTTCTGCAACCGGGCAGTTAGGCGTCGTTAAGGTCATGATGATTTTTACATCGGCTTCATCGGAAATCTGTACATCATAGATCAACCCCAATTCATAAATATCCACTGGAATTTCGGGATCGTAAACGGTTTTTAATACTCTTATAATCTCTTCTCCTATATCGGCAATCTGATCGTCTGTAAATTTCATTTTATCGTTTTAACCGTTTTAACGGCATTTTATTTAATCTAAATTGATATTTCTTTTTAATAAATCTTCCTGACGCATCCGTCTGAAAATATTGGCCAAAGTTAAGACATCTTTTTCACAATAGTCAACTATTCGTTGCAAGTCTTTTTCTATGTAGTAGATTGATGAAACCATTGATCCGTCGATGTCGTCTTTCGGAGTAGGAATTCCGAAAACATGAGCTAATAATTCTAATGAAACATAGCTTTTATAATCTCCGAACTTCCACAGTTCCATGGTGTCGATATGCGGAATTTCCCAAGGTTTTTTTCCAAACATTTGGAATGGAGTAGGCGGCATCATTCCGTTAATAAGAAATCGTCTTGCAATCCACGGGAAATCAAATTCTTTTCCGTTGTGAGCACAGAGAATTACATCACGCAGTCTTGGGCTATTAAAAAGTTCACCAAATTCAGTCAACATTTTTTTTTCATCATCATCCGCGAAGCTTTTGATTCTTAAAGTGTCATTTTTCTCAAGCATTCCAATCGTAATGCAGATAATTTTTCCAAACTCTGCCATAATTCCGGCTCTGTCGTAAAAATCTTCTGCAGAAATTTCATCTTTTCTCTGAAACCTTGTTTTCTTGTCCCAAAGTTTTTGTTCGGTTTCAGATAAATCTTTCCAAGAACCAGAGTTAGGAACGGTTTCAATATCAAGAAATAAAACTTTTTCTAATGGAATGTTTTGTATCATATCTGTGTTTGATTAATTATTTTTAAAAATTAAATTTTATTATCATATTCAAACCTAACGGGTTTCAAAAACCCATTAGGTTTATTTTATTAAAATCTATCCCACCTGCAACCCGTTTTTTGTTGGAAGAGACGGTGAAAGAAGGGTTACATCTTTTGCATCTTCACCATAAACTCCTAAAACCAGGCATTCGCTGAAAAAATTGGCAATCTGTTTTTTTGGAAAATTAACGACTGCTAAAATTTGTTTTCCAACTAAATCTTCTTTGCTATAAAGTGTGGTGATTTGTGCAGCAGATTTTCTGGTTCCTAAATCTCCAAAATCAATCTCGAGTTGGTAAGAAGGGTTTGTTGCTTTTTCAAAATCATTAACGGAAATAATGGTCCCGCATCGAATGTCAATTTTTTCAAAATCTGCCCATGAGATTTCAGGTTTTGTTACCATAATGGAATACTTTTTTCTTTTTCTTAAATCCTTAAAAGAAGGTTATTCACAAATATAAATAAATTTTGCTTGAAGAAATAGGGTGATCATAGTGATTAAAAAATGTTAAAAATTTTATTTTAAAATAAAAAAATATTAACTTAGCAATAAGATGTATCGAAGTGTTTACATATTGTTTTTCGTTTGTTGGGGTTTTTTATTAATGCCCACTCAAACTTATGCATGTAACATGAGTGATATCTCTTCGCAGAAAGCAAACACACACGCTTCTGCATCAAAAAAAGAGGATTGCAAAGATGCATGTTCGCATGAGCAAAGCAAAAAAGATCATTGTGGAAATGATTGTAATAATGCTTTGTGTAAATGCCCTACCAATAGCAATGTATCTTGTTTTTATTCTAATAGTTTCTCTTTTGGAAAAGCAAAGGTTGATGTAACGCCCTCTTTTTCTAATTACGAAACTAATATTTCCAAAGGATTCTATTCCATTTGGTTGATCCCTAAAATAGGATAATCTCTTTATTGTATAGCCATAGCTATGCACTTTTGAAAACGACTCTGTTTTCAACTTTATCAATTATTTAAATTTAATTCTTTCTACGCAATAGATTAGTAATACGTATTGTAATGTAGTATTTTGTTTTTAACCAAACTTAGTTGTTTCAAAAACAAAATATGAGGTCACTTTGACGACATTACCTTATTTGATCAACATTACTTCTCATTGTTTTAATAAAAAAATATTATGAAATCAATATCAAAAATAATGGCAGTTATGATGCTTTTAGTATCATTAGTATATACTGCCCAGATTAAAAACGCAAAAACCGAAACTGTAAAAATCTCAGGAAATTGCGATATGTGCAAATCAAAGATTGAGAAATCTGGAAATGTGAAAAATGTAGCCACCGTAAATTGGGATAAAGCTTCTAAAATGGCAACATTGACTTATGATCCATCAAAAACAAATCAACAGGAAATTTTGAAAAGGATTGCCAACGCAGGATATGATAGCGAATTTTTTTATGCTCCGGATGATGTTTATGCTAAACTTCCGTCTTGTTGTCAGTACAAAAGAAATAAGACAATGACTAAAACAATGAACGATCACGGACATTACCATTCTTCAATGGAAAACTCTATGTCAAAAGGTCATG
Source organism: Chryseobacterium sp. YIM B08800 (assembly GCF_026163565.1). Lineage (GTDB taxonomy): Bacteria > Bacteroidota > Bacteroidia > Flavobacteriales > Weeksellaceae > Chryseobacterium. Next base: position 22,158 of record NZ_JAPDKN010000003.1, read on the forward strand.
ATCTCGCTTCAATGAATAAAGAAAGAAAACAATCAGATTCACCTTTGAGTAATGTTCAGTCTCATTATTTTTCAATAAAAGATGCCCTTGTAAAAGCAGATTCAAAAACAGCTTCAGCTCAATCAAAAGAATTGATGAATACGGTTACAGCAGTAAAAATGGGGGAACTGTCTCCATCAGAACATGATGCATGGATGAAAGTGATGAATACTTTAGGAACTGATGCAAAAGCAATTTCTCAAATACAAGACATTAAAAAGCAAAGAGAAACTTTTAAATCGTTATCTAAAAATATGTATGAATTACTGAAAACATCAAAGCATTCAACTCCTATTTATTATCAGTATTGTCCGATGCAGGATGCTAATTGGCTGAGTCTTGAAAATACAGTTAAAAACCCATATTACGGAGCACAAATGCTTACCTGTGGAAGTACTGTAGAAACTTTAAAATAAAAACATAAAAAAATAATTAAGATGAAAAATATAATAGCAATTGTAATAGTAGGATTTGTTTTTGCCGCATGTAGCAAACCTAAAACTGAACCTGTAACAGAAAATACAGATTATCAGTCTGAAATAATAAAAGATTCTATGAATGAAAATTCTGGATCTCAAGTTTCTGATTCTGAATCATTTGAAGTTATAGCAAAAACAGACGAAAAAATGGAGGCAAAAACTGCATTTTCTACTAAAGCAATCATCAAAGATTATCTGATGCTTAAAAATTCTTTGGCAAAAGATGATTCTAAAGCTGCTGCAAATGCCGGAAAAATGTTATTTGAGACTTTAAAGAAAACAGATACCCAGAATTTAGATGCCAAAAAGAAATCTTTTTATAAGGAAATTGCAGAAAGCATGGAGGAAAATGCAGAGCATATTGCTGCAGGTACAGGAAGTATTGAGCATCAACGTGAGCATTTTGATATGCTGAGTAAAGATGTAAATGATTTGATTGAAACTTTCGGAAGCGAGCAAAAATTATATAAAGATTTTTGCCCCATGTATAATGACAATAAAGGAGCAATCTGGATAAGCGAGAAAAAGGAAATTGTAAATCCTTATCAGGGAAGCAAGATGCTTACTTGTGGTTCTGTGCAAAAAGAATGGTAAAATGAAAAAGGCTATTAAAAAGATTCTTCTCATAGGATTTATACTTTTTCTACTGATTCAGATCTACCAGCCTGCCCGAAATATAGATAAAGGGCAGGCTCAGTCTGACGGTTTTGCCAACTTCTACAAGGCTCCAACTAAGATTCAGAATATATTAAAAAATTCTTGTTATGATTGCCATAGTAATAATACCAATTACCCGGCTTATTCTTATATTCAGCCTGCAAGATATTTTATGGAAAAACATATTAAAGAAGGAAAAGAAGAGCTGAATTTTAATGAATGGAAAAATTATAGTGTCCGTAAGCAACGTAACAAACTAAACGGGATTATTGAACAAGTAAAAGAAGACAAAATGCCGCTTGATTCTTATACACTTCTCCATAAAAATGCAAAACTATCAGACCAACAAAAAGTTGAAATGATAAATTGGTTGAATGTAATACAAAAACAACAAAATGATAGATAAATTTATTTTTAATAAAATAACAAATAATATGCTTAAAACTAAATATATAGTTCTCGGAGTTTTGTTTTCTTTTTTCTTTGCGAAAGCACAAGAAATGAAAATGGAAAAGAAGGGAACGGTTACTCACCAGGATCATTCTGCGCACAATGCTCAGAATGAGCAAATGAAGAGGTCTGAAAACAAAAAAGTACTTCCTTTTCCTGAAAAAAAGTTAACAGGCGGTAAAACAGTAACGTATCATCTGTATGTAAAAGATACATTGGTGAATTTCACCGGAAAAGTGAAAAGAGCGATTGCAGTTAATGGACAAATTCCGATGCCTACGCTTACATTTACGGAAGGCGATACTGCGGAGATCATCGTGCATAACCTTATGGATGAAGAAACTTCTCTGCATTGGCACGGGTTGATGTTGCCCAACAAAGAAGACGGTGTTCCTATGCTTACTCAAATGGGAATTAAGCCACATTCAACCTATACTTATAAATTTCCAATTATTCAGCACGGAACGCATTGGTATCACTCTCATTCAGGTTTGCAGGAGCAGATAGGAATGTATGGATCGATGATTTTGAAAAAGAGAGATGATGATCCTACTTTTAGAAAAGGAATTGATGATATTCCTGCAATTCCGTTGATTTTAAGTGAATGGACAGATTTGAATCCTAATAACGTTCACAGAATGCTTCATAATGCCAATGATTGGTTTGCAATAAAGAAAAACAGTACGCAGAGCTATTGGGAAGCAATCAAAGAAGGGCATTTTGGGACTAAAGTTACCAACGAATGGAAACGTATGCTTGCTATGGATGTAAGCGATATTTATTACGATAAATTTTTAATTAATGGTACATCTGAACAACAGTTATCTCAATTTAAAGCAGGAGACCGGGTGAGGTTTCGTATTTCCAACGGAGGAGCTTCTTCTTATTTTTGGATTAATTACGCAGGCGGAAAAATTGAAGTTGTAGCAAACGATGGTAATGATGTAGAACCATTGATGGTAGACAGACTTATTATAGGTGTTTCTGAAACGTATGATATTGTGGTGACAATTCCCGAAAAAAATACTTCTTATGAGCTTTTAGTAACTCCAGAAGATAGAACAAAATCGGTTTCAATTTATGTAGGAGAAGGCATCAAGCAACTTCATGCTCCGCTTCCTAAGCTTAAATATTTTGAAGGAATGAAAATGATGAACGATATGATGAAGATGAATGGCGATATGAAAGACATGGGAATGGCAATGAGTCTTCAAAAAATGGATATGAATGCAGTGATGTATCCTGAAATCACAGGAGAGAAAACAAAAGATTCTCAAAAAATGGAAATGAATAAAGATGCGAACATGGACCATTCTTCACACGGTGCAGAGAATAATGATATTGTAACCTTAAATTACAATATGCTAAAATCCCCGTATGATACTTCTTTGCCGAAAAAAGATTCTATAAAAAACATTACCCTTACCCTTACAGGAAATATGAACCGGTATGTATGGAGTATGGATAATAAGGTGCTTTCCGAAGTTGATAAAATACAGGTGAAAAAAGGAGAAATATTAAGAATAAAATTGATCAATAATTCTATGATGAGACATCCCATGCACCTTCATGGTTTTGATTTCCGTGTTCTGAATGAAAATGGCTCTCAAGCTCCGTTGAAAAATGTATTGGATATCATGCCAATGGAAACGGATATTATAGAATTTGCAGCCAATACTGAGGGAGACTGGTTTTTCCACTGTCATATCTTGTATCACATGATGGCAGGAATGAACAGAGTTGTTGCGGTAGGTGATTACAAAAATCCAGAACTTCCGGATAAAGAAAAAGCATATAAAATGCTTCAAAATGAAAGTAATGAGTGGCATCTTATGGCAGAAAATGACTTTGCAACCAATGGAAATGACGGGCAAGCAATGTTACAAAATGCAAGATGGAGCATTGGTACAGAATGGAGATTAGGATACAACAATATGCACGGTTATGAAACAGAAACACACGTTGGTCGTTATATTGGCAAAATGCAGTGGTTAATGCCTTTTATTGGCTTCGATTGGAGATACAGAGATTCACATGGTTCTGGTGAATTAGAAAAAAATCTTTTCGGACAAAAAAATAAAAAAGACCAAAGAGCAACACTTAGCGCAGGGGTTTTGTACACACTACCAATGTTGATCGACTTTCAGGCAGAAGTTTTCACAGACGGAATTGTTAGGTTGCAATTAAGAAGAGAAGATATTCCTCTTACCCGAAGATTGCGCGGTGCTTTTTCTGTAAATACCGATAAAGAATATATGTTGGACTTAAAATATATCGTTACCCGAAATGCATCCTTATCTACCCACTATGATAGCGATATGGGCTTTGGAGCAGGAATTACATTGGTTTATTGAATCAATTATCGTCAAATTTAAAAGGAGTTTTCTTTATACTGATAATTCGGGACAGAATATTTTGTCCTGAATTATTTTTTTTGCTAAATAAGTGCTGTAAATCATTTACTTATTCAGAAAAAATAATTATTTTTACAAAAAACACACAATGCTGATTAAAATATATGGAAGTTCCATTTTCGGCGTATCTGCACAAACTATAACCATTGAAGTCAACGTTGATACAGGAGGAGTAGGTTATCATTTGGTAGGTCTTCCCGATAATGCAATTAAAGAAAGCAGCTACAGAATTTCTGCGGCACTCAAAAATTGCGGTTACAAAATTCCCGGAAAAAAAGTTACGATTAATATGGCGCCTGCAGATTTACGGAAAGAAGGCGCAGCTTATGATTTGAGTATCGCTATCGGAATTCTAGTTGCCTCTGACCAAATTCTTGGTGAAAATGTACAAGATTATATCATCATGGGTGAGCTTTCACTTGATGGAAGTTTGCAGCCGATAAAGGGTGTTCTCCCAATTGCCATTCAGGCTCGTGAAGAAGGGTTTAAAGGAATTGTTTTACCGAAACAAAACACCAGAGAAGCAGCCATTGTCAATAACCTAGATGTTTATGGCGTTGAAAATATCAAAGAAGTTATCGATTTTTTTAATGAAGGAAAACCTCTTGAAAAAGTGGTTTTAGATACTCGAAAAGAATTTCAGGAAAAGATTAATAATTTTCCGTTCGATTTTTCTGAAGTAAAATGTCAATTACAAAAGTAAATGATAATTTACAATTCAATATGATAAAATAATACTTAAGCCTGATAATATTAGACTTAAGTATTATTTAAAGATTTCGATTATATAGAATCTTTAATCGTTCTAAAGTTAGTTAAGGCACTTTCGAGATTCTCAATAATATCATCAATCAATACTTCAGGATCGGGAAGATTATCCAAGTCAATTAGATTATCATCTTTAAGCCAAAAAATATCTAAGTTTGTTTTATCTCTTTCGATAATGTCATCATAAGAATATTTACGCCAACGGCCGCTTTCATTTTCTTTATTCCATGTCTCTACTCTTTCTGATATATTATCAGCTTTGTAGCATTTTATAAAATCTTCTAAATGCTCAGATTTTAATGGGTTCTTTTTAGGAGTGTGCCTAATATTTGTTCGGTAGTCATAAATCCACACTTCTTTAGTTGCTGGAGTATTAGATTTAAATTCCTTTTGGAAAAATAATACATTTGATTTCACACCTTGAGCATAGAAAATACCTGTCGGTAGCCTAAGTACTGTATGTAAATTTGTCTTTTCAAGAAGTTTTTTCCGAATTGTTTCCCCTGCGCCTCCTTCAAACAATACATTATCAGGTAATACAACAGCTGCTCTTCCATTCTCTTTCAACATTGTTACTATATGTTGTAAAAATGAAAGTTGTTTATTACTTGTTGTTACCCAAAAATCCTTTCTTAAGAAATAACCATCCTTTTCAGCTTGTCTCTTATCTGTAGTTGGTATATCACTACTACTTATTCCAAAGGGGGGGTTCGCGAGTATTATGTCAACTTTTTCTGCTTCAAAAACCTCTCCATTAGCTCTCTTCAAACTGTCAGTAGTCTCTATTTCAGGTGTTTCCTTTAAATCTCCTACTCCATGTAGAAAAAGGTTCATTAAACAAAGTCGAGCTGTTGCTTTTTCAATTTCCCATCCTTTGAATGTGTGAAATTTTAAAAACTCTTGCTGGGGCTTAGTTAATATAGTTTTTCTTAAATGATTAAGAACACCCAAAAAGAAACCGCCTGTGCCACAGGATGGGTCAGCAACCGTTTCTTGGGGTTTAGGTTGTATGCAAGAAACCATTACATTAATTACTGATCTTGGTGTAAAATATTGCCCCGCCCCACTGTTTTCAGCATTTTTTTGTAGTAGGGATTCATAAATTTCACCTTTAACATCTATTTCCTGTGAAGTCCAGTCTTCTTCATCAATTAAGTTTATTAACTTTTTTAGCTTAACGGAATCATGTATTTTGTTTAATGCGCCTACAAATATTTTGCTAAGCATTCCGCCTGAATTTGAAAGTTTTTTTAAGATTGATTCATATGTTTCTATTATTTGATTGGACGATTTTAATTCTTGCCAGTCACAGCCCTTAGGAATCTGATATTGGTTTTTGTTTTCATCTGCCATTTTAAGAAAAAGCAAGTATGTAAGCTGTTCCAAATAATCTCCATACCCTAATCCGTCATCACGAAGGGTATCACAAAATGACCAAATTTTTGCTACTAATATGTTTGTAGATGCCATATTTTTATTCTTCAAGTAATTTATATGCCCAATCTTCCCCAGATGCTCTTAAACAAGACCTAACTGTAGAGGTTAATTCTTGTTTAGGTGAAAGCATGGCTCTCAATTTATTTTTTTCAGATTCTTTTTTATTTTTATTTTGGTTAGTTGGTTCATTGTTGAATATTGAATTTAATCTATTTACTTCTTTTATAATAATTGTTGTTTCTTGCCATTTTAATCTCCGGGCTTCTTGTAAATCAGGGTAATTTAAATCTAAATACTCAATAGTATATTTTGCTCTTTCATAATCCCATTTTTCCAATGCTTCAGGTGCCGATGGCTTAATCGTTCCATTATTGTCAAAATTTAAAAGCTTAACATCTTCTTTCACAGTTGGATCTAAAAAATAATATACTTCGTCAGAAATAGGACCAGGTTGAAGAACCCTATTATATTTTACTGCAAAATGATCTCCCTTTTTAACATTTCCAACACTACCACATAATCGATAATTTGTTATATCAAAGGTTAGCCACCAATATCCATCCTTGAGAGGATTTTTTTTGTCAAATATATCCTCTGATCGTTTTTTAGGTCTGAAGTGATCTATATGGGGATGTGAGTAAACATTTTTAGTTTCGGAATACCAGCATTTTCCATGTGATAGCTTCTTAAGGCTATCTTTCAAAAGCTTCCATATACGATGATTTTTATCAATGATTTGATTTCTTTCTTCAATGCTTACTGCTTCTTCTAGCTTTTGTAATAATATAGCTGCTTTGTCCAACCATTTCTGATTAGGTTTGTCCAACTTAGTATTATCAATGTAAATCATAAATTTTTAGTATTTTGATTTTGCATTTTTTTTGCAATAAATTCGGAGAAATCAGGATCTTTAAAAGTGTAGTTAAACCCTTCGTTACTCAAAATTTCAAAAAGCTCTTTAAGCCTTGCCTTATCTTCAACTGTAAGATTACCTTTACTTTCTTTATATAATAATAAGTTTCTCTCTTCTAACAATCTATTTGTTGGTCTATCTAGGGTTGTAGGCATTCCAAATAATGGACTTGTTAAAATACCAGCAACTCCTAAACCTTTAGGACTTATGTCTGGTTCTATTACAGAGGTCTCTAATTTCTCATCTTTTTTGAAAACACGTATTTGTTCTTTTTCTAACCCACCTATTACTAAGGGATCATGCGTACAAAAAATAATTTGAGTTTTATCTGATTTGTTGACAACATCCTTTAAGAATTCAATATATTTCCACTTCCACATTGGATTCAAATGTGTATCCGGTTCATCAAGAAGAATAAGTGCTTCATCATCTTTTGTAAATTTCAGCAAACCAAGCACTGTAATTAATTGCTTTTCGCCTTCACTTAATTCTCCCATCGCCAACTCGCCTTCAACGTGTTCTTTTAGAACTTTTATTCTTACGTCCTCATCTTCTACCAATTCAGAATAGTGAAGACTGCATAAAGCATTAAATAGGGTGATTTTATTTTCATATTTCATTTCGACAAATGCCCTTATAGCATCTTTATCTTTCAGGAAAAGAAAGAGTCTGTTTAGTGTTTCTCTTTTATTTAAAGCTCCCCTTACAGTTTCCTTGTAGAACATTGGCACAATGGAGAAGTTCCACAAATCCTCAATGAACCTACGAACTAAGCCTGCTGTATTCCAAAAATGATCAGATTCTTTGCGAGATTTAGACCAATTTGGTTGCTTCAACATAAAAAGAGCTGAACCAAAATCAACTATGTTGAGTTCTCTTTTTAGAAAATCAATTGTTTCTTTTTCTCTTTCATCAAATAAATAAAATGCAATTAAGGCGAAACAGGCATGGATTGGTTCCACTAGGAAAATACGAGGCATTTCCTTAAAGTCCTCATATTTCGAATTTGGATCCATCATCTTTTTAAATTGTAAAACCTTATGATCTGCATATAAAGATTTCAAGCGTTCACTTAAACCCGAATAATAAACAAAAACATGGCTCGGCAAGTACTCATTTTTATTTTTAAAAAACTGTGTTTTTGATTTCAGTTTTTCTCCATCAATAGAGAATGTATATTCATTTTTTACAGAATAATTGACTTCTATCCTTTTATTACGACAGATATAATTAATGGTGTACTCAAAAGGTTGACTTTGTTTATGTAAGAAAGGGGTTCTTTCTAAATCTAAATCTCTAAAGATTATAACTAAAGCTTCCATAAAATTAGACTTACCAGTAGCATTTAGCCCAAGTAATACGGTTTCCATAGAATTTTCACCAAAATCAAAATGGAAATCTTCTAAATTTTTGAATCTGCCTTTTATATGTATATTATTTATCTTCATCTTTTAAGGTTAAAAGTGATTCTGTCTTTGATTTTACTTCATCTATTTGATGGTAAATTTCTTTTATTTCGTTATAGAATCTTTCAATATCTCCTTCGCTTGTAGATTTTTCCCAAAGTTCTTTCGCTGATATTGGTGAATTGGATTCTTTTAAAATTTCAAGGATAGGTTTCTTTTCTTCCATTTTTTTCTTTTGTTTTGGTTTACTACGATTCAGTTCCTTTAGGTTTTCAAGATATAATTTTTTTTCTATTTGTATATCGTTTAATAAGCTTTCTATAGATTCATTTGAAGTATAATTAACGAGTCTACCCTCAAATGCTTTTTTTAAGATTGAGTGTTTTAAGGCAATAATTTCATTTAAAACATTATCAACATTTTTTTCTAAATTGCTTATTAGAGTAAATTGGTTTTCAATTATTTGAACTATTTGAAATTGTTCTTCTTTACATGGGAGAGCTATGGGAGTTTGTCGAATATTACCCATAGATAAAGATGGTTGAGCAACAGCCTTAGACGTTGCTAGTAATAGTTTTTTACCTCTATGGGATTGATAGAAATACTCTAGGAACTTAGTATTTATTTCATTATACGGCCTAGCCATTGCAATGTTAGGCCCGAGGAAAAAAGATTGATTTTTAGGAATTGTGCCTACATTTCCTAAAGAACCTACAAATACGATTATCAATTCTCCACCTACTAATTTGGATCTTTTTAAAGGTTCTATTGACTCAGCTATTACTTTTGAATATACTGTTTTTTTGAATCCATCTTGTCCAATATTTTCAGCTTTAATTACTGGTAAGTCTCCCTTTTCTGTGTATTTTACATATTCAGTATACTCAAATCCAGCTAGCTTTGTTATGAAAGCTATTAACCCAAGCTGTGTCCATTGCCATTCTTTTGGTAATTTCCACGTCTTAAGCATCTGATCTTCGGTTGGTTTATCTGGAACAATTGGCTTACTTGGTTTAGAAGGTCTTTTACCTTTTTTTTCTTCTTTCCATTTTTTTAGAGATTTTTCCCATTCTAATACCTCTAAGTCGTATTTTGTTTGACGTTCTTTTTTGATGTCATCAATCAGCTGTTTCGAAGAGACATTAATGCTATTTTCCCTACGCCACCTTTCTGTTAGTTTTCCAAAAAATGCTTGATTTAATAACGTTTGTCTATAGATTTTTAAACCTTTGCTAGCCTTCTCTAGTCCTTTTTCCGCTTCATCAAGTTTGCTAAATAGCTCCTCAATTTTAAAAACAATTCTTTCTGTTTCACTCACTGAAGATATTGGAATGTTTATATTTTCTAATGTGATTTTTGAAATAGCTTTAAACACTGAACCTGTTCCAAATTCAATAATTTCATTTTCAATTAATCTCAAATACCATAAAACATATAGGTGTGGGATTTTTCCAAATGTATTTATACTTGCCAGTCCTCTTCCGATACAACAATCTTCTGTTGCAATATTAGTTGCTCCTATTGGAGCTCTAACTGAAATTAGAATATCATTCTTCTTAGCAACTTTTATTGGCTGGGAACAGTATTTGACTACTGTTGGGTATAGTTTTCCGAATTCTGCTTTCCCTTGAAAAAAAGGCAATCCCTCTTTATTATAATTATAGGTATTTGAGGGAGGGGATTGTCCCATATTGATATAAGCGATATCATTCAATTTGACAAGTTCCCAGCTTTCTGGGAGATTATGTTTTTCTAATAATTCTTTCATTTTAAATCTTTTCCAAAAGATTTTGTCTCAACTTATATACTAAATGACTTATCTATACGATAGAAAGTAGCTTTGCTAATTCCCGCTTGTTTACAAGCTTTATCAATTGCAATGTTTTTATTATTGTATAAATGTTTCGCAAATTGATATTTTTCTATACTTGCTAGACTCGCTCCTTTTGGTCTGCCTAATAACTTCTTTCTCTTTCTTGCTCCTTCTAGTCCTGATTTAGTTCTTTCGCTGATTAAATTTCTTTCAAATTCGGCCACGGCTCCAAAAATTTGAATAATAAATTTTCCATTTGCAGATGTTGTATCAAATGCAGGTTCTGTAATACTTTTAAAAAGAATACCTTTTTCATTAAAAGTTTCAATAAGATTGATCATATTTTTAAGTGATCTAAAAATTCGATCTGTTTTGTATACCATTATTATATCGTCCTTACGTAAATAGGACAACATTTCGTTGAGACCGTTCCTATCCTCGCGAACACCACTTGCAATATCTGTGAAAATCTTGTCACAACCTTTTTCTTTTAATATTTCAATTTGCGTGGTAATATTTTGATCAGAAGTAGAAACTCTTGCATATCCTACAATCATAATTTAGTATCAAAAATGGTTTATTTACAAAACTAATAAATAATACGGTTAATGATACTAATTTCTTTTACAAATTTTAAATAAATATGTAGTTTCATAAAACGAACGTTTTTTGTTACTTCTCATTTATTCTATATTCTCCCGTAAATTCATAACCATTACAAACTTTAATTTTAGATAATTTTTTTGATATAAAAACTATACTACATGATAATAATTACTTTTGAATCAAGTACCTGTAACCGACAAAGAAATGCAGGATAATTATTATAGTGTCATTGAAGAAGCTAAAAAAATTGTAAGTTAAAAATTTTTATTAATACCTAACACTATATGGCGTGGCAACAGTCTTTGTGTGTATAAACTCTCACTTATATTATTTATTGAGTATCTCTGAATACTGTTTGAATTTAAAAGATTATTGCCCTGAATAAAAATACTCATATTATACTTCTTTAAAGTATAGTTCGCTTTAATATCCCAAAACTGAGTAGTTTTCTGAGCTGTATTTCCGAATTTATAATATTCTATAAGTGATTCTATTCTAAACTGCGTGTTTAAATTAAAATAAAGATTAACAAAACCTTTTTGGTCTATGTATTTGTTAGAATTTACTTCCGAAGAAATAGTATTGAATGCCCATTCATAACCGCATTCATAGTTAATAAATTTTGTCCAGCCTGATTTCATTTCAAAACCTACCTTCCAATTGATAAATTTAGTTTTTATTAAAGGTTGATTATTTACACTATTTTCATAGTCAGACTGCATATAAGAGCTTAAAATACTCAATCTTGATCTTATAATTTTTAAGTATTTTCTTAATTCTAAGTCTGCAGATAAATTGCTATTATTTTTCACCAAAATTGTTTGATTAAAAGTGTAATTAGGATTTACAATCATATTATTAGACAAATAATCTTCACTTTTAAAAAAATTAATATTGAAATTAAGATATTGAGACATTTGCTCTCCCACGTTGTAACTAAATCCTAAATTATAATCTGGTAAAACAGCAAAATTTATATTACTCTGTTTAAAGTTTCTGTTTCCCTGATAGATATAATTAGTATAAACATCGTTGATACTGACTGTAGAAAATTTTCTTCCCACATTCAAATTAAAATTTCCTATTTTTCTGTTTTGATAACCAATATTTGCTAACGGAGAAATATAGAAACCATTTTGCTTATTTTTATTTAAATCAGAATGAATCATTTGATTTAATATTGTAAAACCATAGCTCCAATTTTTTCCTTTTTTGTCATATTTAATCTGAGCAAAAACATTATTCTGAATATAGTCTGTAAAATTAATAAACTCAGATTTATCAAAAATTATCGCTTCGTTATTTAAATTAAAAATATGAAGGTCTGAGCTTAAAAAATCTTTTCTGAACTCGTTTCCTAACTGTAATTCTAATCTGTGCTCTTCTGCATACTTTTTAAGATAAGAAAGTTTTAATCCTCCAAAATTCATTTTAGAATCAATAGTCTGATTTATTTTTTGAGCATCAGGATTGTTTAGTATTTGAGAAAAAACATCATTTTCATCAGTAAAATCATATGGGCGGTTTTGAAAAATATATCGTGCTACTGCGACTAAAGCTTTAGAAGAATCTATTTTTTTGGTGTAAGTCAATCTATTTTCGTTGGCAAAAAGTTCATTCTTTCCAATTTGATTATTCAACTGTTCATTAAAAAGAAAAATATTATTATTATTTTCATTTAAGGATGAAACTTTATTATAGAATTGCAAGTTTGAGTTATTTTTAAAATCTTTTGAAAGTTCTAGCTTCCCAACAATATTTCTGTTATTCTGCTTCCACGTTTTATCCTCAGTATTAATAAAATCTAAACCGTTAAAATTAAATTTATAAAAAGAATTGATATAGTTTTTATTTTCTATTTCATTAAAAATAGTTACAAACTTTAATTTCCAATCGGTTTTAAAGTTATAAATATAATTGAGTGAAACTAACTTATCATTGTTAAAATTAGTGCGCTTATCATCAAACTGAAAGTTTTTTTGATGAAGATTAATTATTGATAGTGTATTAATATTGGTTCCAACATTTTCAACATCATTATCTGAGCTTGGACTGATTAAATATTCTACACCCTTCATTTCATTTAAGCCCAAATTATTGGCATTCAAAAGAAAATAGATTTTTTGTCTCTTTGTAAAGTTCATCAGGTTAATTTTTCCCTGTCGCATATCCTCCTTATAACTTGTGGAAGCTAATAAAATATTTCCAAACCACTTACCTTTGGCATCTTCTTTTAAAGTAAGATTAAGGGCAATACTTTCTGAAGCTTCAATATTTTTGAGAAGCTTATTTTTTGAATAATTTTTAAGAACCTGAACTTTATCTAAAGGTTTGGAAGGCATATTTTGAGTAAGTGTCTGATAACCTCTTTCAAAAAGATCATCATTTTCTATCATCACTCTGGAAACTTCTTTATTTCCGAATTTTATTTTACCATCACTAAGAACAGTAATTCCCGGAAGTTTTTTTAAAAGATCTTCTACGTTTTGCTCTGTTCCGTTAGAAAAATTTTTAGCAGAATACTCTATAGTGTCTTTCTTTATTTTGATCGGCGAAGTTCTGCTAATCACGACTTCTTTTATTTCTTTTACTTTATCGGTTTCAAGAATGATTGTTTTAAAATCTTTATTTTCACCTCTTTTGATAATAGAAACAGGAATTTTTTTGGAAATGTAACCCATAGCAGAAATCTGCAAATTGAAACTTCCAAATTTGTCTGTATTAAGCAAAAAACTTCCGTCTTTATTACTAAAGACGAAAGTTATAATGTTATCATGTGAATCGGTAAGAATCACATTGGCTTGTGAAACCGTTTGTTTATTTTCTGACCATACTAAACCTTTTATCTCTGTTTGAGCAAAGATTTTAAGAAATAGTATGGTGAATAATAAACATAAGTACTTCATTAAGGTTTTTTAGACTCCTCCCATTCGAAAGATTTTTCTATCTTAAAGTCTCTTTCTTTGGAAGAGCTTACTACTATTGTTCCAGCTGGTCTATTTGCTTCAACTTTTGACTTAATATCCCTTAAGTAGTTATTTTCAATATTTATATATTCTTTATAATCAATGTATCCAGACTTTTCTTTAGGAAATGAGAAAAGAAGTTTAGAATTAATATCAATTTTCTGTGGAAAATTTAATACTATCTTAGAAGCTTCATAGGTAAACAAGTTATCTTTATCTGAAACTTTTAAAATTATACCAGGTAATCCTCTAAACTTTAAAGGACCTAAATCAATTGGCAAATCGGTTGTAAAGTAAGCAATAAAATTTCTTCCCCTAAATTTTCCTAAAGCCTTATGACATTTATATCCTAAAATTATCTCCTCGTCTTTTTGAATAATATTCCAATCAATTTTTTGATAGTTGTCTAACGTAAAGAGAATATCCTTAGTAAAAGAATTATCTTTTATATAAAATTTTTTCTCATCCAGTGAATTTTTTATAATCTGGCTGCTTCTAATTTTTTCACTATTTGTTAAAAAATCATTCACATCTTCCAAATTTCCTCTGTAGCTAAAAAAAATAGACCATTTATCTTCAAAAACAAGGATGTTTTTTTCATAAATTTTTTCATTTCCACCTGCGTCATCTATGATTTTATTGTAAACAATAAAATTGTTTTGTGCCTTATAAAAAACACAAAACAAAATCATAATAAATCTAATATATACTGTCATTATAGTTTGCTGGACAATCTCCAAATCCTGTCATCATTCTTTCTACCTTAATTAGTAACCCACCTTCACCGGCTACACTGCAATCACTTCCATAAGCTTCGTATGCTTCTTTTACTGTACCTACGTAATTTCCACAAGTATCATATTGTCTTGTATGTGTAGCAATTGTACAAGAAAATAAAACTCCATTTACATAGTTATAAGTTATAACTTGTCTTTTGTCACCGCTTTCCTTCGTTACAACTTTTGTTTCCATTTTATGTTCAGAAACATTAGGTACTGAATTATTTGCTAAAGCAATTCCTGAAATTCCAGCTGTTAAAAACAGCGCTAAAATAATTTTTTTCATAGATTAATATTTAATGTTAAGTGACAAATATAAAATTAAAATTGAAATAACTCTCATTAATTGTGAAAAAAAAATAATTATGTTAAGTGCTGATAAATAATTATTTAACATAATGTAATAACTCATCATGTGTTTAGATTGTTTTACAAAACTATCTTTCTCGTGATATTTTTCTCCACTCCCAAGGACTAATCGGTTTTGCATCTATCCAAAGTCCTAGTTTTTTATTTTCGGCTTCTTTTTGCATAGTCCCAAGGCTCTCACTTTTAGAAAAATAAAAATACCACCAACCAAAACCATTTTTAATTATTTCTTCAGATAAGTACTTCTCATTGTCATAATATATTTTAGCAATAGTTCTTCCATATCTATCAATGTCAGTTGGAAAATAAGTAATAAATTTTCCAAAGACTTCATTGCTTGTAAATTGTTTGGAGTTCTTTCCAAAAGGTTGTCCGTTTTCTGGACAATCAACTTCAGCCAATCTTAACGTTTTTTGTTGGTCTCCATCAAGTAGAACAACAATGGTATCACCATCCTTTACTCCAACAACCTTTGCCTTGATTTGCGAAAAAAGAAAAGCTGGAAAAGAAAGAATTATTAGAAAAACAATTCTATTTAATATCATCTTCTTTTGTATTTTTATTAAAAATACATAAATGTTACCAGAATTTAAAAACTTTCATAGAAAAATAAAGATTCCAAAAGAAATTTTTGATCAAGTTGATAATCCCGCTACTTATTGGGTAGTGACATGGCTAGGTCATAGCTACTGGAAAGATGATAGAATTCAAAGAGAGGTAATTATTACGAATATAGATAATGTACATTACTATTTTAGTGGTAAAGAAAGGCAATACAAAGTATTCGTTCTAGAAGAACAAACATTTACTATCCAATTGGGAACATACTTTAAATACAATGGGAGATTTTTAAAAAATCCCCAATACCTGGAAAGTAGTAAAGCGATAGAAAAATTTGAAAATGTTGTTTTCAATCCAAAAGCAGATTACCAGACTAATTGGGTGTATAAACATTTACAAAATACTTATATGCCTCCTTATTATAACGAAGATGACAAAATATACTCAGGAGCACCTTACTACAGTAGTGTTCACAATGGTACAACGATTATTGTACCGGGACATGTCATTTTATCTTACTTTTATTATTTATCTACTCTTACAATTTATAACATTATTTACGGTGTTTATTTTGCGGGGCTACAGCCAATATCAAGTTTTGACAAAAACGGGATACCTATTATTAAATACGATTCCGAATATTTAAGATATGATGAAGCCAAGAATATAGCAAAGTTTATGTTGATTAAAGAGGGGTTTAATTCTTTAGCTCATATCAAGGCTGATTTTTATGTTGCATTGGAAAAATGTAAACCGGATAATCGAAAGGCTTATTTAGCTTCTAGAATTCCACATAGTGATGACGTAAACCTAACATTGATTGGGAAAAAGATATCGGCAAATAAATTTTTAGCTTTTTCTATCGAAGACTTTAGTCTGAAATCTGGGGAAGGCATTTTCAAATATGATAATTTTCTATTAAAAGATATTTCGGACAAATCATCATTAAATGAAGACTCCGAAGACAAGAATCCAACAACTGGTCAGGTTGATAATTTTGACGAGGATGCTGATTCAACTACAAATCCAACCAATCATAACTTGAATCCTCTGAATGTTTCTGTTAATGACTCTAGAAAAAGATTTTATCAATCACCCAATGTGAAAAAGCTTGAAAAGGAGAGTCAATTAAATCATTTTCAAATGACTCAAGTGCAAATTAACGAAATTGCAGAAGTTTCAGAATTAATAAAAGAACATAGTAGTAAAGATAAAGTTTCTAGAATTAATTTTATCAGTCAAAATACGGTTGACTATATACAGGTTATTTTTGATGCTATTAATATTTTAAAAAGTGAAGGAGCTGAAACTGAATATTTAATGATTGAGCGTTCAGATTTTGAAAATGTGAGTTATCCGCCAGTTAAAATTAAGCAAGTAGGAACACTCATTTTAGCATCTATTCTTATTAATGATTATAATTACTGTTTGATTTCAACAGTCGGCAACTATGGAAGAATGGGGCTTGTCAGACATTCTGTTAAAGGACTTAGATTCGTGTTAAATAGAGATCCTATACTCGAAACATGTTTAATAAAGATGATAAATGAATACCAATTAAATTGGTCTGAAATAAAAACAGCACAGCAACTAACGAATATTTTTCAAGGTATGGGTGTTGTTCTAGTTCATTCATTTAATCATAAAATTATCGAAAATGACCACAATAAAAGTGTTAAAAACCTTGTTGAGAGACTTAAAGAACATCTATAGATTAAACTTTTGATACACCCAAAAGGGTAGTCTGTTTTCGGGGTCGATATAACTTTTTGTGATTTGATAAAATTTTAGTTCTTCGTAGGTTGGATTGGACTGAAGAAATTGATTTACAACAGGCAAAATTTTTCTTCGGTACTCTACTGACCAATAATGAATATGGGCTTTGTTTGGCTCTATCTCCAATTTATGTATATCAAGAATATAATTTCTAAAATTATTTTTTTGACGTGAAGAGCCAAGTAATAATGAGAAATGAAGTAGAGTCTCAATATAATGAAATGAGTAATTGCAAAAAGTGTTAAACCCGTTTTTTATACTACCATTAATAAACTTTTGATAGATAATTTCGCTGGAGGTAGCTTTTACTAAATCACTATCGACTGAAAGATTTTGCTTGCATTTGAAGCATTGATTTAGGAATAGTTTCTCAACAGTAGATGTATTACTCGAAGTATAAATTTTGATGAAGTTTATTGGGGATTTGCAATGTGGACATTGATCTTTAAGCTGGACGTAACATCTTAAACAAATGACTGAGGTGACCAACCTCCATTTAATTTTATAATAAAGTTGGTGCTTTAAGCATGAAGGACAATATTGAATTCCAGTATTAATCCCAATTTTTCGATTTGAAACACCCAAAGGGAGTACGTTTGAAATATAGCTCTTTTTTTCTTGAAAGTCTTTAAATGCAAACAGATTCAAGTCGTTTAAAAATAGTCTTCTAACTTTATTTTTTGGAAATGAAGTATGGTTAATTATAAAATTGATTAGATGATTGTTTTCGAACAAGTCTAAATCTCTTCTTAGCGGTGGTGCTTTATCTTCGAGATAATTCTGCAAAAAAGTATGTGGCTTTAATCCATATTCAACCGACATTCTACAAAGCCATGACGTGAACAATTCATCATACTTGGGCTTAAGTATAATTGGAAGAACATTCTTTTTTAGAGATGGAATGTAAACCATTAAGAAATGAATTTTTTCTTTCTGTCTTCGGGAGAAATATAATCAATGTTATTTAAAATCTCTTTTGTTATTTTTTCCTTACCGCTTTTGATTGCTTCAATACTACTTAATTCAAGTATTTTGGCAATTTCTCCTATGAGTCCTTCACTCAATGAGAGTATCTTATTTGACATGGAGGGTTCTATCAAAAGAGATTCTTCTTTTAGTGGAAGTAAAGCTTCGAAACTCACGAGTAACCTTTTTAATTCAATATCATTATTCCATCGAGGTAAAACTCTTGGATCAAATCTATTGGCCAGTTGTTGATCAGATTGTATTGCATTGAAAGCTAATTTTGTTCCCGCGCAAACCAACGAGATCTGCAGATCATTTGATAAATGCTTAATCACATTCAAAAATTTTCTTTGCTTAGATGGAGAGCCTGCTAAAACGTGATGTATTTCATCAATTATTAAAACTTTAGTTTTAAGGTTAAGTAATAGTTTCTTAACTCTTAAATATCTACTATCTAATTTTTCTGATGTTCGATATGGCGCATAGAGGACTTCCAAAATGGCATTATAAAACCGTCGTTCATCAGGTTCGGGAGGAGCCTGTACTAGAACAACAGGGCTAATAACCCTTACATCTTCGTCAACATAGGATAAATTTTTCTGTTTAAACTTATCGAGAATTGCTGTTTTGCCATTATTTGAATCTCCTACAAGTAAAAGATTGGGCATCCGGACAGTTTTCGGATAGATCAACAGCTCTTCCAATTTATTCATAATTTTGGAAGCTTGGGTGTACCCAATCCATTTGCTGTTTCTGCAAGAATGAATCCTGTCTTCAATTGTAGCTGACTCTACAAATTTTTTTGTTTTATCTGTTAAATGTTTCATCGTCCAAGTCTTCAAAAGGTAAAATAATTTCAACGCTTCCACTCTGAGAGTCAATCGAATTCTCATGAATTTCAGAAAACGAATTACTTATTAAATCACCATCTTTTTTAATGTTTCTCCTTTTTATGGCAGTTTGTTTAACGTTTTTTTGTTCAAGATAATTTAATTCTCGGTAGGCTTCAAAAATTTTTTCTTCAGATACAGAAACATTTGAATCCTTAATTTTTTTGATGATATCACGATACTCCCATATTGACATTGGAGGGTAGGAAGAATTCCGATAAGGAATATCAAAATAGGTATTTGTTTTCGGATCAAGAAAATAAACAACACTTATATCCCTAGGATCTCGTTTAAAAATGTATTTTTTACTTTCATTATTGTTAGTGGTATGAATATATTGTCTTAATACATCATCATAATAGTAAATGTGATCGATAACGATTCCATATTCTTGTACCGATCTTTCGAAGAATGGCATGAAATCAAGTTTTGTTCTGCGGTAATCATTTATTCTTGGAGAAATACCCCTTCCTATTACATTATTATTTCCTAAAATACCTTCTTTGTATTTTTCCAAAGGAGACATTCCCAATGAACTGTGTTTCCGTTGATGATAGATTTTCGTTATATAAATTAATAACCACTTCTCAAACTCGTCAAGAGTAAATGAAGAGTTCTTTTCGGATTGATATTGTTTTCTTTCAGCTTCTGAAGAAAAAGTTGTCCCAGGAAGATTGTGTATTTCTTTTGCAAATGTTCCTAGTATTCGCTCAATATGCCCTCCCCAATGTGGAGTAGCAATGGGTCTGAATTGTAGAGATATCCCATAATTATGGCTTGCTTTTTTTAGCATATTTCCGTGAAACTCCTTTGCATTATCAACATGTATTGTGTGCATAATGCCCCAGCAAGGCCAATCAGCACTAATACCATGTTTTTCGAGCCACAATTCTTTTGGTAATATAGAATTGGCAATACACATTCCAGTTCCTAACGCCCCAGGTGGTTCGAAAGACAAGTAAACCCCAACGACCATTCGGCTATACACATCTAAAGCAACAGTTATCCAAGGCCTTTTATATGGTTTACGGTCAAATCCGTCAACTAAGATAATATCAACCCTTGTATGGTCAATTTGAACAACAGAAAGGGGGTAAGTGGCTTCGTTGTAATGTCCCTTTAGTGGTTCAAACTTGTACCTTGCTTCTTTAACGCCCAATCTCTTTCTTAATTTTTCTTCGTCAGAGATTGATTTTACCCTTGACCGAATAGTATTAGGATGTGGACATGTAATCCCCAACTTGCTACACTCTAATTGAATTTCTCTGATTAGTTTAGTAACCGATTTACGTGATTGATTAAGATAAACAGAATTGATTTTATTGTTAATGATTTCTTCTTGTGCATTAGTTAATCTACTTTTTCCAGCTCCTCCGGTTTTCTTTTTTCCAGCTAACGATGAAACTAAACCAGACTCATCAAAAAGTTTTAACCATCGGTAAATTGTGGGGATGCTGACTTTATTGCTTGTTGCAACTTCGTTTATTGCATCTAAATTTCCTCTGTTAGATAGAATTGGAACGATAATTTCGTAACGTTTTTTAGCTTTTTCCCATTCGACATCGTTAAGTGTCTCTAGTAAATCAGTTTTTATCGAATTCTTTGCGTGCAACTCATGTACAGGTACAGTATGAGGAATATTAGTATATACTTCTTCTATAGTAACGGTATTTATATCTACAATTTTGGTAATAATACATTCTACCTCATTATAGTAAATCTTTTCTCCTTTAGTGATATAAACTCTCTCCATAATTATTTCCAAATTAGCGTGTTCATAGAAAGTTTTTCTTCTTCATTAAAATTAATCAAATAATTACTAATTAAATACCAAACATGAAATAATAATTCTGCTTTACGCTGATCATTTTTTGAGCATTCATCCAAAAGATTATTAACCGTCATTTTTTCGAATCTTGCCAGTGTTTCTAAGATATACTCAATATCACCAAGGTTTGTTTTTACTGGAGGTCTTCTATAATTACTAAGAAATTTAGAATTAAAAAGCTCATCGGAATTTATATCTTCTTCAGTTATGACTCGAAAAGACATATTGTTTCCTGTGCAAAATTCTTTTGCTGCTCGAAATTTTCCTTCCAAAACTTCTTTTTTTTCTAACAAATCCTTTTGG
This sequence comes from Chryseobacterium sp. YIM B08800, assembly GCF_026163565.1. Lineage (GTDB taxonomy): Bacteria > Bacteroidota > Bacteroidia > Flavobacteriales > Weeksellaceae > Chryseobacterium. Next base: position 43,578 of record NZ_JAPDKN010000003.1, read on the forward strand.
TATTTAACTTCGATAAGCTCTTCAGATCCACCAAAATACTTGACATAAAAATCCGGGGTGTAATATCTTTTTACGCTCCCCTCAAAATACTCAATAGTAATTGGTTGTTCGCAATACATTTCAACGTCTAATCGTCGTTCTAAAATGTAAGTTAAATTTCTCTCTAGCTGGGATTCAAATTCAACAGTGTCATTATTTTTAATGCTTGTTATTTGTCCTGTGAGGCTTAATGAATTTCTCCCAATTTTTCTTGACTTTTTAAAACTAATTATCACCATGTTTTGTTATTTTATGGTGTAGTCTAATGAAAATGGCGGTAAATTATCAGATACTTATGTGAAAAATAGTAAGTTTTAGCCAAATTTTATCATCTACTCGGCTAAGTTACAGGAAGTTATCCGCAACCGGGAGAAATTTCTTTGGCTCACAATGGCGTTTTATTTTTAGATGAAATGCCGGAATTTAAAAGAACGGTTCTGGAAGTAATGCGACAACCGTTGGAAGATCGTGAAGTCACAATTTCAAGAGCAAAATTTACGGTAAATTATCCTTCAAGTTTTATGTTGGTTGCTTCGATGAATCCCAGCCCGAGCGGATATTTTCCGGATGACCCCAATAATACCTCTTCCGTTTTTGAAATGCAGCGGTATATGAATAAACTTTCGGGTCCGCTTTTAGATAGAATTGATATTCATGTTGAGGTACAAAAAGTTGAATTTGAACAATTAGCCGAAAAAAGAAAAGGCGAAAAAAGTGAAGACATTCGGAAGCGGGTTTTAATTGCTCGTGAGATACAGAATGAACGATATAAAGATTTGTCAATCAGTTATAATGCTCAAATTGGTTCACGTGAATTGGAACGATTTTGCGAATTGGATGATGCATCCTTTAACCTTATCAAAATGGCAATGGAAAAACTAAATCTTTCAGCAAGAGCCTACGATAGAATTCTTAAAGTTGCCAGAACAATTGCTGATTTGGAAGAATCTGAAAATATTTTGTCTCATCACGTTTCAGAAGCGATACAATACAGAAGCCTTGATCGTGAATTTTGGAATGTCTGATACCAGTTTTGTCTAAATAAAAAGCACCCCTGAATTATTATTCGGGGATGCTCATTGAAATCATTTGATGTTTTATTAATTGATACTAACTTTTAAGACATTTTGTACTGCAGGTATAGGATATTGTGCTCCGACTTTTGAAATGACAATGCTTTCTGCTTGCGGAGTTCCACCAAATAAAGCTTGGCGATTTCCTGCCCCTGGATATTGATTAACACCCGTTCCGGAATCAAATAAAGCAGTTTTTGAAGTTAAATCTCCTGTGGTATTTGCGTCAATACTTTGTTCATTCGCATAAAACCAGTCATTAGAAAAACCAAACATTGTTACATAAGCTATTTTATCTCCTGATGTATATTTAAAATTGGTCATCACTTTGTTTCCTGGTGCTACAGGAGCATTTCCTGCGACATAAACCCCTTTTACATTAGACATGGCTTTTAGGCTGTTCTGAAGTTTCGTAACATCTCCAGTCTGAGAAACTTCTTTTAAGCCATTCCCGGAATCCAACTGTCCTAATTGATAAATAGGATTTTGGTTGCCACTGTAAACCACGACCAACGCTGGAGAAAGACCGGTCATTATTCCTGTATTTGCATTGAGTTTTGTTACCATTTTGGTAATATCTCCCATTTGAGCTATATCTGTAATTTCAGGATTTGATAAAGCATTAGGTGTGAAAAACGGAGCCGAATTTAGCAATTGCGAACCATTGTAGTTTGAAACTGCCCAAACTCCGGGTGATAAAGGAGTTTCGTTGGCTGTTCCGCCTGAAGTATTTGATATGGTTAAGGTAAATTCAGATTTCGTAATATCATAGCTAAGATTAAGCTTAACCAATTGAGAGGCATTTACGTTTACCTGTGAGATAGGATTGCTTTGAGCAGTTCCTGTTGCGTTATCTTTTGTGCCATTGTCCCACAATAAAACTTCTGAAGAAACATCACCTGTAATGGCATTTCCGTTAGCATCAAATAATTTTATTCCGGGTTGTTTTGACGCAAAAAACCAATCTTTCGAAGCACCATACATTGTTGCAAACATTAAAGATTGTGCTTTGCCTGCGCTGAATTTAACGGAAACAGATTCTCCGGGCATAATGACAGGAGTATTGGTTCCCTGAAAACTTCCACTTTCCACAAAATCTTTTGGAGCGACAATATTTTCAAAAGTAATTGTTTTTTCCATAGAGCTTTCCATCATCATATCGTCATCATCACAAGAGGTAAGTCCGAAAATTGTCATAAACCCAAGACTAAGCGTTGCTAGTTTTAAAATGTTCTTTTTCATAAAAAGTATTTTTTATAGTTATAATTGATTTATAATTATAGTCGGAGTTATTTAAAAATCCTGACAAAAAAATATCATTTTATTGAAGTGAAACATGTAAGGTGTTGATTTTTAGTGGTTAAAATTTTAATTATTTTATGAGATTGTGTTTTTATGAAAAACTATTCGTTTTAAATGAATAAAATAGGGAACAAAAAAACCGTGAAATAAATTTCACGGTTTTAAAAATATTTTTGAAAAGATTATTTTTTCTTTTTTGCTGGAGCAACAGTTTTTAGTTTAGATTTTCCTGTATCAGCTGGAGTATTTTCGTCTCTAACTAATTTTAGTTCGTCTATTAATCTTCTTGCACCTGCATATTTATCGATTGTCCAAAGAACAAAACGAACATCAACGTTGATTGTTTTTTGCCATTCGTTTTCGAATACGATATCTCCGCTCAATGCTTCACTGTTTCCGTCAAATGCAATACCGATAAGGTTTCCGTCTGCATCAATTACCGGAGAACCAGAGTTACCTCCTGTAATATCATTAGTAGAAAGGAAGTTTACAGGCATGTAACCTGCTTTATCTGCATACTGACCGTAATCTTTCATGTTATGAAGAGCAATTACTCTTTGTGGAAGATCAAATTCTTCGTCACCAGCTTTGTATTTTCCTACCAAACCATTCATATCTGTGTAATAGTTTTCGGTAATACCAAAGTAGTTTCTGTCGTCTCTCATTGGTAATGTATCAATCGTTCCGTAAGTTAATCTCATGGTAGAGTTTGCATCCGGATAGAATTTTTTCTCAGGCATAGCTTTCATTAAACCTCCTAAGAAAAGACGGTTGTTTTTAGCAAAGCCATCGTCAACCTTTACAAATCTTTCTGCAGAATATTTCTGATCAGCCACGATTCCTTTTGCGATTTTTGAAAGCGGATCTGCATCCAGTTTCAAACGATCTGGGTTCATCATGAAGTTTGTAGCTGAAGTTTTGTTGGCGAAAATTGATGAAGCTGCAAGTTTTGAAAGGTTGTTTGCGTCTAATTCCATAATTGTTTTAGAAGCAACATCTGGGTTTACTTTACTTTGGTAAAGTTTAACCATAGAAGTAATCATTTCTGATTCTAGATCAGTATTGATGCTTTCGTAAGCATTTTTAATAGCTTCTTCTACTTTTGGTTTCATTGCCAATCTTCCTTTCATATCTTGCAAAGCATAAGAGTCTAAAAGACTGCTTAATTGATAAGCAAGACTGATGTACTTTGTATTTCTTGTAAGAATAGAAGCATAGTTTCTTTCAACGTTTCTATTAGATACTTGTTTGTAGTACCCTTTGATGTTTTCTAAAACACCATCATAGCTTTCGTTATTAGGTTGTTCTGACCAGTCTCTGTAGATTTTTTCTGAAGCTTCTTTATCGGCAATTGTTCCGTTCTTTTTTACAGCATCAATTGTTCCTTGTCTGTTTTTCCAGTAGTTGGCAACAGAAGCATATTGTGAAGCGTAAGCAAGCTGAGTTGTTTTATCTTTATCCATATACTTCTTCATCACATCCATTGCAAGTCTTGAAGCTTCTACCCAAGCCGGATAATCTTTGTTAACCATCTGATCGATACCGTAAGAAGTAAGGTAACGGTTTGTTCTTCCAGGGTATCCTAAAATCATTGAGAAATCACCAGGTTTTACTCCTTTAAGAGAAACAGGTAAAAAATGTTTAGGCTTTAAAGGAACGTTGGTTGGCTTAAATTCCGAAGGATTTCCTGCAGCATCAGCATATACTCTGAAAACTGTAAAGTCTGCAGTATGTCTTGGCCATTCCCAGTTATCTGTATCACCTCCGAATTTACCTAAAGATGATGGTGGTGCACCTACTAATCTGATATCTTTATAGTCTTGATAAACGAAATAATAGAATTCATTTCCGTTGAAGAAATCTCTTACTACAACAGTATATTTTCCGTTTTCAGAATTTTCTGACTGGATTGCTTTTGTTTCAGCATCGATGATTGCCTTTCTTTCAGCTCCAGACATGTTGTCGTTTAGTTTAGAATTGATTCTTTGCGTAGCATCATCCATTCTTACTAAAAATCTTACATAAAGATCTTTAGAGTTAAACTCATCCTTCTGGTTCATTGCCCAGAAACCATTTTTAAGGTAATCTTTTTCAGGAGTTGAAGCAGCTGCAATAGCTCCATACCCACAGTGGTGATTGGTAAAAATCAAACCTTTGTCTGAAACAATTTCTCCTGTACAAAAACCTCCAAAGCTTACGATAGCATCTTTTAAGCTAGAATTGTTTACAGAATAAATCTCTTCCGGAGTTAAATGCAAACCTTCTTTTTGCATATCTACTCCATTAAGTCGTTTGATGAGCATCAATAGCCACATTCCTTCGTCTGCCCTCATTTGAGCAAAGCCTAATAAGAAAGTGAATAGTAAAAATATTCTTTTCATTTTATAAAATAATTTTTTGTGGGGCTAAATTACTAATTTTTACGATAATTTGTCAGCAATTGGTATGAAAATGGGAGGGAGGGTGATATGAAAAACATTTTATCATTTCTTTTCGCCTTTTTTATTCTAGTTTTAGTTGTAAATTGTTCCGCTGTAAAGCCGAATAATCAGCACTATCAAAGAGAATGGATGATGGTTTCGTTTGATGGTTTCACCAAAGAACAGCTTGTGAAAAATAAAGCAGAAATCAACCTTACCGAACCTATCAAAAACGGAAAAATAAGAGGTACAGCCATGATGGGTTGCAACAGAATGTTTTTTACTTTAGAATTTAAGTCTAAAAGCAAAGTGAAAATTTCCGGATTGGGTAGCACATTGATGGCTTGTCAGGAAATGGAAATCGAAGATAAGTTTACAAAAGTTTTTGAAAAAATGACTCGTTATGAAATTAATGGTCATTTTCTTAGTCTTTATGATGAAAAAGGCGCTCAGATGAAATTTGTTGCAGCAGATTGGGATTAATTTCTCTTTTGTTTTCAGAAGCTAAAAAAACAAAGTATTCTTTTGAAATAAGAATAAGTATTTCTTATCCAGAGAAATAATATAAATATTTTCCGGAAAATCCCTGTTTTTAAAGACTTGAGTTGCATTTTTAGATTAAAAATATTATCTTGTAAATCTCATAAATTATACAGAAATTAATGCTAGAAAAGAAACAACATAACTACGAAAAGGCAGTTTTGGTGGGCGTTGTCACCCAAAATCAGGATGAAGATAAGTTGCAGGAATATATGGACGAGCTGGAGTTTTTAGCCTTCACAGCAGGCGCTACGGTAGACAGACGTTTTACTCAGAAATTAACCCAGCCCGATTCTAAAACTTTTGTAGGAAGCGGAAAAGCACAGGAAATAAAAGAATATGTAAAGGAAAACGAGATAGGAACCATTATTTTTGATGATGAATTATCTCCTTCTCAGCTTAAAAATCTTGAAAAAGAAATTGAAGTAAAAATTCTCGACAGAACCAATCTTATTCTCGATATTTTCGCACAGAGGGCTCAAACTTCTTACGCAAGAACTCAGGTAGAACTGGCTCAGTACCAATACCTTCTTCCCCGATTGACAAGAATGTGGACTCACCTTGAAAGACAGAAAGGGGGAATCGGAATGCGTGGTCCCGGTGAAACAGAGATTGAAACCGATAGAAGGATTATCCGTGACAGAATATCTTTGCTGAAAGATAAACTGAAAATCATCGACAAACAAATGGCAACCCAGCGTAACAACCGAGGAAAAGTCGTTCGTGCCGCTTTGGTAGGATATACCAATGTAGGAAAGTCAACATTGATGAATGCTATTTCTAAATCTGATGTTTTTGCTGAAAATAAACTTTTTGCAACGTTAGATACAACAGTAAGAAAAGTAGTAATCGGAAATTTACCTTTTCTTTTAACAGATACCGTAGGTTTCATCAGAAAATTACCGACTCAGTTGGTCGAATCTTTCAAATCTACTCTGGATGAGGTACGTGAAGCTGATCTTTTGATTCATGTGGTCGATATTTCGCACGAAAGCTTTGAAGATCACATCGAGTCTGTAAATCAGATTTTAATGGAAATCAATGCGCATCAGAAGCCAATGATTATGGTTTTCAACAAGATTGATGATTTCAGCTACGAGAAAAAAGATGAAGATGATCTTACGCCAAGTTCAAACAAAAATGTCTCTCTTGAAGAATGGAAAAAAACATGGATGGCAAAATCTAAACATCCTGCAGTTTTCATTTCTGCTCTTACGAAAGAAAATTTCCCAGAAATGAAAAGACTGGTGTATGATGAGGTAATGAAGATTCATATTTCAAGATTTCCGTACAACGATTTTCTTTTCGAATATTTCGATAACGACGAAGACGAAGCATCAGAAAAAGAAGATTAATGAATTACAGAATTGTATTCTTTTTACTTATTCTTCCGTTTTTTGGTTTGAGCCAAAAGACAAAGCTCGATTTGAAAAATATCGAAAAAAATCTTAGCAATCCAAGGTCTGTTTACAACTACGACAGACTTATTTTTAAATATAAAGGGCTTCCAAAATCAATAGACAGTACAGAAGCAGAGCATTTGTACTACGGAAGAAACTTCAGAAACGATCTGGTTTCTCAAACGGGAGACGATTTTAAAGAGTTGGCAGAAGCTTTCAAGAGCAATAATTTTACAGAATGCATCAGGCTTGGTAAAATACTTTACGCAAAAGATCCTACCAACCTTGATGTGATTCTTATTCTGCTCCGTGCTTATGATCAGACAAAAGATATAAGCAACTTTTCGCATCACATCGCACAACTGCGACTTCTTACAGGTGCTATAAAAAATTCGGGAGACGGTAAATCAGAAAAAACCGCCTATAAAGTAAACAACGTGGGAGATGAATATATCTTCCTCAATGTGATGAATGTAGGACAAGGTTATACCAGAAGTTCTAAAACACTGAAAGACGGTATTATTGACGTTTGGGAAAAAGACGGCAACAAAATTTATATCAAAGTACTTTATTTAAACTTAATTTTTTAAACAACAAATTTTTGGAATTATATTATTCATTTTCAGCACTCATCGTATTAGCATCAATTTTTGCATATATCAACTACAGGTTTTTAAAACTTCCGAGTACTATCGGGATTATGGTTATTGCCATTGTGGTATCGATCATTTTGGTTTTGTTTGGTGAAAACTTTCTTCCTAAAACATTCGGTCATCTGAATGATTTGATGAACAGTATCGACTTTACCGAAGTTCTGATGGGAGCAATGCTTAATTTCCTTCTTTTCGCAGGAGGAATCCATATTAATATTAATGATTTAAAAGAACAATTTCGGCCGGTTCTTATATTTTCAACAGCCGGGGTGATTATTTCTACCTTTATCGTAGGATTCGGAATGTTTTATTTGTTGCCGTTGGTAGGATTAAAAATTCCATTTATCTACTGTTTGGTATTTGGAGCATTGATTTCGCCTACCGATCCAGTTGCGGTTTTAAGTATTTTAAAACAAGCGAATGTTTCCAAATCTTTAGAAACAAAAATTGCCGGAGAATCATTATTTAATGACGGTATGGCGGTTGTGGTTTTTACAGTGGTTTTACAGTTGGCTGTAGGAAAAGAAATAGATTTAGGAATCGAAAATATTGCAGTTTTATTAGCGAAAGAAGCGGGTGGAGGTTTGGCTTTGGGAGTTGCTTTAGGATGGGTAACTTCAAGATTGATGCGTGAGATTGATGATTATATTATTTCGGTTTTGGTAACGCTTGCTGTAGTAATGGGAGGTTATCTTGTCGCAAGACAAATGCATGTTTCCGGTCCTTTAACGATGGTTGCGGCAGGTTTATTTATGGGTAATTTTAATGTTAAATTTAAAATGAAATCCATCACTCAGGATTATCTGATTAAATTCTGGGAGCTGATTGACGAAATTCTGAATGCTGTTTTGTTCCTTTTCATTGGGTTTGAATTGTTGATGATTAAAGACTTAAACCATTACATGATTCCTGGATTATTGGCGATTGTTGTGGTTCTTTGTGCGAGATTTGCTTCAATTTGGGGACCTACAAAATTTATGTCTTTCAGAACGAGATTTAGTCCGCAAACAATAAAAGTCTTGTTTTGGGGTGGAATTCGAGGTGGTGTTTCCATCGCCTTGGCAATGTCGATTCCGAAAAACGAATACAGCAATGCTATTTTAAGTATTACTTATTGTGTGGTTGTGTTTTCTATTGTTGTTCAGGGTCTTACGATTGCTAAAGTTGCCAATCCTAAGCAGATTGCCAAAGAAGAACAAGAGCAGGAAAGTATTGCTTTAGAAGAAGGTCATTAATCTTTTATAAATCAATGAGTACAATTCTTAAAGAAATCAAAGAATCATTAGTTGTTTTATCCATTCCCGAAAAAGCAGCTTTTTTTCCTAAGTTTTTCAAAACAGGAAAAGGAGAATATGGGGAAGGTGATTTGTTTTTGGGAGTAAAAGTTCCCGATCAACGAACTGTTGCCAAAGAATATTATGCTAAAATTTCTTTAGATGAATTGAGCGAGTTGCTTTCTTCGCCTTATCATGAGCATCGTTTAACGGCTTTAATAATGTTGATTTCAAAATTTGAAAAAACAAAAGATCTATCCGTAAAAGAAGAAATCATCAATTTCTATCTTAAACATCTTGATTTTGTTAATAATTGGGATCTGGTTGATACGAGCTGTTATAAAATTTTAGGCAGATATGCTTTTGAAAATCAGAAAGAAAACCTTTTGAGAACACTTGCAGATTCTGACCAAATGTGGCACAAAAGAATTGCTGTTGTAGGAACGATGCATTATATAAAAAAGGGTTCATTTGAACTGACGAAAGAGTTTGTTACGCAAAATCTTTATCATCCGCATGATTTGATGCACAAAGCAAACGGCTGGCTTTTAAGAGAAATGGGAAACAAAAATGAGGCAGAGTTAATATCCTATTTAAATCAATATTACAAAAAAATGCCAAGAACCTGCCTTCGTTATGCCATCGAAAAATTAGACGAAGAATTGCGTCAGGATTATCTGAAAGGCAGAATTTAAACATGATTGATTTCACCTTTTGAAGAGGTAAATTAAAAATTAAGTAAATTTGCTTCTCAACACGAACTTATGAAAATATATTTCAGGCACATTTTTCTGCTGATCCCTTTATTTCTTTTGACAAGCTGTTTTGATATTCTTGATAAAGTAAATGTCAAAGCAGACGGAAGCGGAGAATATTCGCTCATTTTGAATGCCAGTAAAAGCAAAACAAGATTGGCTTCCATCTCAAAAATGGAAACCGTAAATGGGAAAAAAGTTCCTAAAAAAGCTGAAATTGAAGCTAAAATTAACGAAGCTGCAAGAATTTTTAAAAGCGTTCCCGGAATATCCAACGTTAAAACTTCTATGGATTTTGATAATTACATTCTTAAATTAAGCTGTAATTTCAAAAAAATAGAAAATATAAATGCCGGATTAGAGCAACTTAAGGCTAAAAATGTTTTAGGAAAAATGGTTCCTACCCAAATTTACAGTCAAAGTTCGGACAAAAAGACTTTCACCAGAAATAAAATCAATACTTTCAAAAGTGATTACGACAAACTGAGTAAAGCTGATAAAGAGATTTTTAATGATGCAAAATACACTTCGATCTTACAGTTTGAAAGTATCATTAAATCTCAATCTAATTCCGCTTATTTATTGTCTCCCAACAAGAAAGCCTTAAAGCTGAACGGAAATATCTTAGATTTTATTCTTCAGAAAAAACAGATTCAAAACAATATTATTCTACAATAACCAAACTCAAATATGAAATCTCTACTTTTAAAAACACAAACCATTTTTTTAATTTTTTTCTGTTTTGTGCTAAATTTTGCACAAAATAACATGAAAATTCCACAGAATGTGGTTTTTTACATGGAAGTGAACGGAAAACAGCTTAATAAAAAAGTTAACTGGGAAAAATTCAATCCTTTCTTACAGGAAATTACAAAAGATAAAGACAAAAATAAAAAAGCATCGTGGAATGATTATTCTAAAACAGGAGTGAAATACGATGCCACACAGTATCATTATGCAACGATGAATGATTCTGTGAAGTCTTACAACACGCATTTTACTTTAGAAAATCCTGAAAAATTTCAGGAGTTTATCAATTCGATCAAGAAAAAAGGGCAGGAGGTAACTAAGAAAAATAATTACTCATACGTCGATATTGATGACAATATTTTTGTTGGCTGGAACGGAAAACGTGCTGTTTTGAGCCTAATTAGCTACGAAAAGCCTTATAAAGGAAGCTGGATGGATGATATTGCAGCTGCAGACAGTGCTGCAATGGTGGTAGATAGTGCTGCTGTTGCCATTGACAGTGCGTATGTGGAAGAAGAAAAACCATTCGATTATAAAGAAGAAATTCAATATCTGAAAGATGATATTAAATATTTAAAAGAAAGCATTAAAGATAATAATGCTGAAATCTCAAAGCTCCAGAAAGACATTAAATACCTTGAAAAGCATCACAAATATCCGGAAGAAAAGAAAGTTCCCGAATCGGATGAAGCTGTAAAAGATTCTGTTTATACTCCAAACGTAGAAATTTTGCCACCTTCAGTTTCGCAGGATGATTATTATAGTGAAGATCCTTATGAAGTAGATTCCGCTTATCAGAAAGAAATGGATTCGCTGAATATTGAAAAATTTAAAATCGTTAAAAAGTTTGCTGAAAATAGTTTTAATGAGTATTTCAATTCAAACGGTGAACTTTCGGTGACCAAAGATCTATTAAGTTTCAGAGACCCTAATTCGGATGTCTTTATCTACGCAGATTACGGAAAGATTGTGAACGAAGGAATCTACGGCAAAATGCCTGCAAACTTCAATTTTATGGGTGTTTTAGGCAAAATGTATAATTCGAATACTTCTTACAACCTGTATTTCGATAAAGATAAAGTAAGGCTCGTTAATAATTATCAGCATAAAGATCCTGAAACACAAAAGAATATTTCTGAGGTTTATAAAGGGAAGAAAAACAAAAAACTGACTGCTTTAATCAATGATAAAAGTGTGGGTTATTATGTGATGAATGTGAATGGTTTTAAATATTTTGATATGATGTACGGCTTGCTGAAAAATACGGGCGAAACTGAATATCAGAAAGAAATGGAACTGATGATGGAAACGATGAAAATTGTTTTGGATGAAGAAGCTATTGCAAAAATTGCTCCCGGAAACGGAATTTTCGTTCTGAATGAATTGAAATCTAAAAACGTAGAATACACCGATTACGATTACGACGACGATTATAACGAAAAAGAAGTAAAGAAAACCAAAGATGTGATGGTTCCCGATTTTACGTTTGCCTTCGCTACGGAAAACGAAAACTATTGGAAACGTGTTTTCAATGTATTGACTTCCAATAAAGTTTTTGCCAAAAATTTCTCTAAAAATGGCGAGTTTTACGTCTTTAAAGATGAGAAAAATAAAAACGGATATGTTGATCAGTTATTTTTCACGGTAAAAGAAGGAATTGTTTACGTGACGACTTCGAAAGATAATGTCAATGCGAATAATCAGTCTGAAGTTTCTAAGCAGTGGATGAAAGATTCTTCTAAATATCCTTTGTCCGGAAGATTAAATATTCAGAAGCTTTTGATTGGTTTAGATAAAGAATTTAAAAGTAAATCTGAAAGAAAAACACTAGATTTCTTAAGAAAAAATGTAGGTGAGGTTTATTTTAAAACTGAAGCAAAAGGCGGAAGCATTCAGACGGAAATGAATTATAATATTAAAAATTCTTCAGAAAACAGTTTGATGTATTTCTTCGATTTGTTTGATGAAATATACAAGATTTCAGAGTCTGAAAAACCTTCAAAAACGTTTTAAAAGGTATCAATAGAAACGGGCTTTAGCCCGTTTTCTTAATTTTAATGTAAATTGGCTGTAGCCAAAAAAGATAATTTTGTAAAAAATTCATGAAGAAAAAATATATTTTTCTTGTCATTATAATCCTGCTTTCGGCTGGAATTTATTTTATGTTTTTTCATAAAGATAAAAGCTTAAAATACATTCCCGAAAATGCAGATGTTGTTGTTTTGGTTGATGTTAAAAAAGCGACAAGACAATATATTTTCAGCTTTTTAACGCATCCTTCAAAGTGGTTTGAAGATTCTGAAAAAGATAAAAACAAAATCTCTGTCTCTGATTCCGGTTTAAAAATCCCGGATTTTCTGCAGATTTTTCATTTAAACAATACCAAAATTTCTGAATGGTACACTGTTTTAGAAATCAAAGATCAGGCGAAGTTTTCAGAATTTTTAAAGAATCGTCAATTTGTAAATAATGGAAAAGATCAATTTAAAAACGATCAGTTTTTTATAAAAATTGATGGCGAAAAATGTATTGTAGGAACGTCAAACCTGAATTTTAATAATATTGGAAAACCATTATCTCAAAAATTCAGAAATCAGGTTTTGAATGCAGATTCTTTTATGAATGATGGCTTGGGAAGCCTTTCTTTTCTTTCAGAATTGCGCACACAAAACTTTTCAATCAATGTAAAAGATGACGAAATTGAAATAAAAAACGAAACGAATTCTATCGATTTTGAATCATTAATTTCAGATTTAAATAATGAAACTCAATTTCTTAATGCTGAATTAGATTCAGAAAATATAAAAAAAATAAGTTCTGTTTTTAAAGAAAATAGTTCAGATTCTTTATTAGTTAATCGTTTGAAAATGAGTGCTAATCTTGCGGAAGTAAACGATACGATTATCAGTTATGGTTACGACGATAACTTTAATGAAATTGAAAAAATTTCTTATCAGAAAATCGTTCAGCCCGATTATGAAATTCTGCTTCAATCTTCCAATCCAAATAAAACTTTGGAGTATTTCCAGCATAAAAAATGGATGAATGCGCAAAATCAGTTGACGGCAATTCCTTTTCAGCCTAATTTAATTAGTTCAAATAAGGATCAGATTTCTATAATGTCTACCAGAAAATCAGTTGCATTAAACGAAACCAAAAAACAAAATTATATTTTCATCAAAAATAATCATTTATTGTTTTCAGCATTTAAAACTTTAAATAATCCATTTTTTAAAGAAATAGAATACCTTTTTTACGGAAATAAAAATCAGGATTACACGATGAAAATTAAATTTAAAAAAGAAAAATATCCATTAATTTTAAGATAAAATAAGATGTGTCCTCCTGAAATTGCTTTACTTAAAACATGTACACATTACTTTCTGCATTTGGCTTTTCCTGCAGTTATTGCGTTCGTTTTTTACCGTAATCAATGGAAAAGAGTGTATTTTATTCTTTTGGCGACCATGTTGGTTGATCTCGACCATTTGTTTGCGAATCCTATTTTCGATCCCGACAGAATGAGTGTAGGTTTTCATTTTTTGCATTCTTATTATGCAATTGCGGTTTATTTTTTGCTGCTCTTTTTTAAAGGAAATTTAAGAATTATTGGCATCGGTTTGCTCTTTCATATGTTGACTGATTATCAGGATTTTGTTTTGTGGTGTCATTAAAATATTATTAATATTTTCTTTTAATATTGTGAATTTGATAGATTTTTTATATTTTAGAATCACTTTATGAAGCCAAAAGAATTTTTACAATACACCTATATTTTTCCCGTTCTTGCTGTAATTTACTACTTTGCAGGATTCATGGGACAAGGAATTATTTCTGATATTATTGCAGGAATTTTATTAACCGGAAGTGTTTTATCTGCTGTACATCATGCAGAAGTAGTCGCTCATAAAGTTGGCGAACCTTACGGAACGATCATTTTGGCGCTCTGTATCACAATTATTGAAGTTGCGCTTATTGTTTCGTTAATGGTTGCAGGTGGAGAACAGGCCATTACTTTAGCCAGAGATACAGTTTTTGCAGCTGTAATGATTATCCTCAACGGAATTATTGGTATTTGTGTATTGGTGGGTGGTGTAAAATATTTTGAACAGTTTTTTGCCCGAACTTCTGCCACAACGTATCTCGTAAGTATTGTTTCTATTTTGGTGATCACTTTGGTGCTTCCCAATTATACTTCCAGTGTCAATGGACCTTACTATAATAATGCTCAATTAATTTTTGTTTCTATTGCTTGTCTTGTCATTTATGGTGTGTTTTTAATGGTGCAAACGGTGAGACACAGAAGCTATTTTGTACCTGCAGACGGAAATGCAGAAGAACATTTTATACCTAATAAAACGCAAGCAATTGTAAGCTTTTTCTTGTTGGTGGTATGTCTGATTATTGTTGTTTTAATGGCAAAAGGACTTTCTAAAACAATCGAAGATATGGTGCAAAGTATGGGTGCTCCCAAATCTTTAGTGGGTGTTATTATTGCAGGTGTTGTGCTTCTTCCGGAAGGTTTGGCGGCAATTCGTGCAGCGAGAAATAATCAGTTTCAGTCGAGCTTAAATTTAGCTTTAGGATCGGCTTTAGCGAGTATTGGATTGAGTATTCCTGCAATTTCTGCAGTGAGTATTATGTATGATATTCCTTTGGTTTTGGGTCTTGATAAAAAAGATATTATACTTCTTACTTTGTCTGTATTTATTGTGATGTTGTCTTTAAGCCGAGGAAAAACCAATGTTTTGTACGGAACCGTTTTGCTGGTGAATTTAGCAGCTTATATTTTTACCGTAATCGTTCCGTAGCTTTAAACTCGAAACTCGAAACCCTAAATTTTTAAAGCTTTCTCGCCATTTCCATTTTGTAAGCCATCAGATTGGCAATGTTTTCAGATTTTGTAATGGCCATAGAAGCGTTTTGACCTGTGAAATTCTCTTCAATCGTTTGTTTCCATAACTCAAGCCATCTTTCAAAATGTCTTTTTTCCATTGCTTCCAATTGGTTGATGGGAAAATGCACTGCCATCGGGTTTCCTTTATAGCTCATTTGCCCGAATAAAATTGTTTCCCAAAACGAATACATCTTTGGTAAATGCTTATCCCAATCTACTTTTATGATGTCTTTAAAGAAGAAACCGATCGTTTCATCTTTTACTACTTTGTCGTAAAATGAATTAACCAATAATTCTATATCTTCTCTTGATTCTAAATTTTTCATTGTAATGAATTTACCTTATCAAATTTAGTTTAATTCTAAATCTTAAAGAAGCTCATTGAATTGATAAAATTCATAAAAACAATATTTTATCTTTGTAGATTATTTTATCTTTTTTAAACTAAAATATAAAAACACACAAATGAATTTCTAAAATATGGCAAAAGGTTTCAGAAAAAAAATTCGCCAGGAAAACACTGAAAACAGTGGTTTTGGAAGTCGTGCTTCTGGAAGATTCATCAATAAAGATGGTCTTCCCAATGTAAGAAGAAGGGGAGTGAATGTTCTCAACAGATTGAGTTGGTATCATACGATGCTGAATTTATCTTCATTTCGATTTATTACTTATTTAGTGGTGATGTATATTCTCATCAATTTGGTTTTTGCATGTATTTATTATTTAATCGGGGTAGAACATCTTACTGGAATTGATAAAAGTAATTCTTTGGATGAGTTTATTGATGTATTTTTCTTCAGCTCACAAACATTTACGACGGTGGGATACGGAAGAATTGCTCCTGTAGGTTTTATGGCAAGTTTGGTGGCTACTTTTGAAGCATTTTTAGGATTGCTTACCTTTGCCATTGCAACGGGTTTATTTTATGGTAGATTTTCAAGACCGAGAGCTTATCTCAGATTTTCAGATATTGCTGTGATTGCTCCTTTTCAGGATGCTACGGCATTGATGTTCAGATTGGCGCCTTACAAAAACAATGCGTTGACAGATGCGGATGTTACTCTTTCAACAGCAATAGAAATTAATGAAGAAGGAGTTGTGAAAAGTAATTTTTACCGATTAGAAACTCAATTAAGTAAAATTAATACTTTGGCTTTGAACTGGACGGTAGTTCATAAGATTGATGAAAATTCTCCTTTTTTAGGGTTTTCTGCAGATGATTTTAAAAATACAAATATTGAAATTATCGTTCATGTAAGAGCATTTGATGAAGTTTTTTCAAATACAGTTGTTCAGAGGTCATCGTATGTTTCTAATGAAATAATTTACGGAGCAAAATTTGTCGCGATGTATTATCCTGATAAAGAGAAAGATTCAACCGTTTTGGATCTTGATAAAATTAATGAATATCAGAAAGTGGAACTTCCGGTTTTTGATATACAAAGATCATAATGAATTTAGAATCATACAAAAAACAGGCTTTACAAAAGCAGAAAGAGCATAAGAAATTCTTGGATGGTTTAAAGAAAAAACCGCCCAAAAACCTAGATTATGTTGTTCAAGAAACTCACGAAGAAGTTTTTGAGAAAGTAGACTGTCTTCAATGTGCCAATTGCTGTAAAACAACTGGTCCACTTTATACTGAAAAAGATATAGAAAGAATTTCAAAGCATTTACGCATGAAACAGGCAGATTTTGAAGCTAAATTTCTGCGTGTAGATGAAGATAATGACAAAGTCTTACAAAATCTTCCGTGTTATTTTTTGAATGATGATAATACCTGTTCTATTTATGAAGTTCGTCCAAAAGCATGTCGAGAATATCCGCATACAGACCGAAAAAAGATTTACCAGATTAATCATTTAATGATAAAAAATACAGTGATTTGTCCGGCTGCTTTTGAGTTTGTAGAAAGTATGATGAAGAATTTGAACAAATAGTTGCGGTTTAGAAAATGATAAATAAACAAGCCTTGAATAAACTTCAAGGTTTTTTCTTTATATTTGGTACTTCAAAAACGCAAAAATTTTAATTAAATAAATGATGAAAACTAAATTAGTACTCATTGCAACGATGTTTGCAAGCATTTCCTTGTTCGCACAGGAAATAAAAATCAAAAAAGGAGAACTTTTTCTAGATGAAAAAGCAGTAGCAAAAGTTGATGATAAGGGCAGGATATACAAATTCAGCAATCTTAATGATAAACTGCAATTTACTGCGACTATTATCAACGGAAGAACAGTTGGGACACAGTCTGACAATGGTTGGGTAGAATACACAAGTACAAACAATATTGTAAAAGAGTCCAAACACACTGAAGGTGGGTTTACTCTCAGTATGGGAAAACTTATTGTTCAGAATGCTTTGGCTAACGGTCTTATTACAAAAGAAGGGATTGACGAAGCAAAAGTAAGTGAATTTTTTGTTGCCGAAGACCGTTCGCTTTCCGAAGCTAGGAAAAATGGTGTCTCTGCTCAAAAAGTGGAAGCAACAAATGAGGATGCTACAGGAGTTTCAATCGATTATGATGGAAATATAAAAGATAAAGTAGGAAAGCTAATCGGAACAATATCAAGACTAAATATCGATGCTTCGCAATCAAAATTCAAAAGCTCATCAATGATGGATAAGTTTTTTGAATATCGAGTTTTTGATATCAATAAAATTCTTGTCGCAAAGCTTCCTTGTTCTGATAGTGATATGACGAATGAAAGCACAGGGTTAGTAATTTATACCTATGATAACAAAGAAATCCCGATGACTGCTAAAAATGGTCTCGAATTTAAGATTCCAATTGCAGTAGATAAAATTGCAAACCGAATGGTAAAAAAACTGTATGCAAATGGCTATACTTTAGGAGATATGAAACCAGTTTTTGAAGCTTCCGCGAAGGCTGTTAGAGATAATGTAACCCAAAAATCTGAGAATGCAGAGAATAAAGCGAAAGCAGATTCTAAAAATATTTACAATATTGCAGGATATGTCATTAATAAAGAAGGTGAAAAAAAAGAAGGGGCTATAACTATTGAGTTTGAATCTATTGATGCAAAGTTAGGAAGGCAAAAAGGTATGGGTGACTTAACAAATTATGGTAATACAGTCACATTAAATGTAAATGGTAAAAGCGAATTTTATAAAGCTAAAGACGATGTAAAATTTTGTGCTGGAGAAAAATGCTTTTTAGGTGTGTCTGGAACTAGCTCCTTAGGAGGAAGTGTATTTTGTGAAATCGTTTCAGAAAATGACGGAAACTTTGTGTTAAATGATATCAAAACTCCAGAAGATTTTTTTATCAAATTATCTCATCAGCCAAAAGCAGTTTATCTAGGTGAAAAAGGTGCTTTTGGGAAAAGAAAAATTGAAAAGATTAAAGCGGTTTTTGATGAATATATGAAATGTTCAGCCTTAGATTTTTCTAAATATGATACCAAAACAAAAGAAGGGTTGATGCAGATTCTTGCAGACTATTCTCTTCAATGTAAAAAATAATATTTGTACTGTTTCATTTTTTACAAGGCGTAGCTTGTCCCTTTTTCGAGTTTTTAAAATTGTAAAAAGTATTTGTATAAAACCTGAAATTTAATGTTTCAGGTTTTGTTTATTTCCATTATCCTAAATTCCACCATTTTTTCGATTAATTTCAACGGTAAATCTTCTTTCAGAGGAAACTGTACAGCACCTTTCGAAAACTTATATTTTCTTTCAATAAAGTCATTTTCAAAATGGACAATTGCTTTGGGAAGCGGATAAAAACCAATGTGATTTTTATAAGCTGCAAAATATACCAAAGGTTTATCTTTATATTTAAAAGCAGGCATTTGATAACCAATATATTCTTCTAAATCAGTATTTTGTGAATGGATTAGTTTTCTGAGAATCTCCATTTTTAGCTGAGTTTCTTCCGGAAATAAAAGAAAATATTCATCGATAGTTTTGAAGGTGTTTTTCATCTTTAAATTTTTATTAAAAATAAAAAAAGCGTTGAATATATTCAACGCTTTCCCCTTTCACTATTACTTTTTCCCATTTATAATCCCGGGACAGGTTTTATGAAAAAAGGTCGGGAAAACTTCCCAACCTTTATATTTTTATACTACACCTTGAGCAAGCATTGCTTCAGCTACCTTTACGAATCCGGCGATGTTTGCGCCTTTTACGTAGTTTACATAGCCATCTTCCTCTTTACCGTAGTCTCTACAAGCTTTGTGGATTCCGATCATGATCTCTTTCAATCTTGCGTCAACTTCTTCAGAAGTCCAGTTTAGTCTGATAGAGTTTTGAGTCATTTCTAATCCTGAAGTAGCTACACCACCAGCGTTAGAAGCTTTTCCTGGAGAGAACAATACTTTGTTTTCAAGGAAATAATTAATAGCATCTAAAGTTGAAGGCATATTAGCAGCTTCAGTTACACAAACGCAACCGTTTTCAACCAACATTTTAGCGTCTTCAAGGTGTAATTCGTTCTGAGTTGCAGAAGGAATTGCCACGTCACATTTAACTTCCCAAGGACGTTTTCCAGCGTGGAATACTGCAGAAGGATATTTTTTAGCGTAATCTTCAGCTCTGTTATTCCCTGAAGCTCTAAGCTCTAATAAATAATCTATTTTTTCTCCGTCGATACCGTCTTTATCGTAAATATAACCATCCGGTCCTGAAAGTGTAACCACTTTACCACCCAATTCATTTACTTTTTTGATAACTCCCCAAGCTACGTTTCCGAAACCTGAAACAGTTACTGTTTTATCTTTAAAAGTTTGTCCGATAGTTTTCAGCATTTGTTCAGCGAAGTAAACAACACCGTAACCAGTCGCTTCAGGACGGATTAATGAACCACCGTAAGCAAGACCTTTTCCGGTAAGAACTCCTGTAAACTCGTTTCTTACTTTCTTGTACTGACCGAATAAATATCCGATTTCTCTTGCTCCAACACCGATGTCTCCCGCAGGAACGTCAGTTTCAGGACCAATATGTTTGCACAATTCTGTCATGAAAGCTTGGCAAAAACGCATCACTTCCATATCAGATTTTCCTTGAGGATCGAAGTCTGAACCACCTTTTCCACCTCCCATTGGAAGAGTCGTTAAAGAGTTTTTGAAAACTTGCTCGAAAGCTAAGAATTTAAGTACAGAAAGGTTTACAGTAGGGTGGAAACGAATTCCTCCTTTGTAAGGTCCGATTGCAGAGTTCATCTGAATTCTGAAACCTCTGTTTACCTGAATTTCACCTTTGTCATCAACCCATGGAACTCTGAAAATAATAATTCTTTCCGCTTCAGCCATTCTCTCTAGGAGCTTCATTCCGGTATATTCTTTTCTTGTCAAGATAAACGGAATCACAGTTACAGCAACTTCTTTTACTGCCTGTAAAAATTCCGGTTCGTTAGGATTTTTTGCCTCAATTTTAGCAATAAACTCCTGAATTTTCTGGTCAATATTATATTGTTCCATATTAGGTAGGGTTGAATATTATGCCAACAAATTTAATTTTTTTTTCAAGATTCACAATAGCATATTTGATAATTGCTGAAAATTGAATAATAATGAATCAAAATATTATTAAATTGATAATTTTAAACCAAATTTTATTAAAAATTAAATGTTATATATGAAATAATGAAATATTAAGAAATCGTTAATTCTTACATTGCTATAAATTGTCTCCCGGAAAACGATTTTACTTTTCCTAAAAGCTCTAATTCTAAAATTACAGGCAATAATTTGTGTGAAGACACCGATATTTTCTCTGCTAAATCGTCTAAAGAGATGTGTGGGTTTTTTAAAATGTTTTTATATATTAATTCTTGATTTTCAGATAATTGAATGGTTATTTTGCTGTGTGGGAAAAGCTCTTCTATTTTTTCTTTAGGATCATTAAATCCAAGCAGATCGAGTAAGTCTTTAATGGTAGAAATTGCGGTCGCTTTATTTTGAAAAATTAAATGATTGCACCCTTGACTATATTTGTCACCGATTCTTCCCGGAAGGGCAAAAACATCTCTGTTATAAGTGTTTGCAAAAGTAGCAGTACTGATAGATCCGCCTCCGAATGCTGTTTCTACAACAATCGTAGCAGGAGAAATTCCGGCAACAATCCTGTTTCTTTGGATGAAATTTTCTCGATCTGGCTTTCTTGACGAATTAAATTCGGTCAACAATCCACCGTTTTCTTCAATAATTTTTTCTGAAAGTTTTTTGTTTTTGGAAGGATAGAAGGTATGAAAACCATGCGCTAAAACTCCGATGGTAGGAATTTGGTGCTTTAAAGATTGCTCATGAACTTCTTTGTCAACACCCAAAGCTAAACCGCTAATAGAAATGAAACGATGGGATTTTGTTTCTTCAAAAAAATCTTCAATGAATTTTTTGCCGTAAGACGTTATATTTCTGGTTCCGACTAAACTTATAGTTTTTAATTTGGTTTCAAAACTTCCTTTCTGATAAAGTATTGCAGGAGCGTCATCGCATTCATTCAATAAAAACGGAAGATCATTCTGATGACGCAAATTAATTTTAATGGAATTGTTTTCGCAAAATGAAAGTTCTTTTTCGGCAAATTTAAGATGTTCAGGATTTCCAATGTCTGAAATAATTTTTGTACCAATTCCGTCGGTTTTGCTGAGTTCCTTTTTAGAAGTTTTCCAAACATTTTCTGCTGTTCCAAAACGACGGACAAGCTTGGAAAAATTAATATCACCAATAAAATTACACTCTCGGAGAGCGATGGAATAGAGATGTTCTTCAGAATACATTTGTGTTATTTTATTCAAATTTAGGGAATTACAATTTATTTTCGCCTTAATTCTTCCAAATAATCCCAAACATCTTCATTTTTTTTATAAGGCAATTCCAGGAAATCATCGGGATGGTTTTCTTTGTATTCCTGCCAAAGTTTATCGTCTTTTTCGCTGTAGTAATTGGGAAATTCCCAAATATATTTTTTTTTCTTTTCTCCGGATCCTTTAAAAATAAAAGCCATAGCACTTCCCATTAATGCGCCAGATAAATGTGCCTGCCAGGAAATTTTACTTGGTTCGTTAAGATTATTAAAAAGCTCTTCGGGAAATATTCCCCAGATTAGACTTCCATAATATAAGACAACCAAAAGCGAGATGGTTAAAAGTTTCATATTCCATCTAAAAACACCGCTGAAAAAGAGGAAAAATGCCAAAACATAAACAACACCGCTCGCTCCAATGGTGCATGTGTAACTATATTCTCCTGTCATAATATCAATCGGAGGCAATAGCCAAAGAAGAAGACCGGTACTTATCCAGCCCATCACAAAAACTTTTGTGGCGACTTCAGAATAAAACTGATACAGTAAAAACATAAGCACAGCAATCGGAATAGAGTTTCCTATAATATGATCGATACTTCCGTGTAAAAGGGGAGAGGTTATGATTCCCAATAAACCTTCAGGCAAAAGCGGAATAATTGCCCCGAAACAGCTCGAGAAAAATCCCATTGTCTGCAAGAGGTATCCAAACCACATTGCAGCAAGCATTAATAAGGGAGCGGTAAATGCTTTTTTGTGAATTATATTTTTAATCATGCAGGTAAGATGTCAAATCAAAAGCCAAGTATAAATTTCGGAAATTTTGGCGATGATTTTGGATATTGTGATTGATTTAAGACAAAAAGTAATGATTTTAAAATGAAATATTTACAGATAAGATATTTGTGCATTGGGTTTTCTAAAAATGTCCTGAAAATAATTTTACTTATTTTTGTGGCGTAAAAATTTTGGATTTATGAGAAAGATTTTCATGCTATTTTTTATTTATCTGAGTGTAAGTTCTTTTGCACAGGTAATTATCAGTGATTCTGCAGCAGTTGATACTATTAAAAAACCAAGACATTGGTCTATTGTTGCCAAAAATAGTGTAATGTTTAATCAGGCAGCTTTTTCTAACTGGGTTGGTGGTGGAGCCAATAATGTGGGTTGGCTTGCAAGTGCAAATTATAATCTTACCTATGAAAAAGGCCGCCATCTTTGGGAAAATATTGTTATTTTAAACTACGGACAAAATACTACAAAAGGAATAGGTACCAGAAAAACACAAGATGTTCTTAATTTTTCTACAAACTACGGTAGACAGTTTTCAAAAAGCTGGTATGTTTCTACGGGAGCGAGTTTGCTTTCTCAGTTTTCAGGAGGTTTTGAAGACGGAAACAATCCGGAAGCAAAAAAAATATCAAATTTTATGGCTCCGGGTTATGTGAATGCCGGTTTAGGGATAACTTACAGACCAGACGAAAATCTTACTGTAACTTTAAGACCTGCCAACGGAAGATTTACATTTGTCCTTGATAAAGAACTTCAGCTTGCCGGAAATTATGGTTTAAAGTCGGATGGCGATTTTTTCCTGATGCAGCTCGGTTTTCTTGGTTCTGCAATCTATAAAGTGAAGCTGATGGAAAATATAGAAATGACCAATACTGCCTCAATATTCTCAAATTATCTTGATAAACCGGATCATATGGTGCTTTCGTACAATATGCTTTTAAATATGAAAATCAATAGGTTTATCTCTTCCATCGTTACGGTAGACGTAATGTATGATCATAATCAGATACAAAAAACGCAGCTGAAACAAACATTGGGGATCGGGTTTGCGTATAATATTGATAATGGGGTAAAACGTTCGGCCAGAAAAGATAATCAATGGTGGTTAAAGAAATAATTTAACAATAAATATCAGGAAAGTAATTCAGATTTGAGTTACTTTTTTTTATGCTTAAAATTGTGATTTTTTTAATTTTTTTAAATCTTGTTTAAGATAAGTTATATTTTTAATACCTTAGATAAACATAAATGATACTGATTTGTATGAAATAGTATGTATTTTTTTATTTAAATGAAAATAAACCATTTTTAAAATAAATTAATCATGAGAAAAATTTTATTTCCAATTTCCATATTTCTGGGAATATATGCTTCTGCTCAGGAAGCGAACACAGATTCGCCTGCGACAGATACTTTAAAAGCGTGGTCTATTCAGGCTCAAAACACATTAATGCTCAATCAGGCTGCCTTTTCAAATTGGGTAGGTGGCGGTGCCAACAATGTAGGATGGCTTGCCGGAGTAAATTATAATCTTACTTACGAAAAAGGCAAATATCTTTGGGAAAACATTATTGTTTTGGGATATGGACAAAATAATACTAAAGGAGTCGGAACGCGAAAAACTCAGGATGTGATCAATCTATCAACCAATTTTGGAAAAGAGTTTGCGAAAAACTGGTATCTTTCTGCAGGTGCGAGTTTACAATCTCAGTTTGCAGCAGGTTATGAAGACGGAAATAATCCTGAAGCTGCAAAAATTTCAAATTTTATGGCTCCTGGTTTTGTAAATATTGGTGTTGGAGTTACTTACAGACCTAATGATAATTTCACAATGACTTTAAGACCAGCCAACGCAAGAATGACTTTCGTTCTCGATGAAGAACTACAAAAAGCCGGAACTTATGGGTTGAAAAACGATGGTGATTCTATGCTGTTCCAGTTTGGTTTCTTGGGAACGGCTATTTATAAAATGCAATTAATGGAAAATATTAGTTTGATTAATACTGGATCGGTATTTTCAAATTATATCGATCATCCAGAGAGATTGGTGCTGTCTTACGGTGCTGTTTTAAATATGAAAATCAACAGATTTATTTCAACCAATATTACCGTTGATGTTTTGTATGATCACAATCAAATCCAGAAAACTCAGCTGAAACAAACTTTGGGAGTTGGTTTTGCCTATAATATTGATAACGGCGTGAAAAGATCTGAAAGAAAAGATAACCAATCTTGGCTGAAGAAATAATCTCAACTTTATCAAAAAAAAACACTTCCTCGGAAGTGTTTTTTTTGCTTAGTCTTTAACGAAGATATCAAACATATCACCAACATCAATAGTGTAGGTCATTCTTTTTAGCTCAACATTATTTTTGAATATTGCGGTGTATGATGGGTTTGCAGTTGCATATCCTTTGATGATGTAACTGTCGGTTCCGGCTTTATTTAATTCAAAATCCATAATATTATAATAATAGCCACCGTCATATGAAGCATGAATTTTAGTATTGTTTTTCCATACATCGCTTAATCCCTGAACATATGAGTTTCCGTTGTTAAAAAACATCTTAAAAGGATTTGATATTCCCTGAATGAAGCTTGAGTTATTTAGTAAATCAATCGTATTTATGGTACAGGCTACGTCATTTCTATACATTAACTTCAGATTATTATCGTCTCCGTAAACACCGGATAGATAATAACCAGGCTTGTTTAAAGAAGTATATTGACCGTTTTTAAAATACCCGTTATCTAATATATTCCAGGTATATTGTTGTGTCATGCTTACTGCTACATACACATCATTATTGCGAACCGTAATATTTCTGGGCATGATTTTTTGTGGACTGTCAAGTTTTATTAACGATGTTTTAATTCCGTTTTTCCAGTAGCAGACTTCATATTTATTGGCAGTTGGCTCATCCGGATTATGTATCATTCCTAAAAGATAAAAATCGTTGTTGTATAAATGAGCACCCTGAAAATATACTTTATTTGAAGCGGGAAGATTATAATAATCACTAAGCTTCTTTTTAATATTATCCTGCCAAATGTAAGCCGCTCCGTCTCCCGAACTGCTTCCAATCACATAACTATGATGATCACTTACAAAGATTTTAGTAGCTAACATATTATTGCCATCATTTAAAATAACTTTTTCGTTATCTTTCCAGTAGCATGCCTGTTTGTTTTCAGATCCTGCTACATATACTCCCTTCATTGCAGATCCGGGCTGAAGCTCTTCTTTAGGTTGGTTTTCTGTTAGCTCATCGTTTCCACTGCAAGAAAAAAGGAAAAGGATGGAAGAAAAAAGTAAAATTCTCATGATTATTTTTTCTTACAAGATGCAAAAAATCGAAAAGGTTGCAGCTACAATAAAATAATTTTAAAAAAAATAAAAAAGGGAGCACTTCAAATCGAAGTGCTCCCTTTTTATATATGCTTTTTGTGTATTAAAACTCAATACTAACTTCCAGTTTTTCTGTCAAAAGCTTTGAAATTTTTTCCTTTAAAGGTTCAATATCAATATTCTGCATTGCATCGTTTGCGAAAGCAAATAACAATAAAGCCTGAGCTTCTTTTTTAGAAATACCTCTCGCTCTAAGATAGAATAAAGCATCTTCGTTAAGCTGTCCAACGGTACAACCGTGAGAACATTTCACATCGTCTGCAAAAATCTCCAACTGAGGTTTTGTATCAATTGTAGCGCCTTCACTTAAAAGAACGTTGTTATTTTGCTGATAAGCATTGGTTTTCTGCGCAATTTTATCTACAAAAACTTTTCCGTTGAAAACTCCGTGAGATTTATCTTTAAAAATACCTTTATAATTCTGGTAACTTTCACAGTTTGGCTGATTATGGTGAACTGCAGTGTGGTGATCTACCAACTGATCTTTACCAATAATCGTGATTCCGTTCATAAACGAATTGATATTCGATCCGTTTTGAATGAAATCTAAATTGTTTCTAACGATTTTTCCGCCAAAAGAAAAAGTATTTACTGTCGTTAAACTATCTCTTTCCTGTTTTGCAAACGTATGATCTACCAAATAAGAAGTATCGTTGTCATTCTGTAATTTATGCCAATCTGCTTTTGCGTTCGGTGATGTGAAAATTTCTGTCACAGAATTGGTGAAAACATACGTTTCATCAAAATTGTGGTGGCTTTCAATCACTTCAACCTTTGCACCTTCTTCTACAATCAATAAATTTCTTGTATTGTAAAAAGTGTTTTCTTCCTGATTTTGTGAAAGATAAAAAACGTGAATTGGCTTTTCAATCACAACGTTTTTAGGCACTTTTAGGAAAAATCCGTATTTACAGTAAGCTTGATTTAAATTGGTAAAAGCTAAATCTTTTGCCGCAATTGTATTGAAATAGGTCTCGAAAACGTCTTTGTGATTTTCGTCATTCAAAGCGTAATTGAATGATAAAAACTCTGCGTTTTCAATAGAAATCTTAGAAAGCTCTTTGTGAAGCTGGCCGTTTACAAAAACAATCCAGTCAAAATTTTCTTCACCCAAATGCAACTCATCAAGCTGTTCTTTGGTGATATTGTGGCTCTCTTTCGGGAAAAAATTATAATCTTTCTCGATGATTTCCTTAATGTTGGTATATTTATATTCTTCGTCTTTTTTTGTAGGAAAACCTAATGCAGCAAATTTTGCTAAAGCTTCAATTCTGTTTTCATCCAAAAAACGGTGGCGAAGTGTGCTCAGAAATTCGCTGTGATTTTCTATAATCTGTTCTCTTAATGCCATTACTGGTATATCTGTGGTTTGCACCATTTTATTTGTTTTTTGTGGAAGATTTATGCTTCCGCCAATTCTTTTATTTTTTGGTTCATTGCAATGAAACCGTTCTTGGTATTTATATCGAGTTGCTTAGCAAAAAGCGGAACCAAAATACCTACAAAATATTCGCTCTGAATTAAAGTAGTCGTTCCGTTTTTGTTATCAATGAGCTCAAACTTATGTTCACCGTCAAAAACACCTCTGAACAACAAAACACCCAACCAACTCAGCTTTTTGTTTTCTTCAAATGAAGTAACAGTGGGCTTAAAAACCATCGTTTTTGCATCTGGTGGAGCAATTTTTACTTCTATTTTATTACCGACTTCAAAATTTCCCTTGAGATATTTTCCAAACGGATTCCAATTTGGATAGCTTTCAAAATTAGTCAAAATAGTCCAGATTTTTTCGGGACTTGCCTTGATGATTGTTTCAACTTTAATTTCTTTTGCCATCTTATTTTTATGCCGTGTCGGTAATTTATTTTAGAATTAATTTAAAAGCCAGTCGTAACCTTTTGCTTCTAATTCTAATGCTAAAGATTTGTCGCCTGTTTTGATGATTTTTCCGTTCGCTAAAACGTGTACAAAATCAGGCTGAATATAATTAAGCAATCTTTGATAATGCGTAATTAAAAGAACTGCATTTCCTTCGTTTTTGAAAGTGTTTACACCGTCTGCAACGATTCTCAAAGCGTCAATATCCAATCCTGAATCGGTTTCATCCAAAATAGCTAATTTAGGATTCAGCATCATCATTTGAAAAATTTCGTTTCTTTTTTTCTCACCTCCCGAAAAACCTTCATTTAATGATCTTGAAAGGAAATCTTTTTTAATTCCCAATTTTTCAGACTTCTCACGAATCATCGCCAACATTTCTTTTGCAGGCATTTCTTCTAATCCGTTTGCTTTTCTGTTTTCGTTCATTGCTGCTTTGATGAAATTGGTTACAGAAACTCCAGGAATTTCTACAGGATACTGAAAAGAAAGGAAAATACCTTTGTGAGCTCTTTCTTCAGGAGCATCTTCGATGATGTTTTCACCACCAAATAAAATTTCACCTTCAGTAACTTCATAATCTTCTTTTCCTGCAATTACAGAAGAAAGAGTAGATTTTCCGGCTCCGTTTGGTCCCATGATCGCATGAACTTCACCCGGTTTTATTTCAAGATTGATACCTTTTAATATCTGTGCGCCATCTTCAATTCTAGCGTGTAAGTTTTTGATATTTAACATATTGTTTCTATAATTTTTTCGCAAGGCTAAACAAAGATTTATTCATCTTCTCTGTAATCATTTAAGATAAACAAAGGCGCTAACGCTTAACGAGGAAATACTATTTTAAATTTATTATTTATATTTCATCAAGATTGTTTGCTATTCTTTTAACCCCGTTTTTAAAAAGTTGAGAATTAAAATTTAAAAGCATTCCTAATTTAAAATTTCCGATTCTTAAATAATTCTTTAGCTGTAAAGCATGATAATTATTTAAACTTTCTACTGATTTAATTTCTAAAACAACTTTGTTTTCAATCAGCAAATCCATTTTAAAAGCTCTTTCCAATAACAATCTTCATATTGGATATTCAGAAATTTTTGCCTTTCGACCACTAATCCTGTTTTCTGCAATTCATAAAATAAGCACTCTTCATATATGGTTTCAAATAAACCGACACCTAATTTTCTATGAATTTTTAATCCACTTTCAAATACAATCTTTGAAATTTCATTTTCAGTCATTTGTTTGTTTTTCGCAAAGATACAAGTTGAAAAATTAATTTCAATTGTATTTCTTTCCTAAGCGATAGCGGCTTAGTCTATCTTTAAAGTAAGCGTTTTGCCTTTTAAAAATCTTTGTTTTACTTTGCGAGAAATCAAATTATCCTACAGAACCCTCCAAAGAAATCTCTAATAATTTCTGAGCTTCAATGGCAAATTCCATTGGGAGTTTATTTAAAACTTCTTTACTGAAACCATTTACAATTAAAGCAATCGCTCTTTCCGTATCGATACCTCTCTGGTTACAGTAGAAAATCTGATCTTCCCCGATTTTTGAAGTTGTAGCTTCGTGCTCTAACTGTGCAGTTGGATCTTTAATCTCGATGTAAGGGAAAGTATGCGCTCCACATTCGTTACCCATCAATAATGAATCACACTGTGAGAAGTTTCTCGCTCCTTTTGCAGAAGGCATTACTTTTACTTGTCCTCTGTATGAGTTTTGGGATTTTCCTGCAGAAATTCCTTTAGAGATAATCGTTGATTTTGTATTCTTTCCAATGTGGATCATCTTTGTACCAGTATCGGCATACTGATGATTGTTGGTTACAGCGATAGAGTAGAACTCACCGATTGAACCATCACCTTTTAAGATACAAGAAGGATATTTCCAAGTTACAGCAGAACCTGTTTCAACTTGCGTCCAAGAAATTTTTGCTTTATACTCGCAAAGTCCTCTTTTGGTTACAAAGTTGAAAACTCCACCTTTTCCTTCTTCATTTCCTGGATACCAGTTTTGAACGGTAGAATATTTAATTTCAGCATTATCTAAAGCAATTAATTCTACAACGGCCGCGTGAAGCTGATTTTCGTCTCTTGATGGAGCGGTACAACCTTCCAGATAAGAAACGTAACTTCCTTCGTCTGCAATAACAAGCGTTCTTTCAAACTGACCTGTTCCTGCCTGATTAATTCTGAAATAAGTTGAAAGTTCCATCGGACATCTTACCCCTTTTGGAATGTAGCAGAAACTTCCGTCTGAAAATACTGCAGAATTCAATGCTGCGTAGAAGTTATCTCCTCTCGGAACTACTTTTCCAAGATATTTTCTTACCAAATCCGGGTGATTTTTGATCGCCTCAGAAATTGAGCAGAAGATAATTCCTTTTTCAGCTAGCGTATCCTGAAATGTTGTCTTTACAGAAACAGAATCGATAACAATGTCAACTGCCACACCCGAAAGTCTTTTCTGTTCTTCGATATTGATTCCTAATTTTGCAAAAGTTGCCAATAATTCCGGGTCAACCTGATCTAAGCTTTCCAATTCAGGCTTTGCTTTTGGCGCAGCATAATATTTTATTGCTTGAAAATCTGGTTTTTCGTATTTGATATTCGCCCAAGTAGGTTCAGTCATTTTTAACCAAATTCTGAAAGATTCCAAACGCCATTCTGTCATCCATTCCGGCTCTTCTTTTTTAGCAGAAATTGCACGGACAATGTCTTCATTTAAACCTGTAGGGAAATCTTCGTAATCGATTTTGGTTTCCCAACCAAATTCATATTTTTTATTTTCTAAGTCGACTCTTAAATCGTCTTCAGTATATTTACTCATTTTAATAGTTTTTAGAAATTAGATTTTAGAAATTAGATCTCAGACTTTCAAAGTCTTTAATCTAGTGTCTAGCATCTAGTATCTAATTATAAGCTAAAACTCTCTCCACAACCACACGTTCTGGATGCATTAGGATTATTGAAAATAAATCCTTTTCCATTTAAACCTCCGGAATATTCTAAAGTGGTACCTGCCAAGTAAAGTATAGATTTTTTCTCGACTACGATTTTAATTCCGTTGTCTTCAAAAATCTGATCTGTTTCGTTTTGCTTATTGTCGAAACCTAATATATACTCCAGTCCTGAACATCCACCGCTTTTTACCCCAACTCTTATATAATCTTCAGCAGGGTTAAAGCCATCTTCTGTCATCAGTTGAATTGCTTTTACCTTTGCCTGATCTGAAACCTTTATCATTGTATTAATTTAGAATGATTTAATCTTGCAAAAATACAAACAATAATCAGTAAATAAAAATCGACGTTTTTATTTTATCAATTTTTATCATCGATGCTTTAACTTTGATGTGTATTTAAAATCAAAACTATAAATCAGGAAAATAATGAAAAAATTGGGCATCCTTGCTGTAGCCTTACTTGCGCAGGCTACTTTCGCACAAACCAACAGATTTGTTTATCAGGTAACCTCAAAACCGGATATCAATAATAAAAGTGATATTAAAACTGAAAATGCTTATTTAGACATTTCGGCAGAAAAATCAATGTTCTATTCTGAAAATAGAATTAAAAGAGATTCTGTAATGAAAGCCAACTTTCAAAGTGGAGGAGCGAGAGGTTTTAACAGAGAACAAATGGAGGGTTTGAGAACGAATATTAATTATTCTATCGAAAAAGATAAGAAAAATCAAAAGATAATCTACAAAGACCGTTTGGGTAGAGATCAATATTCTTACGAAGAAGATCGACCTCTGAACTGGAAAATTTTATCTGAAACCACAAAAATTGGTGATTATAAAGTACAAAAAGCGGAAACGGATTTTGGCGGAAGAAAATGGACTGCTTGGTTTACCACAGATCTTCCTTATCAGGATGGACCTTATAAATTCAGCGGGCTTCCCGGTTTGGTTGTAAAGGCGGAAGATTCTACCGGAGATTATTCTTTCGATTTAATGAAAAACTATAAAATTTCTGACTTTCCGGAAATGGTTACATTTGGAAACGTTATGAAAGTAAAAAGAACGGATTATGTAAAACAACAGGAAAAATATAAAACCGATCCTGCTTCTTTTATGAGTAGCCAACGTGGAGGCGGAGGAATTTCTGCTCCAATGAGAATTGGCGGCGGTGGAAATCAAAATCCGGCAGATATGAGAAAGCGAATGGAAGAAAGAGCAAAAGAAGAGGCAAAACGAAACAGCAATCCTATCGAACTAAAATAAAACAAAAAGGTCTGAAGAAATTTCTTCAGACCTTTTTTTATCTTAAAAGTTGACTAAAAGTGTCGCCTTGTTTGATGTCTCCGGAATTATATCCTTTCATAAACCATTCTTTACGCTGTGCCGATGAGCCATGAGTAAAACTTTCCTGATTTACATAACCTTGTGATCTTTTCTGGATATTATCGTCACCAACAGCTTCTGCTGCATTGATTGCTGACTCTAAATCTCCAGGCTCTATAAATGATTTTTCTCTGTCACCCGTAATTCTAGACCAAAGTCCGGCATAAAAATCTGCCTGAAGTTCTGTTGCTACAGAGATCTGATTAAGCTGTGCTTCAGAATATCTTCCGCTACGTCTTGCTTTATCGGTTTCATTTAAAGTTCCCATAAGGTTTTGTATGTGGTGTCCCATTTCGTGAGCCATTACATAAGCTACTGTAAATTCGGTTACTTTTGCACCAAATTTTTCTTGCAATTCATTAAAGAAACTCATATCCATATAAACAGACTGATCTGTCGGACAATAAAACGGACCCATTGCAGATTGTGCCAATCCACATCCCGAATCTGTGTTGCTTCTGAATAAAACGACTCTTGCCGGTCGATATTGAAGACCGTTTTCAGTGAAAACTTTAGTCCAGGTTTCTTCGTTTTCGGCGGTAATCATTTTGATCATCTCACCAATTTTTTTGTCAGTTTCTGTAAGCTCTCTTTGCTCAGTCTGCGCTCCGGTATTTGAAGCTCCTGAAGAAAGAATTGCAGAAGGATCACCACCCAAGAAAAATACAATAGCAGCGATAATTATTGTGCCTAATCCGCCACCAACAATTGCACCTCCGCTACCGCCTGAAGCACGCCTGTCGTCTACATTTGTACTTCTATCGTCTGTCCATTTCATTGTTTGTTATTTTTATATGTAAATTTAAAATTTTAAATAATATTTTTGTCAAAAATTACAATTAAAGTGAGAAAAATTCAAATTACTCTTTTGTTTTTTAGTCTAATGAGTATTACAGCTTGTAGCGATAGTGAATATAAGGAAGATGAAGTAAAAGATATTGATAAGAAATCGTCAATCGAAACCGAACTTTCTGTGCAGCACATCGATACGGCAGATGTTTTAGTAACAAAACATAAGATCTGGAAAAACAATAAACTCTTTAAAGAAATTATAAAAAGAGATACTATTCCGAGTTTGGGAGATACATTGCAGACTGTGGAAGATGAAGCCGGAAATGAGCATAATGCTAAAGTGAAAAAGGACTACGAATTTTATATAACCGTTCAGTAATGAAAAAGTCTAGTTCTATAAAATTACTTTTCGTCACGGGAATTCTTGCTGCCTGTTCGCAGGAAAAGCCAAAAAATCAATGGGATAAAGAGAAAAAGGTTTACATGAGATCAGATACTACTGCATCTTATTCCAGATCGCATGGTTTTATGACTGGTTTTTTGTTGTATCATGCATTCCGACCTTATGGAGCATACAGCAATGGTGCTTATCAAAAAGCGGGATATTACAGCGATGCAATCAGCGCAAAATCTAATATAGGAAGAAGTTCTTATAAAGGGAATGTAGTGAGAGGAGGATTAGGGAGAAGTGGTTTCAGAGCATCATCTTAGATATTATGAAAAGAATACAATCACAATTCCGAAAAAATTGGGAACATAAACTTGAAAACCTCGGCTTTGGCTATCATTCTTTGGAAGGGCTTTACTGGGATGAAAGTCATTATTACGGATTTTCATCTGATGAAATCAACAAAATAGAAAATGCAACGACCGAACTGTGGCAGATGTGTCTTCAAGCTGTAGATTATATTATTGAAAAAAATCTTTGGGACAAATTTAATATTCCGGAATCGTTTAGAAATTATATTATTACAAGCTGGGAAGAAGATCATCCTTCGATTTACGGGAGGTTTGATTTTGGTTTTGATGGTGAAAATTTGAAGCTTCTCGAGTTTAATGCAGACACGCCGACCTCTTTATACGAAGCTTCGGTCATTCAATGGTATTGGTTGCAGGAAATGTTTCCATACAAAGATCAGTTCAATTCTATTCATGAAAAGCTGGTTGATTATTGGAAGTATCTTAAAAAATACATGAATCCACATTACATTTATTTTGCTTCATTAACGAATATTGAAGACGTGACCAATGTGGAATATTTACGGGATTGTGCTACACAAGCAGGTTTCGAAACAGAATTTATTCCTATCCAAGATATTGGTTGGGCAGAAGATATTGAAGAATTCATTGCCGGAGACAAAACCATTATGGAATATATTTTTAAATTATACCCTTACGAATGGATTCTGGAAGATGGTTTTGGTGAGAAATTGATCCGTAATAATTTCAGATCTCAGTGGATGGAACCTGCCTGGAAAATACTTCTTTCCTCAAAAGCTATTTTGCCGATTCTTTGGGAATTATTTCCTAATCATCCGTATTTGATGGAATGTTATTTTGAACCGAAACATTTGAAAGATTTCGTTAAAAAGCCGATTTATTCAAGAGAAGGAGCCAACGTAAGTTTATTTAAAAATAATGTGGCGATAGAAGAGAATCAAGGCGATTATGGCAAAGAAGGTTTTATTTATCAGCAATTATTTGAACTCCCCAATTTTGATGGAAATTATCCTGTCATCGGAAGTTGGGTGATCGGGCAAGAATCTGCCGGAATTGGCATCAGAGAAAGCGTGCATTTGATTACCAACAACCAAAGCAGGTTTATTCCTCATTTGATAGATTCAAACAAAACTTACATACAAGAAAAGGAGCTGTAAAAAGCTCCTTTTTTATTTCAATAGATTCAGATCTTAATTTCCGAAACCAATGTTTCCTTTTTTATCAGAAAGGTTTCTTTTAAAATTGATCATGCTTAAAGCGGTTACTGCTGCTTCAACACCTTTATTTCCTAGATCACCACCGCTTCTTGCGATTGATTGCTCTTTTGTATCATCTGTCAAAACACAGAAAATAGTTGGAGTGTCGGTTAGAATATTACAGTCTTTAATTCCTTGTGCCACTGCATCACAAACGAAATCAAAATGAGGAGTTTCTCCTCTGATGACGCATCCGATTGCAATTACCGCATCAAACTTTCGTTCTTTGCAAAGCTGCATGCTTGCGTAATTTAATTCAAAAGCTCCCGGAACCGAAAACTGTTTTATATTTTCAGCTTTTACTCCTTCTTTTTCAAGGATCTCTAAAGCTGCATCGCGTAGATTGTAAGTTACAAAGTCATTCCACTCAGAAAAAACAATGCCGATAGAAAAATCTTCGGCATTGGTTATATTAAGTGGCTTGTAATCTGAAAGATTAACTGTTGCCATGTTTTAATTTAAATATTTAGTCATTTCGATATAAGAATCAGACATTCCGTTGTCGTAGTCCTGATATTTTTCGTCGATGGTTGCAAAGTATTTTTTAGCTTCTGCATTTTTCTTCATTCCTAAAGCTACAATCCCTGCTTTTCTTGTGAAATAATAAGAAGTATAAGGATCATCAGAAGCTGAAGCAGCTTTGTCTAATAATGCTAAAGCTTCGTCATTTTTATTAAGACCAGATTTAGCATCTGCCATTGCGCCAAACTTCATTGCCATTAATGTTTTGTTATCAGAAGAAAATTTGTCTAAAAGATCGTGAGCTTCCTGAAACTTTCCTTCTTTTAGTTTTAATAAACCTGCGTTGTAAGCAGAAAGTTTACCCACTTTCGTAGAAGAATATTCGTTATAAGTTCCTAAAAATCCAGGGTTAGCTGCAGATTTTCCACCTAGAGCTTCTTTATCTTTACCTTCTGTAAGGTTTTTTTGTGCAGCTAAATAAGTTTTTACAGCTTCAGCATTCTTTGGAGCTACCACAAATTGCTGGTATCCGAAAAAGCCTAAAACTCCCAAAACAACAGCCCCAAAAGCAATGCTTAATGGTTTCTGATATTTTTCCAGGAATCTTTCTGTGTTTAAAGCCTCTCTGTCAAGGTCTTTAAAGAATTCCACTGTTTCTTTACCTTCTTGCTCATTTGGAGCATTTTTTCCCAATTTTGCCATAAATTCTTAAAAAATTGAATTGCAAATTTAATTGTTTCTGAGTGATTTACAAAATCTTTATCTGTATTATTAATAAAAGAGAATGAAAGACTTGTAAATATTGTGAATTGTTATTAGAGAATTGTTATTTTTTGATTTAATTCAAACTCTCTGTTTTAAATTTAATATTCTAAAGTATGATAGATTTCAGCATTAAACTTCTTAAGTTTTTCGTCACCTTTTAAATCTTTCAAACCGATTAAAAAACTGAACTGAACGACTTCTGCGCCTTGTTTTTCTACCAATTTTGCTGCTGCTTCGGTTGTTCCTCCCGTTGCTAAAAGATCATCATGAATTAAAATTCGTTGTCCTTTTTTTATTTGTCCTTCTCTGGTTTCTATTTCTGCGCTTCCATATTCCAGATCATATTTTTCTGAAATAATCGGTGGTGGAAGTTTTCCTTTTTTTCTGATCAAAATAAATGGAACTTCCAAAGCTACTGCAATCGCAATCCCGAAAAGATAGCCGCGGCTTTCAATTCCGCAAACAGCATCTACTTTTCCTCTGCTGAATTTTACCAGATCTTCGATTACTTCTTCATACAATTTTGGATTAAGAAAAATAGGTGAAATATCTTTAAACTGAATTCCCGGAATCGGAAAATCAGGAATATTTTCTATGGTTGCTTCCAGCTTTTTGATGAGTTCCTGAGATGCCATATTTTAAGGATTGATCTTATAACTTGAGATTTTCCATTCTCCGTTTACATTTTTAAGACCGAAAGTCACCTTTAAAGAGGTTGTTTTTCCGTTTTTATCGGTCACATCGTATGTTGCATTAACACTTGATGCGTTTGTACTGGTTCCGTTTGTTGTAATATTTTTAACACTTACATTTTTTACAGCTCCAAAACCTGAAGTAGGGTTTGAAAAAGATTCATAAGATCCCCAACTTGGGTTGCTTGAAGAATCGAAGGCTGCTTTTAAGTTTTGTGAACTTACATTATTTAAAAACTTGCTTACCGTATTTTTAGGGTCTGCAGTCGGTTGTTTCGGCTGAGTTGGAGTTGTTGTCGTAGGATCCGTTCCTGTTGTTGGCGGCGTTGTCGGATTATTTGGGTCAATTACCGCACTTGGATCTTGGTCAATCATTGTAGAGTCAGTTTTTGGTACTTCAGGCACTTTTAAAGCTGAAGGATTTACATCTAAACCAATTTTCGACATTTTGAAAGTCTTCGCTGTGGTTTTTACAGAAACGGTAATATCAATTTTATTATCAACAATTTTTGAAGCCAATAAAGATGAAAATTTAAGACTAAAACCTTTGAAGTTATTATCCTGCATTAGGTTTTTAGCTGTTGAAAGCTTTACACCGTTGCTGAAAACTTCTAAAGTTGTTTCTAAACCGGCACCTGTAAACGCAATAGGATTTCCTGCATTGTCAACCAATCTTGGAACGATTTGCATCATAGTTGGTCCATTTCCAGTGTCTCCTGAAAGTTGGGTAAGAATGCTTAATGAGCTTGCTCTTACATCATTCGGATCGCTTTCTTTAGCAGTTTCATCGCCGAAGATATTCATTTCTCCTAATGAAGGCGGAGCCGTACTTGCCCATTCGATACCGTTTTGTTGCGCTACCTGATCTGCCAAAGCCAAAATTTCAGGCACTTTTTTGCCGTTAATCAATTGACCAAGTGCTTTCAACTCGTTTACATCACCTTCCGCTTCTACACCGAAAGTTTTAAGAATATAAAGCGCTTCATTAAATTTTATCTGCTTAATGGTGGTAAGACCAGACGCCATATCATTGATACTCGACTGTAAAGTCTGCGTCGTAGTCGCATCTACATGATCTTTTTTGCATGCTGTAAAAAGCAACAAGCTGAAGATGAGTAGAAAAGAAAACTTTTTCATTTTAATTATGGTTTATGGCAAATTTACTAAAACCTTTATTAAAACTTATTTTTTATTTTTTGTTTTCTTTTTCTTTTAAATCATCTTTAAAGAATGAGCTGAAAATTGCCTGCATATTTGGAAAAG
Source organism: Chryseobacterium sp. YIM B08800 (assembly GCF_026163565.1). Taxonomy (GTDB): domain Bacteria; phylum Bacteroidota; class Bacteroidia; order Flavobacteriales; family Weeksellaceae; genus Chryseobacterium. Next base: position 81,832 of record NZ_JAPDKN010000003.1, read on the forward strand.
ACGCATCCTGCCAATAATTTGATGAATAGTTGCTGTTGTTTTTGTTTAGTTTCACTTTTCCTTCAACATCACTATCATCACTGAAATCTAATTCTGTAGGATAAAAGTTTTTATAAGAAATAAGTTGGTTGTAATCGGGTTCGCTTTTATGTTTAAATTTAATATAACCGATCTCGTTTGATTCTAAGAAATCTCTCAAATCTTTTTTGGAGTCTTTTTCATAAGAATGATTAACTAATGCTTTTATATCGTAAAGTCTGTATCCAAAAAGAGCCATTTCTTTTTCCTGTAAAGCACTTCCGCTGATTTCTATTTCGTCTTTTGTTTTTCCTTTCAATTCTTTGATTACGGCTTTTTTGTTTTTGTATTCTTCAATATTTCCAACATTTGGTAATTTAGGAAGGTCTAAAAATGCATTGTAATCTAGAAGTCCGGTTTGTTTTCTGTCGTTTGACGGATTTTCTAATCTGAAAACTCTATATTGCTGTACGTTTGTGCTTTTCAATTTTTTTGTTTTGTTATCAAAAACATAAGTAGCTATTCCATCTAAGTAACAGTTTAGTTTACCATTTACGGTGAGATAAGCATTAAAATTTCCTTTTACCAAAACATATTTCGCTGGTTTATTATTTTTAATGACAACCATTTCGATATCTTTTACTCTGTCATTTAGCTTTACAACATCTTTATTGATTTCGTTAAATGATAAAGTGGCAATAGAAATGTTATCATAGACCAACTGAAATTTTTCCTGTTCGGGGGAAAGTGCTGATTTCTCAATTTTCCCATCAATGTCTGATGTTGCCAGAATATTTCCGTTTTTTCCAAATACCGAAACTTTAGGAAGTGGTGCATCTGTTTTTTCTGAAAGGAAAGTAATGCTTTGTGCATTGAGTACATTGAATAGAATGATCAACAGAAAGTTTAAAAGAAAAGTTTTTTTCATAGTTTTTAATTTAAAAGATAAGCATAAAGTCTATTCATAAGACGAAATATTTTTGAAATGGTTGCCTTGTATTTTAAGGGTCTAATAATTATGGCAAAAAAAAAAGACTGATTATTAAAATCAGTCTTTTTAAAGTTTATCTTGTTACAAGTCCTTAGAAAGGATACTCATAAATTTCAGATTCGTGTAAGTAAGGGTTTCCTGTAGGAATCAGTTTCAATTTAGCTAATGCTGAAAGCACTGTAAACATAAACAATCCTGCGATGAATAAAATAGCACCCAATACTAATAAGAAAACTTCCGGAGTATTCCAGTAAGGTCCTACTGTTCCTGGCATTACCATGTTGAAATAATCTAAAAGGTGACCCAAGATTACTACTACAGCCATTGTTGTTACTACTTTGTAATTTCTCTTGATGCTGCTACTTACTAATACCAATAAAGGCAATAAGAAGTTTACAACAAGCATTGGTAAGAAAGTAGGAGAGTAGTGCTCAAATCTTCCGAAGAAATAATTTACTTCTTCCGGAATGTTTGCATACCAATACAACATGAACTGTGCAAACCAAGTGTACGTCCAAAGCATGCTTGTAGCGAAAAGGAAAACTCCTAAATCGTGCAAGTGATTGTCGTTGAACTGAGGTAAGAAACCATTTTTCTTAAGATATACACTTAATAAAATGATTACCGCAATACCACTTGAAAGGCAGCTAACCATTGAATACCAAATATACATTGTAGAATACCAGTGAGGGTCAATAGACATCAACCAATCCCAAGCCCAAGCTGCAGAAGCAAAACCGAAGAATGCGATATATCCTACTGCCCATCTGTAAAGGAACTGATACTCAACCAAAGATTTTGTATCGTCTACTTTTTTAGACTGAGCTTTTAGTTTCCATGCGAAGAAAGAAGCTCCAAATGTATAAATAATTGTTCTTACTGCGTAGAAAGGAATATTTAAGAATATTTTCTTTTCAAATAAGATAACATCAAAGTGTGCAGAACCTTCTTTTGTTACTTCAGGATCCATCCAGTGGAAAAGGTGACCGTTGTGCGTGATATTAAGAATCATTAAGATAATTAAAATAGCACCACCCCAAGGAATGTAAGAAGCAATAGCTTCCATCACTCTCGTGATAATAATTGGCCAACCTGCGTGAGCAGCATGCTGAATACAGTAAAAGAACAATACACAACAGCTTACTCCGAAGAAAAATACTGCTACAAAATGAATTGAAGCTAATGGCTGATTGTGAACCTGCATTTCTGCGTGCTCTAAATGAGCAGCATGATCTTGAGGTCCTACCATTTCGCTTGAATGTGTAGGAGCATCATGACCAGCAGAATGAACTGCCTCCATCATGTGTTCTATTTTTTCTGTAGTAATTCCTTTATTTAAAAAGAAACCTGCAGCAAATAAAACTAAACCTACAACAAGAAGGATAATAGAAGTTGATTTTAATTTTGGTGAAAAACTATACATTTCTTTTCTTATTTTTTAGTTTCGGTAGTCTCAGTTGTTGCTGTCGCTGCTGTTGCTGCGGGAGCCGGAGCTGCGCTTTTTTTGAAAGCACTCATTACATACATTGCCACTCTCCATCTGTCTCCAGGGTTTAGCTGTCCTGCATAAGAACCCATTGCGTTTCTACCATTTGTTAATACATAATGTACAGATCCTACAGTGATTTCTCTGTCTGCATAATTTGGTACACCAGAATATGCTCCGCTTTGTACGATTGGTCCTTGTCCGTCACCACCAGTTCCGTGACAAGCTGAACAAGTACGATCAAAAAGCATTTTACCTCTTTCTATATCTTTAGCTGCATTAGCAGGATTAAGAGGAGAAGCGCTTATTGCTTTTGAAGCATCATAACCTGCGTTATATTCGTCCGGAGTTTTAGGAAGTTTACCTTCTTCAAATACTCCGTCTTTATTTTGAGCTACTGAACCTTCTACAGGAGCAAGGCCAGTTGCACCGTTGTTTCTTACAAATGCAGGAATTTCATTTTCATGATCTGAATAAGCATCCTGAGCTTTCATCAACGGATCGTATGCCACTGGGAAATACATATCCGGGAAATATACTAAAGGTGCATTTTCATTCGGTCCGCAAGAATTAAGTAAAACTGTAGTTAAACCTAAAATTGCTGTAATTTTTAATACATTCTTTTTCATTTTAAGCATCTTTAACAGTTATTTCTTCTACTCCTGTTTCAATAAGCAACTGCTTTACAGATTCTACATCTTCAGTTACAAATTCCATAAGAAATTTATCATCTGTAGTCCTTGGATCTGGGTTTTGTGCAGGAGCTCCTGGATACATTTTATTTCTTACAAAGAAAGTAAGAGACATCATGTGAGCCGCACAGAATACCATCAATTCAAACATTGGGTCAATAAAAGCAGGGAAGTTGTCTACCCAGCTGTAAGATGGTTTACCACCAATATTTTGAGCCCAGTCATGATTCATGATATACCAAGTAACTGTAATACCAATACTCACACCATATAATGCATAGATAAATGCAGCATCAGAAATTCTTGTTTTTCTTAAACCTAAAGCTTTATCTAGCCCGTGAACAGGAAATGGGGTATAAACTTCGTTTATTGCAATTCCTTTATCGTTGAATGCTTTAACGCCGTTCATTAAATCGTCGTCGTCAGCATAAAGTCCGTATACAATTTTAGTGGTGCTCATCTCCTTCTTTTACTTTATAAGTTTCACCTGAGATTTTCAAGATCGATTTTAATTCTGCCTGTGCAATTACAGGGAATGTTCTTGCGTATAATAAGAATAATACAGAGAAGAATCCGATTGTACCTAAATATACACCTACGTCAATAATGGTTGGTTTAAACATTGTCCAAGAACCAGGCAAGTAATCTCTTGAAAGGTTAATTACGATGATGTCGAAACGCTCAAACCACATACCGATGTTGATAATTAATGCAATGATAAATGTTGCAATAATATTAGTTCTGATTCTCTTAAACCAGAACAAAGCCGGAATAACAAGGTTACAGATAATCAATGCCCAGAATGCCCACCAATAAGGTCCTACTGCAGCACCTGGAGAAAGGTATGTAAAGTCTTCATATCTTGAACCAGAATACCATCCGATAAAATATTCAGTAGCATAAGCTACAGTTACCATACCACCTGTAAGAACGATTACGATGTTCATAATTTCGATATGATACATAGTGATGTAATCTTCCAAGTGACAAACTTTTCTAGCAATTAACAATAGTGTTTGTACCATTGCAAATCCTGAGAAGATTGCTCCAGCAACGAAGTAAGGAGGATAGATCGTAGAGTGCCATCCTTTAATAACTGAAGTTGCGAAGTCAAAAGATACCGTAGTGTGTACTGAGAATACAAGTGGAGTTGCCAAACCTGCCAATACCAAAGATACTTCTTCAAATCTCTGCCAGTGTTTTGCTTTTCCACCCCATCCGAAAGATAGTAGCGTATAGATTTTCTTAGTCCAAGGAGTTTTAGCTCTGTCTCTGATCATAGCAAAGTCAGGAATCAACCCGATAAACCAGAATACTGTTGATACAGAGAAATACGTACAGATTGCAAATACGTCCCAAAGTAGAGGAGAGTTGAAGTTAGTCCAAAGTGAACCAAATTGGTTAGGAAGAGGAAATACCCAATATCCTACCCAAACTCTACCCATGTGAATAAGCGGGAAGATTGCTGCCTGTACAACTGCGAAGATTGTCATTGCTTCCGCAGAACGGTTTACAGACATTCTCCAACGTTGTCTAAATAATAATAATACTGCTGAGATTAGGGTTCCGGCGTGACCGATACCTACCCACCATACGAAGTTGGTAATATCCCAACCCCAGTTAATAGTTCTGTTAAGCCCCCATGCTCCAATACCTGTTCCGATAGTATAAGCGATACAGCCGAATCCGTAGATGAAAAGAACTAAGGCTGCGTATAGTGAGATCCACCATAGTTTACCTGCTCTTTCTTCGATAGGTCGTGCAATATCTTCTGTGATATCGTGATAAGTTTTGTGACCAATAATCAGAGGTTCCCTTATCGGAGCTTCGTAATGTCCTGACATTTTTTACCTATTTATTATTTAAACTTTATTTTTCTACTCTATTTCTTACTTTAGCGTGATAGAACACATTTGGTTTGGTTCCGATCTCTTCAAGTAAATGATATCTTCTGTTGCTAGAATATAGTTTTCTAACTGAAGATTCTTTGTCATTCATATCTCCAAACTGCATTGCTCCGGTAGAACATGCTGCTGCACAAGCACAAGAGTTTTGGAACTCTGCGTCTGTTACTTTTCTGTTTTCTCTCTTAGCAGTCAAAATTGTTGCCTGAGTTTCTTGAATACATAAAGAACATTTCTCCATTACCCCTCTTGTTCTTACAACAACATCAGGGTTAAGAACCATTCTTCCAAGATCGTTATTCATGTTGAAATCGAACTTGTCATTCAAGTTATAAGTAAACCAGTTGAAACGTCTTACTTTGTACGGACAGTTGTTTGCACAATATCTTGTACCGATACATCTGTTGTAAGCCATGTGGTTTTGTCCTTGCTTACTGTGAGAAGTTGCCGCTACCGGACAAACAGTTTCACATGGAGCGTGGTTACAGTGTTGACACATTACCGGCTGGAAGATCACATCTGGATTTTCTGCTGGGTTTTCTAATGCTCCTTCAATACCAAGTATACTACTTCCGTAAAGCTCAGGCACAGCCATTCCTTCTTTAAGACCATCATAAACAGTCAATTTTTTCTCAGAAGAATAGTAACGGTCAATTCTCAACCAGAACATATCTCTCGACATTCTGATCTCTTCTTTACCAACTACAGGAACGTTGTTTTCTGCCTGACAAGCAATAATACAAGCTCCACAACCTGTACAAGAGTTTAAGTCTACTGATAAGTTGAAGTGAGGACCATCTGTATCATCAAAAGCATCCCAAAGGTCAATTTTACCTGCCGGAAGAGCTCCACTGATGGTGTGATATTCCAAAGGCTTGTTCCATCCTTTATGTTCGTCATCGAAAGGTACATTAATAAATTCTGCTAAAGGTACTTCTTTTGCAATTTCGTAACGTCCCATTAATGTATTCTGAAGCTGTACTCCTGCAAATTCGTGCTCTTCACCCGTTTTCTCAATTGAAACGTTTGAAATAACTAAGTTTGAACCATCAAATAAAGGATAAGCATTTACCCCAGTATCTGCAGTAGTTCCAGAATCTTTTTTACCATATCCTAAAGCAAGACCAACTGATCCGTCTGCTTGACCCGGCTGAATGAATACTGGTACGTTTTCTATTTTTACTCCGTTTACTGTAAGATTTACAAGAGAACCATCCAACTGCATTCTTGCATTCAGACTGTTTTCAATTCCTAATCTTTCAGCATCTTTAGTAGAGATTGTTAAGTAGTTATCCCAAGACATTCTTGTAATAGGATCTGGTAATTCTTGCAACCAAGGGTTGTTTGCCTGAGTTCCGTCTCCGATAGAAGTCTTTGTATAAAGTACTAATTCTAAATCTGAAGCTTTAAAATTACCTAATTCTGCTACAGCTTGAGCACCGTTTCCACCAGCATAAGATAAAGTAGTTGCATTAGCAGAAGCTACAATACCGTTGTATAAAGCTTTGTTGAAAGAAGTTCCTCCTAAAATAGAAGTCGCATTAGCTTTTAGGTAATCGTAATAGTTATTTGCAGCATTGTTTTTTCCGTTTTTCCAAACCAATAAAGATTCTTCGATCTGTCTTGATTTGTAGATTTTTTGGATAGTCGGCTGCATCAATGTATAAACTCCAGTCTGAGGTTCCATATCACCCCAAGATTCTAGCCAGTTAGCTACCGGAATTACAGCTTTCGCCGCTTTATACATTTCGTTTTTCTTATCTGTAACAGCAATTACGTAAGGAACTTTTGCCAAAGATTTTTTGAAATCCTGACCTTTATTGTTAGAATAAATTGGGTCAACGTTGTTTGTAATCAATACACCAACCTGTCCTGCATTTACCCAACCCAAAAATTCCTGATATCTTGCTTTATCAAATTCTTTTAAGAAGTTTGCTTTACCTGTGAAAGCAACTGAACCTAATTTTTGGTTAATTAAGTGTGCTAAAACCTGCGCCGCTTTAGAACCATCAGCTAAAACAACCGCTTTGCTTCCTTTAGCCTGCAATTCTTTTACAATTTCTGTAGCAACTTTAGTTGTTGGTGCAGATCCTGTAACGATAGCGTTGTAAACTTCAATTAAAGCTTTGTTTACATCACTTGGTTTTACTCTGTATCTAGAGTCTGAGTTTGCACCGGTTAAAGACATATTAGATTCAACCTGAATGTGTCTCAACATGTTTGGTCCCGGAACTCTTGCTGCCGCGTAAGAAGTTTCTAAGCTAGCTGCATTATAATCTCCTAAGAAATCAGCCTGAAAAGCAACCACCAATTCAGATCCTTTAAGATCGTAAACAGGCAATGCTCTTTGTCCAAAAACTTCCTGAGCTGCATCTAAAGCTGCAGAGTGAGGGAAAGCATCATAAGTTACTAATTCAGCCGTAGGATATTTTGCTTTAAATTCAGCAAACAATTTTTTGAATGTAGGTGAAGCGAAAGACTGAGATAAAAGAACAATCTTTTTACCTGCAGACTGAGCCTCGTTTAATCCTTTCAAAACGAAATCATCTACTTTATCGAAAGTTTCGTCTTTACCGTCAAGTTTAGGTTGCTTTACTTTATCGTTATCATAAAGTGAAAGTACACTTGCTTGAGCTCTTGCGTTAGTTTTACCTAAGTCTCCAGCTGCCGGGTTCGGATCGATTTTGATAGGTCTACCTTCTCTTGTTTTTACTAAAACACTTGCGAAGTCGAAACCATCAAAATATGTTGAAGCGTAGAAATTTGGAACCCCAGGAATAATTTCGTGTGGTTTCACTACATAAGGAATCGTTTTGATTACCGGAGCTTCACAGGCAGCCAAAGTTACTGCTGCTGTAGAGAATCCTAATAATTTTAGGAAATCTCTTCTAGAAGTACCGTCAGTTTTTTCGGCACTTTCTAGAAAATCTTCTACCGGAATTTCTTCTTGGAACTCTTTAAGAGCCAGCTTACCTGTTAAGGCAGGGTCTTTAAGTTCGTGAATACTTCTAAATTGTATTTTGTTTGAAGCCATTTTATACTTCTAATTTTTTAGTTATTAATAATGACATTTACCACACTCAAGACCTCCAATTGCATCTACAGTGATTTTACCACCATCTTTCGGGTATTGCTTTTTAAGCTTTTCGTGTAGATTTTTGAAGTATTCTTTATTATAACCGTTGTTCATATCAATTTCGGTTGTTCTGTGACATTCGATACACCATCCCATAGTGAAGTCGTTTGCCATTTGTACAACGTTCATTGTATCGATTTTTCCGTGACAAGCTTTACAAACTACGTCGATTTTGTTGTCTGGATTTTTCTTGTTGAATGAATTGATAATCGCTTGCTCACCTGCTACTACGTGTTGAGAGTGGTTGAAGTAAACGAAATCTGGCATGTTGTGGATTCTTGTCCATTCTACAGGAGTTGTTTTACCTGTGTATTGCTGTTTTGCAGGATCCCAACCTGTTGCAGCATAAATCTTCTGGATTTCTCCGTCGTAGAATGCTTTGTCTTTTCCTGGCTCAATATATTTACCGTTGTACTCAGAAATAGATCTGTGACAGTTCATACAAACGTTCATAGAAGGTATTTCAGATACTTTACCGTATTTAGCACTTGAGTGACATAGTTGACAGTCAATTTTGTTTTCTCCAGCGTGAATTTTGTGAGAGAAGTAGATAGGTTGTTCAGGCTTATATCCTTTGTAAACACCAATCCACATGATCCAGTTCCAGATACCGTATGTTGCTAAAATAGCTAATACAGCCAATAGACCTTTACCGATAAAGTGGTACTTTTCGTAGATTTCGCTGAAAGATTTTACTCTAGTTTCATTAAGTCCTGTAAGTTCTTCAGACTGACCTAATTTTACTAGTTGTCTTAGTTTGATTAAGATCCAAACCAATAACCCAGCGATCGCAATAAGTGAAATGATTACAATACTTGAAGTTGTATTGTTTGCTGGTGCAGCAGTAGTTGTTTCTCCTGCAGGAGGTGTTGCTTCTTCTTTAACAGGCTCCGGAGGATTAGTTGTATATGCTAAAATATCATCAATGTCCTTATCACTAAGATTAGGAAACTGCTGCATTACGGTTTTGTTGTGTTTCTCAAAAACCTCATTTGCATACTTGTCGCCTGAAGCTCTCAGTGCAACATTGTCTTTAATCCACTTGTGAAGCCAGTCTGTGTCAAGTCCCTGCTCAGTTTTAAGTCTTTCTACCACACCTTTCAGTGCAGGTCCTACAACTTGTTTGTCTAAAGCGTGACATGCCGTACAGTTTGCCTTAAAAAGTTTCTCGCCATTTTTAGGATCGCCGTCTTGCCCGTAAATTGAAGCACTCGTTGATAGCAATAAACCTATCGCAATCAGCCCTTTTTTATAATGCTTTCTCCAACTAATCATTTAAATTGTCTTATGTTAGTAAATATTGAATGTGTAATCAATCCCGCAAAAATAATATTTTTAAGAAGAATTTAACGGCTTTAACAAAAGGTAAAATGTCATAATCGTTTAATTTGTAACTATTCTAAATAACTGCGTTTGCTGTATTTTTTAAATTATTATAACTTTGCGGAAATAAGTTTAAATGAAAAATTTCATCAAAATATTTTCGCTACTCTCTTTAATGAGTTTTTATACTCTTGAAGCACAGCAGGTTGTAAAGAAAGATACGCTTTCCGGAACTGAGCTGACTATTACTATGGATTCTCGTATAAGTGAAGCTTTATCGGCGATTGAAGATCGTTGTGCAAAGACAACAGCAACAAAAGTTTCTTCCGGAATTGATGATGATGCTCCTGCAAAACCAACGAAAATATTTGTTCCAAGCAGAGAATTGACAAATGCTGAGATCTGTAGAAAAAATCCTAGAATATTAGGGTTTAAAATTCAGATTGCTGTTGTAAAAAGCAACGATGAAGCAAATGAAATTAAAGCTTATTTCAGAAAAAGATTTCCAAATTTAAAGGTTGAAACGGATGCTTCTTTAAGACCAAATTATAAAATTTTGGCAGGAAGTTATTTTACAAAACAAAGTGCAGCAGGCGATTTGGCGAGAGTGAAAGAGTATTTTAAATCAGCATTGCCAATTCAGTACAGAGTTTTTTGTGCGGAAGCAAAATAAAAGTTTAATTGAATAAAAAATTAAAAGGGTGAGAAATTTTTCTCACCCTTTTTTTATCTGTAAAATTGATTGACAAAATCATAAAATTCCCACATTCTCATGTAATTGTTAAGCAGTAAATACACCAACATTATTCCAATGACTGATGTGAAGAATGACATCATTTTTGGCGATTTTCTATAAGAAAAAAAGAGCCATCCTAACATGATCGGAAATGCAAAAACAAAATGTCCTCCATAAATGTAAGAAGTATGAAGTCCGAATCTGAAAACACAATGAATTAAAATGTCAACCAGTAAAGAGAGCATGATAATTTGCACCAATTTATTCTTGAAATTTCTAAAATAACTCCATAAAACAAGCCCTAAAAGTAATCCGATGAATAAATAGGGGATAACTGAAGTGTAAACATCCATAAAAAGTGCTTTGTAATAAAAACCTTTCATATTGTGCTTTTCACGAATAAAAAAACTTGGAAAAAGAATACTTCCGCCGAAGAAATAAGAGTAAATCATATCCCAAGTCGGAGTAGATTTCACATTAGAAAATTTCTCGTACTGCTCTCCCGATTTTGATAGTATATTTTTGTATTTAAAATCGATTCGGTAAAGGTAAAGCAAGATAAAAGTTGTACAGGTAAGTGCTACTCTGAAAACAGCATTCCCAAATTTTTTCCAATTTTTAAAAAGGCCTTTTTCAAATGCAATTGGGATGAAAACTTTCACAATATTTGTTACGGTTAATCCTCCAATTGTAACTCCCGCCAAAACCAAAGCTGAACCGGCAATTTTTTGATTTTTTTTAAATTTTATTGCCGTGTAATAATTAAATAAAACCAATAAAAATAGAGTGTAAGTATAGGTTTCCGGTGTAAATGATAATAAAATATTTGTTGAAAAAACACTGAAAAAAGCAACAATCAATAGGTTTAATCCTATGGGAAGATAGGTGATGTTTTTTAAATATTTATAGATCTGAATCAGACTTAAACTGATGGTAATATTGCTTAGCCAAGCTAATGTTAACCTAAAATTGCTTCCTGTTTTTCCATCAGAAATATAAAAAGCAAGCTCCCTAATCCAATTGAAAAAATAATAGGATAAAGGGTGTCTTTCGAAGCTTCCGCCACTCATTACAATGGCTTTATTGTCGAAACTGAAATAGCCGTCCCAAGGAATTCTTGCATCAAAAATAATGCGGTAATGTTGCGCTAAATAAGTTCCGAATATACCATAAGTAACAAGAAAGAACACAAATAATCCTAATTCTACATAAGAAGAAGGAAAAACAATTTTGAAAAAGTTTAAAAATTTTGATTTGAATGACACTAAATGTAATTTTTGCAAAAGTAAAATAAAAAACTCACCCTGAAAGGTGAGTTTTATAATATTGAAAAGATATTAATTAATCTTTAATGATTTTTTCTGTTTTGCTGCTTCCGTCAGCAAACTCCACTTTAATTAAGTAAGTTCCTTTAGTAAATGCGCTAAGGTTTACTGTTTCAGAGCTTCCTACTGTAAGAACTTTTCCTGATAAATCTAAAACAGTTGTTGATTTTATTTTCTTATCAGTTTTGATGTTTACTTCTCCTTTTGTAGGATTGGGATATATAGTAGTTTTTGACTTTGAAGCTTCTTTAGTAGAAAGAGTCGACGCTAAAACTTGCACGTCGTCTACTGCAACAGCATCAGCATTAGCTCCAACATATTGAAATCTAATACGAACATCAGCTTGTCCTATATATGCACTAAGACTTTTCTGAACAGCGACTGTATTGTATAAATCTGTATCTTCGTCACCATCACCATCGTCAGTAAATCCAGATTCAGTATCTTCATCCCAAAGAGTCGTCCAAGATGTTCCTCCATTGGTTGATACTTGAGCAATTAGATCTCCTGCATCACTATCAATCATGTAAGACCATCCAACAACTACGTTAAATTTTAGTACTGGACTAGCGGCGCCCACTAAACTAAATGAGGGACTTGATAAATTAGCGGTATTGGTTTGGGTAATCCAGTCAATAGATGCTGAATTATTTCCGGTAATTGTAAAGTGATCTCTAATTTCGATGTCTTGTGCAGTAGTTCCTGGAAAATTTACTGTAGATAAATTCCATTGTCTAGAAGCATTAGTGTTTGTTGTTGTCCATCCTGTTGGAGGAAATGTTGCTCCTTCAAAGTTTTCTGATAATAATGTCTGAGCATTTATTGAAAGACAAGATAAAATACCTAAGCTAAGTAAAATTTTTTTCATGGAATTATTTTTTTTCAAAATTAATAAAAATAATCAAATATAAATGTAAATGTTTCACTAAATGACTCTAAGAACTGCAAGATAACATCGAACACCCTGAAATATCGTCATAACCCGTAGGTCTTTTTATGGAAAATTCGGAAAAAATTTCTTCATAAGGATTTTCCAACGCTTTTGTCAGTTTTTGTAACATTTCAGTTTTGCCATTGTTGATTTCTTCAATGCATTCAAAAAGAAGATAATTTCTAAGGAGAAATTTTGGATTTGCTTTTTTCATTAAATCTAAAGAGTCTTCTTTTGAAATAGTATTGTTTTTTAAACGGATCAAATAGTTTTGGATGAAATCTTCAAGTTTTTTTACTTTAACATCATCTAAAAAACAATAAGATATATTTTGAAATTCTGTTTTAATGTCTGAAATACTTTCGAGTTTTTCTAAAAGGTTAAAAAATAAAGTATAATCAAATTGAAGCTCTTGCATCAAACCTTGCCAGTTGATAAAAAATTCCTCATTCTCTTTTTTGAATTCATCAAAACCAAACTTTCTACAGAGCATTCTATCATGAGCTTCCCAGAAATAATTTCCGTATGAGTTTAATGTTTCTTCTAAAAATTTCTCATCTTTTATCAAAGGGAAAAGTGCATTAGCAAGTTGCCAGAGATTCCATTGAGAAACTTGTCCTTGTTTTCCGAAAGCATATCTTCTTCCTGGTAAATCTGTTGTGTTGGGTGTGAAATTTAAGTCATATTCATCCATCATAGAATAGGGTCCATAATCTATTGTCAGACCTAAAATTGACATATTGTCCGTATTCATCACGCCATGTACGAAGCCAACTCTAAACCATTCGACCATTAAATCTGCAGTTTTGGTGCAAACTTCACTGAAAAAGTCTTTGTATTTCTGTTCACCTTGAGAGGTTATACTTTTAAAATAATTTTTAATTGTAAAATCAACCAAATCAATTAGTGTGTTAATTTCTTTTTGCGCAGAAATCAATTCGAAATGACCAAAACGGAGGAAGCTTTCAGCGGTTCTTACAACGACTGCGCCTTTTTCTTTCTGAGGATTCCCGCTGTACATCATGTCGCGTACAACTTCTTCACCTGTAAAACATAAACTTAAAGCTCGGGTTGTTGGGATTCCTAAATGATGCATTGCTTCGCTCATTAAATATTCGCGAACGGAGGATCTCAAAACAGCTCTTCCATCAGCATGACGGGAATAGGGGGTTGCTCCGGCTCCTTTCCATTGAATTTCGTTTTTTTCTCCTGCTTCATTGGTGATTTCACCTGCAAAAATTGCACGACCATCTCCTAGCTGACCTGCCCAATTTCCAAACTGATGTCCTGCGTAAGCTGTCGCATAAGTTTTTATATTTTCAGGTAAATGGCTTGCTGCTAAAAAATTAACATCGTTTTCATTAAATTTTCCCAAGCCTATTTCTTCCGAAAGCTTTTCATTGAAAATAATCAGTTCAGGATTTTCAAAACCGACTGGCTCTACGGTTGAAAAAAGAACTCTAGGCGTATTTCTCTGAATGGTATTTCCTGAAAAATCTCCAGGGAAAATCTCTGTAAATGGCTGGGTAATCTTGTCGATATTCATTGTTCAAAGATATTAAAAGAAAGAAATAAAAAAGACCTTCCAATAATTGAAAGGTCTTATAATGATTATAAATAAATTTATTTATTAAAATCGATATCTTCACTGGTGTTCAAATGTTCATTCACATTTTCTTCTTTTTTACCAGAGTTGTTTTTCGGTCCTGTATCTGCCGGGCGTGGATTTTTTAAGTCATCGATGGTTTGCAATCCTCCATCATCACCATATCCTCCGCTAAGTCCCTGAAGATTTGAGCATCCGTCTTTCCAATCAAGAGGTTTTACAAATTTGTCATCAGGTGATATTTTTAAGCTTTTATCTGCCCATACCTTTTTCATGAATATTGCCCAGATTGGTAATGCCATTTTTGCTCCCTGACCTTCTCCTGTGCTTGCAAAGTGCGTTGCTCTATCTTCCCAGCCAACCCAAGCTCCGGTTGCCAATTTTGGAGTAATTCCCATAAACCAACCGTCTGAGTTATTCTGGGTTGTTCCAGTTTTACCTGCAATTTCTACTGCTTTTGAGATTCCCCTTCTGCCTAATTCTCCAGATGCAGTACCAAATTCAGCAACACCTTTCATTAATTCGATCATCGTGTAAGCATAATTAGGATTCATCACTTCTTTGGGATCAGAAGCTACTTCTTTTATTACTCTTCCATTCACATCTTCAATTCTCCAAATCATTTCAGGTTTATTGTAATTTCCGTAGTTTGCGAATGTACTATAAGCACCCAACATCTCATAAATGGTAATATCTGATGAACCTAAAGCCATTGGTAAACTTGTAGAAATTTCTTCAGTTACCCCTAAATCTCTTGCAGTCTGAATAACGCTTTGCGTTCCAACCATTTCCGCTAACCTTACTGCAACAGGGTTTTTTGAATGAGCTAATGCATTTTTTAGAGTCAACATTCCGCCGGATCCTTCAACATTCCAACTGCCTTTTCTGTAAGATGCGTTCGATATTGTTGAGCAAGGTGTTAAACCTAATTTCATAATCGCAGTTGCATAAACAAATGGTTTGAAAGTAGATCCTACCTGTCTTTTTCCTTGTTTGATGTGGTCATATTGGAAATGTTGCCAATCGATTCCTCCAACCCAAGCTTTAATTTCGCCTGTTCCAGGAACCATAGACATTAAACCTGCTTGTGCAACTTTTTTATGCCATCTTATAGAATCCCATGGACTCATCTCTACTTCTTCTTCACCAGCCCATGTAAATCTAGACATTTTTACAGGCTTATGAAACTCTAACATAATAGAATCTTCAGGCATGTTTTCTGCTACCATTTGTTTATAACGGCCTGTTCTTTTAACGGCCTGCATCATGATATTATCAATCTGCTTATTATTCAACTTATAAAATGGCCAATCTTTTCTACCTCTTTGCTCTGAATCAAATCTTCTTTGAAGATCCGTTAAATGTTCTTTGATAGCATCTTCAGCATATTTTTGCATTTTAGAATCAAGAGTAACATATATTTTTAAACCGTCTTTAAATAGGTTTAATTTTTTACCTGTTTCTTTTTCGTAATCATCAAGATACTTATTGATCTCTTTTCTTAAGTAAAATTTATAATAAGCCGAATAATCGTCGTTTATATCTTTAATTGGGTGGTAATCTGTAGTAATTGGAGTTGCTATAGCTTTATCATAGTTTTCTTTATCAATGTAGCCTGTTTCCAACATCTGCTTCAGCACAACATCTCTCCTGTCCTTTGGTCTAGAAGTGTTGTCTCTAAGCGGATTGTTTGCGTTTGGAGCTTCCAACATAGAAACAAATATAGCTGCTTCAGGAAGAGTAAGCTGAGAAGCTGATTTATTGAAATAAATTTTAGAAGCCATTTCAATACCATTGGCATTATGTGTAAAATCAAACTTGTTAAAATATAAAGTGATGATTTCTTCTTTGGTATATCTCTTTTCCAAACTTACCGCAACTACCCATTCTTTAAGCTTTTGGATGGCTCTTTTTACACGATTTTTTGAAGGCTCTTTTGTAAATAAAAGTTTTGCCAACTGTTGAGTGATGGTAGAACCTCCACCTCGGTCACCACCGTATCTTACTGCTCTTAAAATAGATTTTAAATCGATACCCGAATGTTCTTTAAAACGTTCGTCTTCTTTTGCCTGAAGTGCATAGATCAGGTAGGGAGGTAGATCTTTATAAGTTACAGGTTGTGTTTTCTCTTTCTCAAATTTGCCTAAAAGAACTCCGTCTGATGAATAAATTTGGGATGCCACATAAATATCCGGATTTTCAAGTTCTTTTACATCGGGCATTTCACCAAGAAAACCTTGGGAAACTGCAAAGAAAAGTCCTGAAATACCTAAAACTACCGCAATGAAACCAATCCAGATGAATTTTACCCATCTTTTCCAGGCAGTGTTTTTGGTGTTTTTTTTAGGAGGAAGCGGGAATGTTTTTCCCTTGTTTCCTTTATTTTGTTTGTTTTCTTCCATGTATAATTACGGTTTAGCCGTTTCTACTTTTATACCTAAGTCTTCAATCCCCGGAAGATTATCGTTTCTCATTGCCTGAGCAACCGCAATTTCATAATTGCCTTTTTCCGGGAATTTGTAATTCAATTTATACTGAAACAAAGTTTCTTTCGTTTCTCCAAATCCTGTTCCAAGCCATTCTCCATTTGGTTTTGCTAAAATATAATTCAGCGTATCTACTTGTTTAGCCTTGGTTTTCGAGTTGGTAAGATTAACAATGAATCTTATGTTACTGTAAGGATAATCATTGTTGTTTCTTACAACAAATATAAGATTTTTAGGATTTTGCGGATCCGAAATTTCAAGATTAAATTTTTGTTCGGTCTTCTTATTCCATTTATTATCAACGTTATTCATGATAACGTCTTCTCCGGAAGCGTTGCAGCTTACCAAAAAAACAAGGAGAAAAAGTCCTGAAATTTTATGCATTATTATCTTTTTTTGGAGGAAATTTCTTTTTAAACTTCTTTTTGGGCTGTTGATTCTGTGGTTTTTTATCAACATCATTATTTACTGCTTCAGTTTTTTCCAACTGCGGTTTATCCGATTGTGGTTTCTGCTGTTGCTGTTTTTGAGACCTTTGATTATTTTGATTAGGTCTTGTGTTTTTTTCAGGTCTTTGCTGACGTTCAGATCTTTCTGTTCTTTCGCCTTTATCTGCTCTGTCCTGAGGTTTTTCGTTATTATTTTCGGGTCTAGGTTTTCTAGGTCCCTGATTTTGATTGTTGTTTGGTTTGTTTTGATTCTGATTTCCTTGGTTTCTGTTTTTGTTGAAACCTCTGTTTTTCTTCTCAAAACGATCTACACTGTTTTCCTGAATTAAATCAACTGTTTTAATAGAAATTTCAGGTTGTTTCAAATCTTCGAGAGGTAACGTTTTTTCACCCCTTTTATTTTGCGAAATCATTTTTTTTACCAAATCAACGTCGAAATCGTACCACGCCATCGAGCTGTCGACGTAAGCAAACCACATTTTCTTTTTGAAAACATCAATTTTTATACAAAAAGCTCTTCCTTTTTCGGTATCAATCATGGTTGAAGAAGAAGGGAAGTGGCTTAATGCATCAAGATAACTGTCTAATTCATAGTTTAGACAACATTTAAGTTTACCACATTGTCCTGCCAGTTTTTGAGGATTGATGCTCAATTGCTGATATCTTGCCACATTGGTGTTTACCGATCTGAAGTCTGTTAACCAAGTTGAGCAGCACAATTCTCTTCCGCAAGATCCTATTCCGCCAACTTTTGCAGCTTCCTGTCTGAAACCTATCTGTTTCATATCGATTTTTGTACGGAAAGCTCCTGCAAATTCTTTAATTAACATTCTGAAATCCACTCGGTTATCGGCGGTGTAATAGAATGTAACTTTAGAAGAGTCGCCTTGGTATTCTACATCAGTAATCTTCATTTCAAGACCTAATCTGTGAGAAATTTTTCGGGCTTCTATTTTTACATTTTCTTCTTTTTTTCTAGCTTCCTGCCAAACTTCTATGTCTTTTTGGTTGGCAAGTCTATATATTTTAAGCGGGTTTTCTTCTGAAGATCTTTTTTTCTTCATCTGAATTTTCACTAATTCTCCCGTAAGGCTTACAACGCCTACATCGTGTCCCGGACTAGATTCTACTGTTACAACGCTACCTATATGTAAAGGAATATTATTTACATTTTTATAAAATAATTTTCTGTCATTTTTAAATCTAACTTCTACAAAATCACACCTGTTTGATGCAGGGTTTTGTACGTTAGACAGCCAATCGAAAACACTTAATTTATAACTATTATCGCAGGTATTTACACTTTCACAGCCATTCGCAGATTTTGTTCCGCAAGAATGTGCAGAATCGCCGGATGTTTTACATCCACAACTCATATTATAATTTGTTTAATCTTGCAAATTTATTGATTTTTATCTTTATACAATTCCAAATGTACTAAATATTAATTTTTGAAAATGTTTAATATTAAACAGGGGAAGATTTGCTTGCCTAGATTCTATTTAATACGATGTTATTGAGTGTGTTATTTTAATTTATGCATGAGATATTATTTTAAACATAGTTTTCTTTTACTTGTTTGTTTAAAATTTTAAGATTTATTAACAGACGTAAACAAAATAATTTTATATTTGGGTTATATAATAATAGTCTATGAAAAAAATATTAATATCAACCGCTTTATTGGCTGGAGTTTTATCTTATGCGGGAGGCTTTAGAGTTTCTTTGCAAGGGGTAAAGCAATTGGCAATGGCACACACCAGTGCACATGCTGAAGATGCGAGTGTTGCATTCTTTAATCCGGCAGGTATGTCATTTATTCCTTCTAAACTAAGTATTGTTGCAGGAGGTTTTGGAGCAAGTAATAAAGTTACTTTTCAGAATTTAAACACTTTACAAAGTACAGAGACCGATAATCCGTTGGGCACACCAATTTACGCAGCGATAGCTTATAAGCCGATTGATAAATTGTCGATTGGTTTCAGTTTTTCTACGCCTTTTGGTAGTACAATTCAATATCCATACGATTGGGAAGGAAGAGAAATGGTACAGAAACTTGAGCTGAAAAGTTTTTATTTCCAACCTATGGTTTCCGTGAAAATGGCTGACTGGGTTTCTTTCGGTGCAAGTTATATTTACGCAAGAGGATCAGTAAACTGGGATAAAGCAGTGACGCAATTTGGCGGAACAGTTAATATTAATGACGAGAAAGCAAGTGGTCACGGTTATGGTTTTGGTTTTTATTTCAGACCAGATCCAAAATTTGATATGAGTATCGCATACCGTTCGCCTGTTGATATGAAAGCTAAAAAAGGAACCGCAACTTTCGTAGCTCCTGCACAGACTACTGTAAATACTCTTTTAGGGCTGAATGCAGCTGGACAGGATAGTTTTACAGCGACTTTGCCTCTTGTAGAAGAATATACAATTGGTTTAACGTATAGAGTTACTCCAAAATGGCAAATTTCTGCAGATTTCAACTACCATGGTTGGGAAAGATACAGCAAGCTAACTTTAGATTTTGCTAATGCACCAATCGGAAATCAGGCAGATCCTACAATATTGGTTGCTCCAAAGAACTTTAAAAATTCTAAAACAGTAAGATTGGGAACTCAGTATGCATTTACTAATATGATTTATGGTCGTTTAGGTGCTTATTACGATGAATCTCCTTATTCTGATGAAAACTTCATTCCGGAAACACCATCTTTTGACTCTTTTGTGTTAACAGGAGGTTTAGGTTTCAAACTTAATAAATTCGGTGTTGATGTTGCAGGTGGTTATGCAATGCCACAAAGCAGAGATGTGAAAAATAATTACTTAGGTTTCTATGGTCAGGCAAAGGCTAAAGCATTCTATTTTGGTCTAGGTTTATCTTATAATGCTTTTTAATTTTAAATTATGAAAAAAATAATAATATCTACAATAGCTGTTTCGGCACTTCTTTTTACAGTAAGCTGTAATACAGATTTTGATACTGACGTAGAAGACATCGTTGTAACGAAAGGTGAAGCAGATTTCTCTAAATTTATTTCTTTAGGAAACTCTCTAACTTCAGGATACAGAGACGGTACATTATATTCTGGCGGACAAGCAGAATCTTTCCCAAGCATGATTGCTGGACAAATGAAACTTGCCGGAGGAGGAGAATTTAAACAACCTCTTATGCCAAATAATGTTGGTGGTTTTACAAATTTGCCAGGTTTTCCGGGTAAGCTTGAGCTTAAAATGGTTAATGGCGCATTAAGTCCGGTTGCAAATGCTCCTGCAGCAGCTTTAGATAATGTTGCAGCGGGAGGCCCTTACCAAAATATGGGAGTTCCGGGTGCAAAAGTTGCTCACTTATTGGCTCCAGGTTATGGTAATGCGGCAGGTCTTTCTTTAGGACTTGCAAATCCTTATTTCGTAAGGTTTGCTTCTTCTACGACGGCATCTGTTGTTGGTGATGCATTAGCTCAGAATCCTACATTTGTTTCTTTATGGATTGGAAATAATGATGTTTTAGGATATGCAACTACAGGTGGTGACGGAACCAATCCTATTACTCCGGTTGACGGAGCTGCGGGGGTAGGATTTACCAATACTTATACAGCTTTAATCAATACAGTTTTCCCTACTGGAACTACAAGAAAAGGGGTAGTTGCGAATATTCCTAATGTAACCAGCGTGCCATTTTTCACAAGAGTTCCGGCAATGCCTCTTACCAATCTTACAGATACACAGGTTTCTCAGTTGAATACGGCTTATGCTACTTATAATGCAGGTTTAGCGCAGGCTAAATCTTTAGGTGCAATCAATGATGCAGAATATCAGAAAAGATTGATCAAGTTTACTGCGGGAGCTGTTGCTAACGGAGCTGTTATTTCCGATAAAGATTTGACTACCGTTCCTGGTTTACCAAAATATAGACAAACAACTTCAAAAGACTATATTTTATTAACTGCAAGTGCAGTGCTTACTCCTCAAGCGGGTGGAGGTACTTCTGTTCCTTTGGAAGATAAATTGGTTCTTACAGAAGCTGAAGCAGCAAAAGTTCTAACTGCTACAACTGCGTATAATACTACAATCAGATCTTTGGCAGATTCTAAAGGTTTAGCTTTTGTTGATATGAATGCTAAAATGATTGAATTAAATTCTAAATCAGGAATTTCTTGGAATGGAGTGAGATATACGGCTACTTTTGTTACCGGAGGTACATTCTCTTTAGATGGAGTTCACCTTACAGGAAGAGGGTATGCTGTGGTTGCGAATGAATTTATTAAGTCAATTAATAAAAAATACAGATCGACTTTACCACAGGTAGATCCTAATAAATATTCAGGAGTTACATTTCCTTAATCGGAGATAAAAATAAATAATAGAAACCACAGGATTGATTCTTGTGGTTTTTTTTTAAATTTGCAAAATCTTTTAAAAAGTAAAAATGGCCGATCAGTTAAGTTATCTATTTTCTACAAGAACGAGTAAAGATCTTGCAGAAAAAATTGCCCAGCATTATGGGAAAGAATTAGGAAAAATCAACTTTCAAGAGTTTAGCGACGGAGAATTTGAACCTGTTTTAGACGAATCTGTAAGAGGAGGAAGAGTTTTCCTAATCGGATCTACGTTTCCGCCGGCAGACAATCTTTTAGAATTGCTTCTAATGATTGATGCAGCAAAAAGAGCTTCTGCAAAAAGTATTACCGTAGTGCTTCCGTACTTTGGGCTTGCAAGACAAGACAGAAAAGACAAGCCAAGAGCGCCAATTGGTGCTAAATTGGTGGCAAATCTTTTAACTGCTGCAGGGGCAACCAGAGTAATGACGATGGATTTACACGCAGATCAGATTCAAGGGTTTTTTGAAATTCCTGTGGATCATTTGTATGCTTCTACCATCTTTGTAGATTACATCAAAAATCTTGAACTTGATAATCTTACTATTGCCTCTCCGGATATGGGTGGTGCAAAAAGAGCGAAAAACTATGCAGGTCACCTTGGTGCGGATGTAGTAATTGCCTATAAAGAAAGAAAAAAAGCAAACGTTGTAGAAGAAATGTTCCTTATCGGGGATGTAGAAGGTAAAAACGTTATCCTTATTGATGACATGATTGATACTGCAGGAACACTTTGCAAAGCTGCTGATATCTTGATGGAAAAAGGAGCGAAATCTGTAAGAGCAATGGCGACTCACGGAGTGCTTTCAGGAAAGGCTTATGACAATATTGAGAACTCACAATTATTAGAAGTTATTGTAACTGACTCAATTCCTGTGAAAAATGGTTTGTCATCTAAAATAAAAGTGCTATCTTGCGCCCCATTATTTGCAGATGTTATGAAGATGGTGCACGAGCATCAATCTATTAGCAGTAAGTTTGTTATCTAATTGATAATTAACTGAATGCAATTTAAATCGAAACAATTTTTTTAAATTTTTATAAATGAAATCTATTACAATTCAAGGTACAAAAAGAGAAAGCGTGGGCAAAAAGTCTACAAAAGCTTTACGTGATGCTGAATTAGTTCCTTGTGTTGTTTACGGAGGTGGTGAGCCATTGAATTTCTCTGCAGAAGAGAGAGCATTCAAAGGTTTGGTATATACTCCTGAAGCACACACGGTATCTATTGAAGTTGACGGACAGGTAATTCCTGCAGTTCTTCAAGATATTCAGTTCCACCCAATTACAGACAAAATTATTCACATCGACTTCTACAGATTATCTGACGATAAGCCGGTTATTATGGAAGTTCCGGTAAGAATTACAGGTCGTTCTAAAGGTGTTGTAGCTGGTGGTGTTCTACGTCAGACTTTCAGAAAATTGAAAGTAAAAGCTATTCCTGCAAATCTTCCAGATGAGATCGTTGTAGATATTACTTCGCTTAAAATTGGTAACAAACTTTATGTAGGATCTATTAAGACTGAAGGTTATTCTTTCATGCATCCAGATAATGCAGTTGTTGTAGCTGTTAAAATGTCTAGAAATGCAGCTAAAGGAGGTGCATCTCAGGATGACGATGATGATGAAGAAGAAGTTGCAACTGAAGAAGTTGCAGCTCCAGAAGCAGCTGAAGCTTCTGCAGAATAAGAAATTTCTTTTTCGAAATATAAAAGAACCTGTCAATTTTGGCAGGTTTTTTTGTTTTTAGATTAAAACGATCACTCTATTAATCTGGCAGACTTTTAGATAAAAAATCGTAAATTTGATGCGTTCTAAATAAAGAACTTTTTAATTAAAATTGTAATAAATGTTTGACATTCAGGAAATCAGAAGTCAGTTTTCTATATTAAATCAGGAGGTGAACGGTAAACCATTGGTTTATTTAGATAATGCAGCAACGTCTCAAAAGCCCAACTCAGTACTTGAGGTTTGGAATCAGTATTATACAGAGCTCAATGCTAATGTACATCGTGGAATTCATACATTGAGCCAATTAGCAACCGAAGAAATGGAGCTTTCAAGAAGAAAAATCCAGAAATTTATTAATGCTAAACATGATTTTGAAGTTATTTTTACCAAAGGAACAACCGAGGGTTTAAATCTTATCTCTTATATTTTAACTCAGAAGCTAAAAAAAGATGACGAGATTATCGTTTCTTATCTTGAGCATCATTCGAATATCGTTCCTTGGCAATTGCTTTGCGAAAGAACGGGGGCGAAACTTCGCGTCATCCCAATCGATGAAAACGGAATTCTTCAATTGGATTATTTAGACGAATTTTTAAGCGAAAAAACAAAAGTAGTATCTGTTAATCAGGTTTCCAATGCTTTGGGAATTGTAAATCCTGTTGAAGAAATTATTGCTAAAACAAGAGCCAATTCTGATGCTTACATCGTGATTGATGGTGCTCAGTCGGCTCCTCATTTTACAATTGATGTACAGAAATTAGACTGCGATTTCTTTGTGTTTTCAGGGCATAAAATGTATGCTCCGATGGGAACGGGAATATTGTACGGAAAACAGGAAATTCTTGAAGATTTGCCGCCTTTCCACGGTGGAGGTGAAATGATTGCAGTATGTTCTTTCGATGCAACAACGTATGCAGGTTTACCTTTTAAATATGAAGCCGGAACACCAAATGTTGGCGGAAATATTGCTTTAGGAGCGGCTATAGATTTCATTAAAAAAGTAGGGCAGGAGAATATTCAAAACCACGAAAATGCTTTGCTGGAATATGCCCAAAAACAACTTTTAGAGATTGAGGACTTAAAAGTATATGGCGAAAAAGCGCACAGAACTGGCGTTGTTTCATTTAACTTAGAAGGAATTGGTATTTCTTCGGATGTAGGAATGATTCTCGATAAAATGGGAGTTGCAGTAAGAACCGGACATCATTGTACGCAACCGATCATGGATTTCTTTAATATTGCCGGAACCGTAAGAGCAAGTTTTGCGGTGTACAATACATTTAATGAAATCGATTTGCTTGTGGAAGGTGTGAAAAAAGCAAAAAGAATGCTTTCTTAATAACTTAACAGACTGTTTCTTTGAAGCAGTCTTTATTTTTTTAGTATGATGAAATACAAGATTTTTTATGCTTTTGCACTATTGTTGTTTCCTTTGTTTTTTAGTGCAACAACAATTCCTTTTGAATATATTGATGGAAAAATAATCATCAATGTTGACATTAAAAATAAGAAACATAACTTCATATTTGATACCGGTGCTTTAACGATTGTTTCTTCTGAACTAAAAGGTTCGTTGAATGAAAAGAAGAGCAATGTTGTATTTGAAGCTACAGATGCCAATAATTCTACATCAAAGATGGATCTTTTCTCAACCAACGAGTTGAAAATTGATGATCTGAAATTTAAAAATATAGACTTTTCATTTGCAGATATTAGTTGGATGGATTCTCGTGCGTGCAAGAAAATCAGTGGAATTTTCGGAGCAAATATGATGAATAATAAAGTTTGGCGAATCGATTTTAAACTTAAAACAATTATTGTTTCAGATAAAGTAACGGAAAGTTCTACCGAATCGGTATCAATCCCATTTTCCGAAGAAAATTTCACTCATGTTCCTAAAATCAGTGTCAATATAAGAAAGCAAAATTTCAATGTGTTTTTCGATACAGGAGCGGGTTCTGGTTTTTCAATTGATTCAAAATCTTATCAATTAGTAAAAGACAAAAATTTCTTGGTTTTTGAAGGACTTTTATCACAATCGTTAATCAGCATTAGTAAAGGCGATAGACCGCTTGATATGATGGAAGTTGAGGTTGATAATAAAGTTTTGGGGAATCAGATTGTTGACACGAGTTCAGATTCCCGAAATTTGGTAGGAACAAGATTTATGGAAAATTTTCTCATCGATTTAGATTTCATCAACAAAAAAATCATTCTCAATCTAACAGGCAAAACCCCAGAATATAATAGCTTTGGAGTTGCTTTTTCTCCTGTAGAAAACCATTTGGTTATCGTTAATAAACTAAAAATTCCTCAGTTGTCAGAATTAAATTTGGTGGATAAGATTATTAAGGTAAATAATATTGATGTTTCAAAAATCAATGCTGAAAAATTTTGTGAGGTTAAAAAGTTGATTGATAACAGTTCTGAAATTACAATTGAAAACGAATCGGGAAAAGAATTCAAACTCGAAAAGAAAAATATTTTACAGTATTTAAATTAATTTCAATTTAAAAAACAGCAATTTCTCATTCTAAAAACATTCTGTAATGAATCTTGTTACATTATAGATTTTAACAATTGTTCAAATTAGCTTTTTATCAGTTTTCTTAGGTTTGTTTATACTAATTTTGTCCGGTAAAATTTTATTCAATGTATGGAATTATTAGATAAATTAAACTGGAGATTTGCTACAAAAGCAATGAACGGGCAAAAAGTGCCACAGGAAAAACTAGATAAAATATTAGAGGCGGCAAGATTAGCGCCTACTTCGAGCGGTTTGCAGCCTTTTGAGATTATTGTAATCAGCAATCAGGAAATTAAAGAGCAAATCAAACCTCACGCTTGGAATCAGCCACAGATCACAGATTGCTCGCATCTTTTGGTATTTGCAGCTTGGGATAATTATACCGAAGAAAGAATCAACAAAATGTTTGATCTCACCAATGATGTAAGAGGTTTTAAAAACGAAGGCTGGGAAAATTACAGACAACAGATCTTGGCAACGTATCCCCCGAGACCGGCTGAAGAAAACTTCACACACGCAGCAAAACAGGCTTATATTTCTTTTGGAGCAGCGATTATAGCGGCGGCTTTCGAAGAGGTAGATTCTACGCCAATGGAAGGGTTTTCACCTGAAGCAGTAGACGAAATTTTAAATTTAAAGGAAAAAGGTTTAAGAAGCGTTCTTCTTTTGCCGATCGGTTACAGAGATACTGAAAATGACTGGTTGGTAAACCTTACCAAAGTGAGAAAATCGAAAGAAGATTTCATCACAGAACTCAATTAACGGCTAATTTTTTTCTTCATAGAAAAATCCCTTTCAAGGTTATTTTTGAAAGGGATTTTATTTATAATAAATTACATAAAGTTTGTCATTCCGTAGGAATCTCGACAATGTATTTGCGTAATTTTTAAAGCTCAATTTAGATTTCTCTGGAATGAGAAACGTATTGAAAATCTGTGTCAATCCGTGAAGATCTGTGGGAATAAAATTTAATTATTTGGCTTCCAATCTACAACAGCTCTGATAAACGCTTCCGCATTTTCCAAAGGAATATTTGGTAAAATTCCGTGTCCTAAATTGGCAATATATCGGTCTTTTCCGAAACGGTTGATCATTTCATTCACCATTTTCTTGATGGTTTCAGGTGTAGAATGAAGTCTTGCAGGATCAAAATTCCCCTGAAGCGTCATCGTGTGATTGGTCAAAGTTCTTGCAAATTCAGGTTTGATCGTCCAGTCAACTCCTAAAGCTGAAACCGGAGCCATTGTCATTTCTTCCAAAGCAAACCAGCATCCTTTTCCGAAAACGACAACGTGTGTTAATGGGCTTAAAGCTTCAACAATCTGGTTGATGTATTTCCAAGAAAATTCCTGGTAATCTGCCGGAGAAAGCATTCCGCCCCAAGAATCGAAAACCTGAACGGCAGAAACTCCTTTTTCAACTTTTCTTTTCAGATAAGCGATCGTAGTGTCTGTAATTTTCTGAAGTAACAAATGTGCTGCTTCCGGTTGTTGGAAACAGAAAGATTTAGCAATATCAAAAGCCTTGCTTCCTTTACCTTCTACGCAATAGCAAAGGATCGTCCACGGAGAACCCGCAAAACCAATCAATGGAATATCGTTGTCTAATTTAAGTAAAGTTAATTCTATGGCGTCAAAAACGTATCCTAAAGTATCATTCACATCGGGAACAATTACATTCTGCACATCTTCCATGGTTCTGATTGGATTATCTAACCACGGACCTACATTTTCCTTCATTTTAAAATCAATCCCCATTGCTTGAGGAACCACCAAAATATCAGAAAATAAAATCGCAGCATCCAAAGGATATCTTCTTATCGGCTGAACTGTAATTTCAGAAGCCAGTTCCGGAGTCTGACATCTTGTGAAGAAGTCGTACTTGTCGCGAAGTGCGATAAATTCAGGTAAATATCGTCCTGCCTGTCTCATCATCCAAACCGGTGGTCTTTCTACAGTTTCACCACGAAGTGCTTTTAAATATAGGTCGTTTTTAATCATAATTTTAATTGATAATTGACGGCTTTTAGTTGATAGGTTATAAAAAATCTTTCTCTAATCTATTTTTTATGACCGACAATATGTTTAATAAAGTATTTTCTGTACTTGTAAAAATCTCAGATTTTGTATGTTTTCTTATCTCTTTAGAAGTGGTTTCTCCTATTGAAAATAGAATGACATTTTCTAAAGAATTATTTTTCGCAAAACTACGAACTCCACTCGGGCTAAAAAAAACTATTGCATGATATTTTTCATGTATCACAGGATTAAGTGCTTCGGTCTCATAAACAGTCACTTTTTTGTACGAAATATTCTGCAGTGGAAGTTCTTTGTCTAAAACATCCAATGCTAAATTTCCACAAAAATGAATGAATTTTTCGTGGACACAGTTTTCAGTGATAAACTGAGATAATGTTTCAGCATTTTTTAAAACCTTAAAGGTTCCGAAACCGTTTTTACGAAGCTCTCTTTTGGTTTTTTCGCCTACACAATAGATTTTGTTATAGTTTTTTGCAGTGAAATCTTCATTAGGCTGAAATCTGTTTTCAAAAAAAGATTTTACACCGTTGGAGCTTGTGAAAATAAGCGATCGGTCTTTCAGGTCAAAACGTTCTACCGAAATCGATCTTGTTTTTATTACCTCAATACAATCTACCGAAATATGATTTCTCAGTTTTTCAGAAATGTATTTAGGATCGATGTTTTTGGTAAATAAAATGTTCATTAAGGTTTGTCTTTTAAATATAAATCTGCGACTTGCTTTCTTACTTTTGTCATGAAGTCTTTTCCTGGATCTTCTTTTCCTGTGAAATAATTGGGATCAGATTCTTTCCATAATTTAGAATTTCTGAAAATTCCGTATTCTGAATGGCCAATAAGATATTCTATTTTATATTTTTTGGTTAAATATCTCACCAATTCTGCGTTGGCTTCAACTTGTTTTTCGGTAAGCGGTTGTTTCTTGCTTCCGATATTTTCAACTCCGATGGCGCAATAATTTAAACCAATCGTGTGTCTTGCAAATTGAGTTGGTTCCATCAATTGATAAATAGTTCCGTCGCGGTCTATGATAAACTGAGAAGAAACATTTAAGGTGCTTTGTTTTTTTAAAGTATTTCTTGCACTTTCTAGGTGGGTTTTGTTGAAGTATTTGTGGTTACTTTCTACTGTTCCTCCGGCTGTATAATGCAAAACAATCATTTTCGGAACAATCGTCGGCGTTTTTTGAGTTAAACCGTGATGTTCTTTTAAATATTCTAAACTTAATTGAATTCTTTCCGCAGAATAACTGATCGGTTTATTGACGATTTTTAAACTTGAATTTTGTGCAGAACTCAAATTTAAAATAAATAAAAACAAAATGAAAACTACTTTTCTCATCTTATATTATTTTGAATATTGGTAATGTCCGGTAATTGTAAATTTAAACAGGCAATCTTCAATAACCTGTCCTGCACCGATGTTATGTACAATTAAATATCTTTTTCCGTCTGCCGATTTTTTGTTGACCACAATTCCGATATGTGTTAAATTCCCGGGAAGAAGCCATGTTACAATATCTCCGGGAACGTAAGAAGCAGGATTTGTATCTATAGCTTTTGATTTACCAAATTTTGCAAAGAAAACTCTCAAATTTGGAACTCTTCGGTGATCAATATTGGTATCGGGTCTTTTTAAACCCCAGTTTTTAGGATATTTAGAAAAATTCTTCTTCATGTCTTCATGTACTTCCTTTTGAAGATCAATACCTAATTTTCTATACGCTCTGATCACTACATCTGTACAAACTCCTTTATCAGCCGGAACATCTCCATTGGGGTATTTCAGCGTAAAATAAGCCGGATCGTAAGTTACTTTATCTTTCGTTAAGCTTAAAGCTGCGTCAGATAATTTTTGCGCAAATTGGTTTTGAGCATTAGCAATAAAAACAAAAAACAGAAAAATAAATATTGAAAAGTACTTTTTCATCAGTTTAAAATTAAAATTGAAAAACAGTTTTGTAAAGTTCAAAAATTAATTTTAAACATGAAGATTCTTTAAGCATAAAGAAATGTTAAGATTCAGAAAATCTTAATTTTACCTAAAACCTAAAACCTAAAACCTAAAATCTTAAAGCTGAGTTTTAATTTCAGCCATCAATTCTTTACCTCCGTTTTCTAAAACAATATTGGCAAATTTTTCACCAAAATTTTCTTCTTCATTATATTCAAAACTTTCGTCGGTGGCGATATAATTTTTCCCGTCCAAAGAGCAAAGAGCGGCTTTGAACCTGATCTGGTTTTCAATTTTTTCGGCAAAAGCTCCAATAGGTGCAGTACAGCCTCCTTCAAGAGTGCTCAGGAAATTTCTTTCAATTTCTACACAGATTTGGGTCTGTTTATGACTAATCTGTTTCAGAATATCGTTGATTTCTTTTTTGTCCGAATGTCCGGCAACTGCAACCACGCCTTGTGAAGGTGCAGGAATCATGAATGGAATAAATTCGTAATCGATATCCATCTTCATTCTTTTAATTCCGGCTAAAGATAAAATGGTCGCATCAAAATCTTGTTCTTCCAGCTTCTGAAGTCTGGTCTGAATATTTCCTCTGATGTCAAAAAATTCTGTGTCAGGATAATTTTTAGACCAAAAAGCCCTTCTTCTTAAACTGCTTGTCGCCAATTTAAGTTCGTGAAATTCTTTATCAATTGCCGATTTTCTTTTAATTAAAACATCTTGCGGATGATCTCTTTCAAGATAAGCGACAATTTCTATATTTTCGGGTAATTTTGTAGGTACATCTTTTAGAGAGTGCACGGCAATATCAATTTCGTCATTCAGCAATGCGATGTCTAAATCTCTTGTAAAAACTCCTGTAATTCCTAAAGAATAAAGAGGTTGATTAAGATTTTTGTCGCCTGAAGAAACAATCGGGACAATCTCGGTAAGGTAATTAAGGTTTTGCAAATGCCTTGCAACTTCTCTAGCCTGCCAAAGTGCAAGTGCAGAATTTCGGGTTCCTATTCTAATGCTTTTCATTGAATTCGTTATTGGGTTGTTCGACTAAAATTTCGTGCATTAATTTACTAATTTCCTCCGCTTTTAAAGGGTTGTCGATGATATATTTTGCAAAACGGTTGGTTATTTTCTGAATCATCTTCTCAGAAAGCTCCATGTCGTTGATATTGATATACTTATTTTTTCTGTAAAAATTGTGCATTTCGTTGCGCTCCATGTTTTTCAACACTGCTTTGAAATGATGAATATTCGGAGCAAGTTTTCTCTTTTTTTCCCATTCCAGAAAATCTTTGGTCATTTCTTTAATGATAACCTCGGCTTTCGGGATCTCTTTTTCTCTTTGTTGAATAGTTTCCTGAATTTGTTTTGAAAGTTCATCAACATCGATCAAAGTAACATTATCGAGTTCCGAAACATTTTTATCAACATTATGAGGAATAGAAAGATCAATAATCAAAATTTCTTTTCCGTTTTTTAAATGAGATTTATTGATGATCGGTTTTTTTGCTCCCGTTGCAACAATTAAAATGTCGGTGTTTTCTAATTCCTTTTCAAAATCATTATAATCAATATTGGGAATATTGTATTTTTCAGAAATTTTTGCTGCTTTTTCCTGAGTACGATTGGCAATTTTTATTTTAGGCTGATAAACATGTTTTACTAAATTTTCAACCGTATTCTGACCGATTTCACCAACTCCGAGAAGAAGAATGTTCTTTTCGGTAATTCTTTTCTGATTGTTTAAAATATAATGTACAGCCGCGTATGATACAGAAGCGGCTCCGTTTGAAATTCCGGTTTCGTTTTTTATTCTTTTAGAAATCTGAATTGCAGAATTAATCGACCTCTCCAAAAAAGGATTTGAATTCTGTCTTTCTTTTTTAAAACGGGCGTATGCTTTTTTGATCTGTCCGATAATTTCAAAATCACCGATGATCTGACTTTCCAGTCCTGCTGATACTCGGAATAGATGCTGCAATGCCTCTTCTTTTGTAAAGATATTTGCAAAACGTAAAAAATCTGAAAAATTTACACCAATAGATTTGCAATATTCTTCGGCAACCAAAAGATAGTTTGGTGAGGTGGTGTAGATCTCGGTTCTGTTGCATGTGGAAACCACAAATGCATCCCCTAAATTCTCATCGTGAATTCGGGTAACGAAGTTTTTAATATTGTCATCAAAAAAAGCAAATTTGCCCCTTGTTTCTACATCGGCCTTTTCGAAACTGATGGATAATACGGCAAAATTTGACGTTTGATGTATATTGGAATACTGTATCATAAGCAGTCGCAAATTTAAGCAAATTTTACTTAAAGATTCTCTGATTGTTTGTATGATAATTATCGTAAAAAGCTATAAATTAATTACCTAACATTTTATAGTTTTTCTTAAAACTTACAAAAACAATTAATTAAGAAAAAAATTCAATTTTAATAAAATTTTAACCAAATTATATAAAACTTTGTAATCGTTACTATTGTATAATTTATATCTTTGTAAACTTAAATCAAGGAGAAAATTATGAGTTTATTCGATATGTTTACGCAAGAAATTGCGATAGACCTTGGAACTGCCAACACGCTTATCATCCATAATAATAAAATTGTTATCGATCAGCCTTCTATTGTTGCAATAGAACGTTCTTCAGGAAAGCCGATTGCTGTTGGGGAACAGGCAAAACATATGCAGGGTAAAACTCATGAAGATATAAAAACCATCCGTCCTTTGAAAGATGGAGTTATTGCAGATTTTCATGCCTCAGAGCACATGATCAAAGAATTTATCAAAAAAATTCCTGGGATCAAAGGGAGATTTATTCAGCCTGCTTTAAGAATTGTGATTTGTATTCCTTCAGGAATTACAGAAGTTGAAAAAAGAGCGGTAAGAGATTCTGCTCAGAAAGTAAACGCAAAAGAAGTACGCTTGATTTATGAGCCAATGGCTGCTGCAATAGGAGTTGGTATTGATGTACAAAAACCAGAAGGTAATATGATTATCGACATAGGTGGTGGTACTACCGAAATCGCTGTTGTTGCTTTGGGAGGTATTGTTTGTGATAAATCTGTAAAAATTGCAGGTGACGTATTCACCAATGATATTGCTTATTTCTTAAGAACACATCATAATTTATACATCGGAGAAAGAACTGCTGAAAGAGTGAAAATTGAAGTAGGTTCTGCAGTTGAAGATTTAGATGTAGATATTGATGATATCCCGGTACAGGGTAGAGATTTGATTACCGGAAAGCCAAAAGAAATTATGGTTGGGTATAAAGAAATTGCTCGTGCTTTGGATAAATCAATTATCAGAATTGAAGATTCTGTAATGGAAACCCTTTCTCTTACGCCGCCGGAATTGGCTGCAGATATTTACAAAACAGGTATTTATCTTGCAGGTGGTGGTGCTTTGTTGAGAGGTCTTGCAGACAGATTACACAAGAAAACAGGTCTTCCGGTTTTTGTGGCAGAAGATCCTTTGAGAGCTGTTGTTCGCGGAACGGGTATTGCGCTTAAGAATATGGATAAATTCAATTTCTTAATTAAATAATTTTAACTTTTTACGACTTTTTATTTGAATGGGATTTTTGCTGAGATTATTTTCTAAGAATGCTCTTTTTGTATTCTTTATTTTCCTGCAAATTATTGCTCTCATTTTGATATTCTCTAAAAACGCCATGCAGCAATCTTGGCTTGCAGGTCAAACTGCGGCTTTCAACTCTTGGGTTTCAGGAGGGATTGATGAAGGGGTTTCTTATTTAAAATTAAAGCAAGTTAACGAAGATCTTGTTGCTCAAAACAAGGCTTTAATGGTTGAGCTTTACGGAAAACAGGGCGCTGCAAATCCGCAATTCAGAAAAGTACACGATACTTTGGGGGGCGGACAAATATATACTTTTGTAGACGGTGAAATAGTTTTCAACAGCATCAACAGAAGAAATAATTATTTCACAATCAACCGTGGTACAAGAGACGGCGTTTATCCTCAAATGGGCGTAATGGCTCCAAAAGGAATTGCCGGAATTGTTATTAATTCTACCGACAGTTACGCTTTGGTACAATCTGTTTTGAGTGTAAATAAAATCAGAATTAATGCTTCACTGAAAAACTCAGGATATTTCGGAACTTTAACGTGGAGAGGAGATAACTCACGATTGATGCATTTGGCAGATGTGCCAAAATATGTTTCCCTGAAAATTGGCGACACGATAGAAACCGACGGGAAATCAGCGATTTTTCCTAAAGGTGTTATGATTGGTAAAATTGCGGGCTACACCGTAGATAATAAAACAGGATTCTGGGATATTTCAGTAGAATTAAGTGAAAAAATGGGAGCTTTAAACAAAGTTTACGTTGTTAAAAATCTTAAAAAAGCTGAGGTTCAAAAAATTCAGGATACCATGCAAGCTGTAATAAAGAAAGAAAATGATTAGCAGAACCGTATTTACAGATCTTTTGATCATGGCTTTTCTGGTTGCATTACAGGTTTTTGTACTGAACAGGATTACGCTGTTTGGTCAATTTACGCCGGTTTTGTATCCTGTTTTTGTCATGTTTTATCCTTTTTTCAGAAATAAATTTCAATTTTTAGCTTTAAGTTTTTTAATCGGGCTTTCGGTTGATGGTTTTCTTGGTACATGGGGAATTAATGCTTTGGCAACAACGGTTATTGCTTATTTTCGTACGTTGATTTTCCGTACGTCTACAGATACTTCTACAGATTTCTTTTCATTTCAGTCTTTGCAATGGACGCAGTTTTTATTGTTTCTATTATCAAGTATCTTCCTGCATCAGCTTTTGGTGCAGTATATCGAGTTTTTTAAATTCAGCAGAATTTTTGAAATTTTCCTTAATGTGTTGGTAACTAGTGGAATTTCCTTTATATTTATCATAGTTTACGCATTAATCTTTAAAATCAAACAGAAAGTTTGAACACACGCCATATAAAAATCTTAACGATTCTCATTGTCATTGCTCTTATTTTTGTAGCAAGGCTTTCTTATTTACAGCTGTTTACAGACCGTTATGCACTGAATGCAGCCAATACTTCCATCAAAACCGAATATGTCATTCCGCAACGTGGAGTTATTTTCGACAGAAACGGGAAAATTATGGTGGGAAATCAGCCTGCTTATGAAATTTCTTTTACTCAGGCTTTAATGAAACCCGATTTTGATACTTTGGCTTTCTGTAGTTTAATGAAAATTGATAAAGGAGATTTCATTAAGAGAATTAATTTAATTAAAGCTGAAAAATATTATTCCAAACTCACGCCGATGACTTTTATTAAAGATCTGAGCAGAGAAGAAATAGCAAGAGTTCAGGAAATAATATTTAAATATCCGGCTTTCAGTATCGTTCAGCGTCCGCAAAGACAATACGAAGTTTCAACTTCCGGAAACCTTTTAGGATATACAAGTGAAGTAAACGATAGGGAAATTAAAAAAGATTCTACTTATTATCTTCCGGGAGACCTTATCGGTAAAACGGGTGTGGAAAAATCTTATGAGAAAGAGCTTCGTGGCGTAAAAGGAATTAAATATATCCAAAAAGATATCAAACTTAGAAACGTTGGACCGTATAAAAACGGATCTTTAGACAGAGACGTTATTACCGGAAAAGACATTACTTTGACGATTGATTATGATCTTCAGAGAATGGCTGAAGAAATGCTGGTGAACAAACATGGTGCAGTTGTGGCTTTAGATCCAAATAATGGTGAGGTTTTGGTTGCTGCAACCGGGCCGGATATCGATCCCAATCTTTTTACCGGACCCAATAAATCTAAAAATCTTTACGCCCTTTCTAAAGATACGATTTACGAAAACAAACCGACTTTCGACCGTTCTTTACAGGCGGGTTATCCTCCCGGATCAACTTTTAAATTGTTGACGGCTTTGGCGGCAATGCAAATGGGTGTGATGGATGAAAAGACAATTTTCCCATGCGGTGGCGGATTTTTCTATAAAGGAAAAAGAATTAAAGGTCACGGTGGAGCAGATCCTTTGATCCCGTCAATTCAGGTTTCCAGTAACTGTTTCTTTACGTACGCATTTATTGCAATCATTAAAAAATATCCTGGAAATCCATCAAAAGGTGTTGACGAATGGAAAAAAATCATGAGCAGCTTTGGTGTTGGTGAGTTTTTAAATAATGATTTTGCAGTAGGGGCAAAAGGTAGAATTCCTTCGGGGGATTTTTATGAAAGAAGATTTAAAGCAATCATCAAAGCAAACGGTTCTACAAGACAAGATTATAAGAATTGGGATGAAATGTCAACCGGAGCTATTTACAACGGAATGGGACAAGGTGATGTAATGGTAACGCCTTTACAGCTTGCTAATTATGTTGCTGCCATTGCCAATAGAGGTTGGTATTTTACGCCACATATTGTAAAATCGATTGATGGTAGACCTAATCCCGATCCGAGATTCAAAAAGAAACATCATACCTTGGTTGATCCAAAACATTTCGAACCTGTTTTAAAAGGAATGGAAGCGGTAGTTCTGAGAGGAACTGCAAGAGGTTTGATGTCTAAAGATTTTACACAATTAGCAAAAACCGGAACTGCACAGGTTCCGCAAGGAAAAGATAATTCAATTTTTGTGTTAATTGCTCCTGCAGAGAAACCAAAAATCGTAGTAGTTGCTGTAATGGAACATGCCGGATTTGGAGCAACTTGGGCGGGACCAGCTTGTACGGTAATCGCCGAAAAATATATTACCGGAGATCTTAAACGTGAACATCTTTACAAAAAAATGATTACGTCGAGCTTCATGCCTGAATATAAAAGGCAATGGATTGTCGATCTGAAAAGAAAAGGTCTGTATAAAGAACCAAAGCCGGATTCTATAAAGCTTAAAAGAATACAAGACAGTTTGAATCTTGTGAAAAAAGCAAAAGAAAAATTGCAAAAAGCCCAAAATGTTAAATCCCAAAAAACCGTAAAACCATGAAATGGACAGAAGGAATAGATAAGTTAGGTCTTGGGTTGTATTTTTTGCTTTGCTTATTTGCGATAGCCAATATTTATAGTGTAGACGAAGGTTTGGGTAAAAAACAATTGATCTTTTTCGGAATTTCAATTTTTGTAGGCTTAATTATTTTCTTCAGCAGAAGTAAATTTTTTGAGAACATGTCTGGGATTATTTATATTGGCGGAGTTTTGATGCTTGCAGGTCTTCATGTTTTCGGAACAGAAATTCTCGGACAGAAAAACTGGTATAAATTCGGAAGTTTTACGATGCAACCTGTAGAGTTCTCAAAGATTGGAACGGCTTTAATGTTGGCAAATTATGTCTCCGGAGCAGACTTTGATCTTAAAAATACAAAATCATTATTAACAGCGTTGGCAATCATTGGTATTCCTGCTGTTGTTGTTTTATCAATTCCTGATGTTGGATCGTTGCTTGTATTTACTGCATTTTTTATTGCGTTATATAGAGAAGGTCTTTCGGGGAAATTATTTTTGATTGGTGGGCTTTTTGGTGCGGTATTTCTTATTGCAAATTACCTTAATGATCCTCTGCAATGGAGTTTGTGGTATTTCACAGTGTTTATTATTGTCATTGGCGGATTGTGGTTTGCATTTAATGCAGCTCTTCTTCGTAAAAACATATATACTCTTTTACCTGGAGTAGGAGTGATTCTGCTATTGGCAGCATTGTCATTTATTTCACCTGTTATTTTTGAAAAATTACCAAAACACCAGCAAGAACGTGTAGAGGTTTTGTATAAAGGAGAGAGAGAATTCCGTGATACTTCAGGGTATAATTTATTGTATTCAAAAACAGCGATTGGTTCCGGAGGAATGTTTGGTAAAGGATTCCGTGAAGGTTCTGTAACTCAGGGAAAGTTTGTTCCCGAGCAGGAGACCGATTATATTTTCTGTACCGTTGGAGAAGAATGGGGATTTGTAGGAAGTGCAGTTCTTGTTTTTGCCTACATGATTTTCATCGGACGAATTTATTATCTTGCAGAAAAGCAGAAATCCGTATTTAACCGAGTTTTCGGGTATTGTTTTGCTTCCATCCTTTTGATGCACTTTTCGATCAATTTAGGCATGGTTATGGGCTTATTTCCAACCGTTGGTATTCCGTTGCCTTACTTCAGTTATGGTGGAAGTTCATTACTTGCCTTTTCTATGATGACCTTTATTTTCTTTAAACTTAATTACGCAGACAAAAACAGTTTGGTTTAGAGCTGGAAGTCAGGAGCGGGATGATGGAAGTTTACAACATTCTTTAAAGGTGATATTTAAAATCTGCTCAATCTGCAAAATCAGCTAGATAAAATTTCTACTAATTTTTCCATTAAATAAAATCATAAAAGTTTATGAGAGAAGCTTACATTATTGATGACAATTTCGTTAATATAAATTTTGCACAACAGCCTTTAGAAGTTGGCGAATATGAGAATTGTACTTTCCAAAACTGCAATTTTGAATATGTAAATCTCTCTGAATTTAAATTTAACAACTGTGAATTTGTCGATTGTAATTTAAGCATGACCAAATTAGCAGGAACTGCTTTTCGTGATGTGCTTTTCAAAGACTGCAAAATGTTCGGAATGCATTTCGATGATTGTAATGAATTTGGAATGTCTTTCAGGTTTGACGGATGTGCTTTAAATAATTCTGTTTTCTATAAAACAACGATTAAAAGAACATTATTTAAAAATTCTAAACTGATTGAAGTAGATTTTGCTGAGTGTGATTTGTCAAATTCTGTCTTCTCAAACTGCGATTTTAGCGGCGCGACATTCGAAAGAACCAATTTAGAAAAAGCGGACTTGAGAACTTCATTCAATTACGCCATCAATCCGGAATCTAACAGGCTTAAAAAGACCAAATTTTCACTTTCTGAAGTTCATGGGCTATTACGCCGATTTGATATAGAAATTGATAAAAACAGCTGATTTAAATTATTTAAAGAATTGAAAATTTACATCTCATCAATAGGAATGGACTTTAGCCCGATTCTACGGATGAATTTGAATTTTTTGATAGTTTTTACTTCATGATAAAAGTATAGAAAACAATAAACTTGTTTAAACTTTTTATTTAACCACAAAAGAGGCAAATGATTTAGATATTTCTATTTAATATTGGAAAAAGCATACAAAAACCTTTAAAAATCTTTGATTTTTTATTCTTTTGAGAACTTTGATTATCTAATAGTAACTTTATAATTGTCTTTTGTGCCTTTTGTGGTTAAATTTTAAATTAGTTTAAACAGGTTCAATATAAAAAAATTAAAGCCATCAAATCTGATGGCTTCATTTATATAATCAATTATTTAAGACTAAAAACTAGTAGATGCTAAGTTGTTGTAGTTATCTCCGTTTTCATTGATTACTCTTTTTGCAAACCTAAACTTTGGTCCCCAATAAGAATCATTCAATGATGAGATCATTACCCCTTTTGATGTTGCTGCGTGAATAAACATTATTTCACCTTCTTCAGTTACGTTTTCTACAATTCCTACGTGAGAAATTCTTTTTCCGTGAGAGAAGAAAATTAAATCTCCTTTCTGAAGGTTTTCTTTATCGATAGCTTCTCCTTCCTGAGATTGAGACGCAGCTACTCTTGGTAAAGTAAGACCTGCTGCAGCTCCGAATACTGATAATACAAATGCTGAACAGTCGATTCCTTTTCTTGTCATTCCTCCGTATCTGTAAGGAGTTCCAAGATAAGTTTGAGCTTCTGCTAAGATATTATCAATGGTCTTGTTATGTTTGATCGCTTTTGCGATTTCAGAATTTTTTAAAGAATTTTTTGCGTTTGCAAGTGCCACTGCTTTTTCAGAGATGAATGAGTTGATTAACAACTTTTTATCACTCTCCATCTTAGTATCTATTGCAGCAAGTTTGGCATCTGTTTTGTATTCTTTAGTGTAAGTTGCCGGTTTTGAAACCACGTAATTGGTTACGCATGATTGTAGTGATATTGTTGAAACGAAAGCAACTAAATAAAACAAAACTCTTTTCTTCATATTTTTTAATTTCCGGTTGAAAAAGAAATATTTATTTCCCTAAAGCCTTACAAAAGTAGAGATTCTTGCCAAGGCGACCTCGGTATGATTATTATCAGGTTCTTGATTTAACACATTTTAACATCTTGCTTAAGTATGTTAAAGAAAAAATAGCTGTAATGCGCCTGTTTTAATGATTGTGCGTTTTTTTTTATTAAGATTTTTTAACAAAATATATTCGCTTTCCTTTGTTTATCGAAGTTTCTTATTTTTATAATTCTAAAAAATAGTATTAATAAGTTATAAAAAAAGTTCTCCGGAAAACCGGAGAACCTCACTAATATGGAACTTTACAGATGTTATCTTGTGAATAACATTTCTCTATATTTCGTCATTGGCCAAAGCTCATCATCAACCATCATTTCAAGATCATCAGAAGCATCTCTGATAACATCGAATAGAGGTTTTACTTTGTTGCAGTAGTCTTCTGCCTGCGTCTGACTTTCTGTTACAGCTCTTGCTGCTTCTCTTGCTTTAATCAAATCTTCAACGCCTAATTTAATTTTAGAAACGTTTTCAGAGATGTTGGTAATCAAGCTCATTTGCTCTTTAGCCAATGTTTTAAATTCTTTATCTCCGAAGATTTCTTTAAGACCTTTTACGTTCTCAATTAACCTGTTTTGATAATTTAAAGCAGAAGGAATAATGTGGTTTCTTGCGATATCACTCAATACTCTTGCTTCAATATCAATAACGGTAGAATATTTTTCTAGTTTGATTTCGTTTCTTGCTTCTACTTCTCTGTGGTTGAAGATTCCTATTTCTTCGTAAAGATCTACAAACTTCTGGTTCATTTCCTGCTTCAAAGCTTCAGGAGTAGTTTTCCAGTTGTTTAATCCTCTTTTTTCAGCTTCTATAGCCCAGTCTTCAGAATATCCGTCACCTTCAAACATAATGTTTTTACACTGTTTGATGTATTCTCTCAAAACATTGAAAATTGCTTCGTCTTTTTTAAGACCTGTTTCAATTAAAGCATCAACTTCTTTTTTGAAATCGTTTAATTGTTTTGCAGCAATCGTATTCATTACAGTCATAGATTCTGCACAGTTTGCAGAAGAACCTACCGCTCTGATTTCAAATTTATTTCCTGTAAATGCAAATGGAGAAGTTCTGTTTCTGTCAGTGTTATCCAATAAAATTTCAGGAATTTTTCCAACAACATTTAGTTTTAAATCTGTTTTTTCGTCTGGGGAAAGTTTTCCTTCAGTTACTTTTTCAAGCTCTTCCAAAACTCTGAACAACTGACTTCCGATAAATACGGAAATAATTGCAGGTGGAGCTTCGTTTGCACCCAATCTGTGATCATTACTTGCAGAAGCGATACTTGCTCTCAAAAGATCTGCATATTCGTGTACTGCTTTAATAGCGTTTACGAAGAATGTTAAGAACTGTAAGTTTTTCTTTGGATTTTTTCCAGGGCTCAACAAGTTTTCACCTGTGTCGGTTGCTAAAGACCAATTGTTGTGCTTTCCGCTTCCGTTTACTCCAGCGAATGGTTTTTCGTGGAATAAAATATGGAAATGGTGTCTGTGAGCAATTCTTGCCATAACGTCCATCAACAAAGAGTTGTGGTCTACTGCAACGTTTACTTCTTCAAACATCGGAGCCAACTCAAATTGGTTTGGAGCCACTTCGTTGTGTCTTGTAGTAACAGGGATTCCCAATTTCATACATTCTACTTCCAACTCTTTCATGAAATTCATTACTCTTGTAGGAATTGAACCGAAATAATGGTCGTCCAATTGCTGTCCTTTTGCAGGAGAATGTCCTAATAAAGTTTT
This sequence comes from Chryseobacterium sp. YIM B08800, assembly GCF_026163565.1. Lineage (GTDB taxonomy): Bacteria > Bacteroidota > Bacteroidia > Flavobacteriales > Weeksellaceae > Chryseobacterium. The sequence goes on from NZ_JAPDKN010000003.1 coordinate 123,353, forward strand.
ACCTGTTAAAACTAAATCCGGACGCGATTGATACAATGCTGAATCAACCAGGAAATATTCTTGCTCCCAACCTAAAGTAGGAGTTACTTTCGTTACATTTTTGTCAAAATACTGCATTACGTTGGTTGCAGCTTCGTCTACAGCATTCAAAGCTCTTAATAAAGGCGCTTTGTAATCTAATGTTTCTCCTGTGTAAGAGATGAAAATTGAAGGAATACATAAAGTAGTTCCCATAATAAATGCCGGAGAAGTAGGATCCCAAGCTGTATAACCTCTTGCTTCAAAAGTGTTTCTGATACCACCATTCGGGAAAGAAGATGCATCCGGCTCTTGCTGAATCAATAAGTTTCCGCTGAATCTTTCGATTGCTCTTCCGCCTTCAATAGGAGTGAAAAAAGAATCGTGTTTTTCTGCAGTACTTCCTGTTAATGGCTGAAACCAGTGAGTGTAATGAGTAACACCTTTGCTCATTGCCCAGTCTTTCATCGCTACAGCTACCTGATCTGCGATGTGTCTCTGGATTTTTGTTCCTTTTTTCATCGCATCCAAAATAGATTGGAATGCTTCTTTTGTTAAATATTCTCTCATCGTTTCTTCAGAGAAAACATTTTGACAGAATAATTCTGACAATTTCACAGGAACTTCGATAGAATTATCTTTTCTAAAGTCCTTGAATGGTAAAGTTTCTAACGCTTTGAATCTTAAAGTTGACATATTGGGTTTGATTTTACAGTGCAAATTTACAAAAAATATGGTTTCAAAATAAAACACCCCTATATTTTTCGAAATATTTTTCATTAAAATACTTAAAAATGAATTGACCCCTGTTTTTATAAAGGGTGATTGTTTTTGTTATGGTGTTAAATTGATTAATGTTGAAAAGAAAACGAATGAGCTTAGAATTTCTTATTTTTGAGTAAATCCGGCTCAAATGATTAAAAAAACGATACTTCTTATTTCTTTTCTATTCTTTCAAATACTTTTCTGTCAAAATACAGATCCTGTTTATTATGATAAGGATTGGAAAGTAACCATAAAAGCAAATGCATCATATTATCGATTGATGCCAATGAAAGAAGTTGGCGAATTGGTTTTGATTCAGGATTTTTATATCAATGGAACGCCACAGTTTGAAGGCTATGCTTTTAAAAAAGATGAAAATGCGTACGTAGGAGACGTTGTTTGGTATAATGAAAACGGGAACGATGATAATTTTCGTCAATATCGAAATGATACAAAAAACCTTAGTTTGACTTATTACCACACGAATGGTAAGATTCGAAAAAAAGTACAGTATAAGAATGGAGTAAAACATGGCGAGACTATAATTTACAGCTCTGATGGAACGGTTTTAATGAAAGGGCTTTTTGAGAAAGGTAAACCAACAAGCGGAAGTTTTGAAAAAGTAAAAAATAGTGACAGCTACGATTATAACGCAAAAGTTGAAGAAATTTCTATGTCTGAAGATAAATCACAAAATAGAACGGAGGTTTCGGCTGTTCCGCCACCGCCGCCACCAGTTCCATCACAAACGGTGGAAGTTGCGCCACAAACTGTAGAGCTTTTGGATCCAATTGAAGATGAAGGGATTTCGTCAAAAAAAGCCAAGAATAGAAAAACTGTTACTGAAAAAATATTTTGGAAAGATTCGAAACAGCTTGCCCAGGAAACAATCTATGAAATAAGTTCGTATGGTTTTAAACCTATCGGACAGAAGAATTTCGATAAATCAGGAAAGTTAATTCAATCTTTAAATGAAAATCATTTTGAAAAATATGGAAACGGAATTGCAAATGGAGCTGAATATACTTATTATCTCCACAATAATTTTGCAACGGGTGTAAAATCTGTTTCAAGCTTTATTAATGGAGAAAAATCGGGTAAGGAAACTTTGTATTTTCCGAAAGGTGAAATTTCTTTTGAAACTAATTATCGCAATGGTTTGAAAGATGGTGAAGAAATAGAATTTTCTGAAAATGGAGCGGTGAAAAATAAACGAACATATAAAGAAGGTGAAGCATTTAATGGGAGTTTTAATGAAAATGTAGGCGAACTTATTGTGAATTTAAATTATGTAAATGGGATTAAAGAAGGAGAAGCAATCGCTAAAAATGAAGATCAACAAATTGTAGCAAAAGGAATTTATAAAAAAGGAGAACCATACAATGGGGCTTTTGTTGTTGAAACTGGCGATAGTGTCGCGGAATTAATTTCAGTAGAAAATTTTAAGAAAAAAGGTCTACAGAAAATTTTCCGCTACAGACTAGAAAATTTACAAAAAACATACACTATTCAAAATGAAAAGCTAGACGGAATGACTACTTTTTATGATAATGGAAAAATTGTTGGAACATTAGAATATAAAAATGATGAGCCTTACAACGGAACTTTAGTTGGCGACAACCAAACTTCAATTTTCAAAAACGGAAAACTTACTGAAGAGGTGTTTTTTGAAGATCGTTATAATAAGGATAACATTAAAAAACAAAAATTCTACGAAAACGAAATTTTGGTAAAGGTTAAAGACTATTCGTTTACAATCTCAGAAAAGCCACAAGATTCTTACGAAGGTGTTTTTAAAAATGAGAAACCTTTTTCAGGATATTTTGAAACCGAATACAGCCATGAATTTAAACAGGTTGATTATTTTGAAAACGGAGTTCCAAAATTTCAATATTCGAATGATTATCTGAAAAATATGGATAATTACAGGCATCAATATTATGATATCAAATCAACGTATAAAGACGGAAAAATATTTGATGGAGCAGAATATGTATTAAGCAAGAAGCAATTTATTACCAGGTATTGGAAAAACGGAGTCTTAAAAAGTTTTGATTGGGATCTGTTTGCGATGCATTATTTTAACCGAATTCATTTTGAATTAAAAAATAATGCAATTGAGATTAATGACATGCAGGCAAATAAAACGGCCGTCATTAAAGTTGAAGCTTCGCAAAAAGAATTTAAAAAGGAGCTTTTTATTGATGGGAAATCGGTTGATGTTATTTCAAACAATCCAACAAATAAAAGTAATAAAGAAGGTGTTATTCTTTATTTTGAAGAAAACGGAAAAATAATTTCCAAGAAAATGGATGCTGTAGATCAGTCGATAGAATCGAGCGAAGGAGCAGAGTTGTTTTACAGAGCTTATATTTCTATTAATGAGGTTTCTTCTGTTCAGGAGGTTTTTAATAGATTGTCGGAAAATATTCTCAGCAATAAATTGTTAGAAGAAAATGAGGGAAATCGAATCGTTACAGGATTACGAACTGATTCTTCAGGAAAACCAAAAGACGGAATTTTGATTACGCCAACTCAAAACAATACTTATACTTTACAATTATATCTCAAAGGAAAATTGACGAAAACTGTGGAGAAAGTTAGTTTCAGTAAAATAGAAGATGAAATAAAAAAGTTGGAAAAGTTAGACTGAAATGTTATTTTTAAATATGAAGAAAACTTATTCCAATTTTCTTTCAGGTATTTTGCAAGTATTAATTTTATACGTTTAAAATTTAGTTTAAATCTCATAATCTGATTATAAACAAAAACACTCCTGAGAAATAGGAGTGTTTTTGTATTTTATATTATGTTTTTAATAATACTCTGGGCAAATTCCCCCAATAAGACATAAACAATCACAAGATGATGGGTCAAATTCTATTGGGCAATTTCTTTGTTGCCAAGAATTCATAGTGCACCATTGTCCGCAATAAGCAGCAGGTTCTGCAGGACAAGACATCCCACTTCCTGATACTGAGCGTAACTGTTCTCTTGTTAATTTTTTTAGATTTTTCATAATAAATTATTTTTTGTTTACCAAATGTAATGAAAAATAATTAATAATTAATGTCATTTTTAAATAATCATTTGTGAATGTAGTATATTTGTGTGAAATTTATTTTATGACAAATTCTAGAGCAAGAGAAACTACCGAAGCAATTGAAAGACTATACATTTCTATGAGGCACCTGTTTTATAGAGGTTTTTTCAAGCCAAGCGGAGTTTCTGGAGAAAGTATTAGAAGTTTGTTGAAGACGATCAATCCGGAAATTTACGGTACCATGAGTATTCCAAGCAAATTGGAATTGGATGGTTTGATGTATGTTTTAGACAGACTTCCAGAAGGTATTGAAGAATGCGCTTTCATTCATCTTACATCAGACGAAGGTTTTGATAAAGGAAGTTTCGAGCCGATCGTTCCTAAAAAGAGAAGAAGAAACTGTTACCGAATCGATGAACATCAAATGAATATTGAAGTTCTTTTGGGTCGTTCAGAAATCTATGATATCCTTACGCATTTAACATTCTTATTTATAGAAGCAGATAAAATTCGTAACCTCGCATTTATTCAGGATGAAAACTGGAAGCCAACAAGAGCTTTCAAAATCATCGAAGAAGTGGTAAAAGGGGAGAAAAAATTCAGCAGAAGAGAAAAAGAAGTGGCTTTGATCCATCTTTCTTCTTTAATAGGAAGAACTTTTGATGAAACTTTAAATGCTTACAATACTTTTGGTGATGATGAAAATCCGGACAGGTTATTCAAAATCATTTACCATTTAGGAAAAGTAAGTCTTGAGGATGCTAAACAAAGCAGAGAAAGGGAGATTTATTTCAGTGCAATTCTTAAAGAAAGAGTAGGACATCATTATTTTGGAGAAAAATGGGCCAATAAAGTGAAAGAAGTTTTATTTGAAAATGATCTTCACATGCGTCCGTTACACATTATTTCGGCCAACATGCATTCCGTTAAAAACATGCTGTACGGAAATGATGCTTTAAAGAAAAAAGATACCAAAGAAGTAGATTACAAACTTTACGGGGATATTTCAGATAAAAAAGATCTTCGCGATAAAGTTTCAAAATACGCTTTGGAAGAAGGTTTAATTTACATCAACGATAAGAGCGGAAGTAATATTGATGTTCAGATTATTGATTTAAGCAAAACCAATCTTAAAAACACTCCTTTCGGACATTTAAAATATGACGGAGACGATGTAATTATGGTTTTCGATTATGCATTTGGCGAACAGGCTTTTGAGGTGATGGACGAATTGCTGAGACCTTTCGAGCAAAAAGGCGAAGTTTATATGATGAAGGTGAAATCAGTTTCTATCATGGGGAAAGCCGGAATTCTTGAAGGTGGAAAAGGAGATATTATGATTCCTACTTCTCATATTTTTGAAGGAACGGCAGATAATTATCCTTTCGAAAATGCTTTGAAACTGGAAGATTTTAAAGATGATGAATTAAAAGCTTTTGAAGGACCGATGATTACCGTTTTGGGAACATCGCTTCAAAACAGAGATATTCTTCAGTATTTTATGAATACTTCTTGGAAGGCAATTGGTCTTGAAATGGAAGGTGCGCATTACCAGAAAGCAATTCAGGTGGCATCGAAAATCAGACATCACATTGCACCGGATCTTTTTGTTAGTTATGCTTATTATGCTTCAGATAATCCTTTAGAAACAGGAGCGACACTTTCTTCAGGAGGTTTGGGTCTTACAGGGGTAAAGCCAACTTACATGATTACTTTAAGAATCCTTGAAAAGATTTTACAAAGCGGAAAGAAAGAAATTTCTGCTAAAAAATAATTTATTTTTAAATTAAATATGAACCTCGAATGTTTTGCATTTGAGGTTTTTTATTTAACCACGAATAGCACAAATACTTTTCACGAATGATACTAATTTATTTGTGCTAAAAATTGTACTTGTGGTATTTGTAATTATTAGCCTTATCAAGGCTACTTGAAAAAAATATACGCAATCATCTGTGAAAATCTGTGCGATCTGTGGGAGATTTAAAAAATATTATCTTTAAAATCAAATTTAAAACGATGAGCACAACATCACAATTAGCTAAAAGATTTCGAGAAGTTCTACTGGATGGAAAATGGATTGCCAATACCAATTTCAAAGAACAGCTTTCAAATATTACGTGGAAACAGGCAACTGCTCAAATTGATTTTTTAAATACAATTGCAATGCTCACTTTTCATATTGATTATTACATTGCAGGATTGGTGAATGTTTTTGAAGGAGGTGATTTGGAAATCAAGGATAAGTTCAGTTTTGATCTTCCTCCGATTGGATCTCAACAGGAATGGGAAAATCTTTTAAATAAACTTTGGCAAGATTCTGAAAAGTTTGCAATTTTATTAGAGCAAATGCTGGATTCTAAATTAGATGAGGTTTTTGTTGATGAAAAATACGGAACCTATTTAAGAAATATCGATGGAATGATCGAGCACGCTTATTATCATTTAGGTCAGATTACTTTGATTAAAAAAATGATTTTGCTTAAACACAAATAGCACAAATGTTTTTCACGAATAACACAAATCTATTCGTGCTTATTTGTGCCTTTTTATTTGTGAAATTTGTGTTTAAATATTATACACAATCATCTATGAAAATCAGTAAAATCTGCGGGAGTACTTTTTTTTAATTAGACAAAGACCATTCGTGCATTCGTGGCAATAAAATTAAAATTACCTACCTTTAGAAAAATAAATTTTATCAATGAGAAAATCGTTTATCATCCTTTTTGCATTTGTTATTTCGCAGTTTCAGGCACAGCAAAACGCCTATTACCAGCAAGCTGCACAATATAAAATGGATATCGACGTCAATGCAGAACAATTTACTTATCAGGGAACACAGACTTTAAAATATCGCAACAACTCTCCCGACGAACTCAATGTCGTGTATTTCCATTTGTACTGGAATGCCTTTAAGCCTAATTCAATGATGGATCAAAGAGTGGCTTCACATGGGAAAAATGGAGATTCGAGATTACAGAAAGACGGAATTTCAAGATTGGCTTCGATTCCTAAAAATGAAGAAGGCGCACAAAATATTCACTGGATCAAACAAAACGGAAAAGAACTGAAGTTTGAAATTCAGGAAACCGTGATGAAGGTGTATCTTGATAAACCGATTAAAGCACATTCAAAAACCACATTCACAATGGAATGGGATGCGGTGATTCCTCAGCAAATCAGAAGAGCGGGAAGAAATAATAAAGAAGGAGTTGATATGACAATGACGCAATGGTATCCGAAAATCGCAGAATATGATTATGACGGTTGGGCAACTTTCGATTATGTGGGAAGAGAATTTCATGCACCATTTGCAGATTTTGATGTAACGATTAAAATTAATAAAGATTATGTTGTTGGAGCAGGAGGTACGCTTTTAAATCCAAAAGAAGTAAAAGGTTATGATGCTTCAGCACAGATTAAAGCTGATCAAAATAAAGCAACCTGGAAATGGACTGCCAAAAATATGCTCGATTTTGCCTGGGCTGCAGACAGAGATTATTCGGTAGAAAGTTTTGATGTTCCTCAAGGCCCGAAAGTGTATTTTGTATATCTGAAGAATGATAAAACGAAAGCTTGGGGTGAAGCAAAGCCTTATGTTACCAAATATTTCCAGATCATGAATTCTAAATTCGGGAAATATGCATATCCTTCTTACGCTTTCATTCAAGGAGGTGATGGCGGAATGGAATACGGAATGTGTACGATGATTTTGGGTGAAGCAAAAAACATTGAAGATTTGATGGGATTGATGGCTCACGAAGGTTCTCACTCTTGGTATCAGCAAATGTTGGCAACCAACGAGCCGCTAAGACCTTGGATGGATGAAGGATTTACAAGTTATGCGGAAAGCTATGTGATGCATCAGTTATTTCCGCCAAAAGATAACAGACCGAATGCTTTCGTTGAAAAGATTGATGCTTATAGAAAGTTTCTAAAAAAACAAATTGAAGAACCTGCAGTTTGGTTGGGTGATCATCACGACAACGGAACGTCATATTCTTATGCAAGTTATGTGAAAGGTGAATTGTATTTAGTGCAATTAGGATATATCGTAGGAGAAGAAAATTTATCTAAAATCATGACCGAATATTTCAGAGAATGGAGCATGAAACATCCTACAGATAGAGATTTTCTTCACATTGCACAGAAAGTTTCAGGGATGGATTTGAAATGGTTTCATCATTATTGGATTAATACCACAAAAACCATTGATTACGGAATTAAAGACGTTCAATACGGTGACAAATCAACAACGATTACTTTAATTAATAATGGTCAGATTCCTATGCCTATTGATTTTAGCGTAATTACTGCCGACAATAAAATGGTTAATTATCAAATCCCGTTAAACATGACGCACACCTGGAAAACCAAAGACACGTTCGGTGAGTTTACCACGTTGAAATACTGGCCTTGGACACAGAAAGAATATACACTTACAATTCCGTACAACAAATCTCAACTGAGAGTTTTAGGAATAGACTTCAGCTATAGATTGGCAGATGTAAATCCTGAAGATAATTTTGTTGAAGTGAAATAACTTTTAGTTTAAATAATAATCAATCCCCGAAGAGTTTTTCTTTGGGGATTTTGTTTTGATATGTTTGTATATTTGAGAAACTACGAAATGTATACTTTTCAAATATGAAGGAAAAAAGTAAAATTATTGAAGAAATCCAACAGGATAGACTTAGACTTTTAAATTTGAAATCAGAATTTAAAAATTCTGATACAGAAAATTTTTACTTAGAGCCTGTTTAAATTTTATTGAGTAATAATTTTATGGCAGA
>NZ_JAPDKN010000030.1 GCF_026163565.1 Chryseobacterium sp. YIM B08800
TTAACCTAAAGAATTTGCATATTAACATAGAACATCGGGGCTAGGGTGGCGGTTAGCCATTTAAAAGGTTAAAAAACACACAAAAACTGTTATAAATCATTTTATGGCTATTTTACAGAATAAATCAAAAAATCTGCGCCATCTGCAAAATCCGCGAGATATTTTAAAACGTATAATCTCCATCAACCCTTAAAAATTTATCAAAAAACTAAAGATTGGTTTCCTTAAAAATTAGTTCCGAAGAAATAACTCAACGGTGGCTTGAGTGAAATCTGATTGTATTTATTTAAAAATCTTATTCAAGAACAACAAAAAAGTGCCGAAAATAATTTCGACACTCGTATTTAAATTAAATTTCATTTTAAACCGTGCATTAATCTCTGTTTTTTAATAAAACCCAACCAGATATTTGTACTGTTTTTTTTGTGATTTTATCTTCCCAACTTAATTTATACCAATAAGTTTCTGTAGGTAAAGGTCTTCCAATGTATTTACCATCCCAAATAGGTGTTTTTGGTGAAGCTTTGAATACTGTTTTTCCATATCGGTCAAAAATACTTCCTTCAAAATTTCCGTATTTGCTGATTTCACTAAAATCGATAACATCATTTTTGCCATCGCTATTTGGTGTAATGACATTTGCCATAAAGAATGTGTAATATTCAGTTGAAGTTTCACAAGTTGCACCTTGGTATTTCACCTTTATGGAATATTGAGTGTTTTTCATTACACTGAATACATTTGAATTTTGCCACGTTACACCATTGTCTATGGAATATTCTACCGGCAGAGTTCCTGTATTTTTAATAATAATTGTTAATAGATTGTTGTTGTATGTGATTTCTTTAATTTCTGGAGTTACAATATATCCTACGGTTGCGGTGAAAGTTTTTGAACAAACTCCATTGCTGATGGTAACTGTATAGGTTCCGGCTGTTGTTGGGTTTATTGTCTGGGTGGTTGCTCCTGTGTTCCAGATATAGGTGTAGTTAGGTCTGGCTCCTGCATCTAAAACTCCTTTGTCGCCTTTGCAGATTTCAATACTCTGTAATGTTGAAGTGATTTCCGGCACTACAGTAATGGTAATTGTTGCCGGATTTGCTGCCGCGCAACCATTTGTTCCTACTCCGGTTACTGTGTAGGTTGTTGTAGTTGTTGGTGAAACAGTTTGTGTGTTTCCGTTGCCTGCTATTCCTGTCCAGGTGTAGGTATTTGCTCCAATTGCAGTAAGAGTGATTGTTTCGCCTTGGCAAATTGTTGTTTTGGTTGCCGTAATATTTATCACTGGAGGTGTGATGTTTTTAATGACATTTACGGAGCCTTGTTTTGTGCATCCATTTACAGTTGCGCTCGTAATGGTTAAAGTGTAAGTTCCTGCATTGTTTACAATAGGAGTTAGTGTATTTGCTCCTGAAACAATATTTCCGCCTCCCGTTGCTGTCCATAAAAATATAGCTCCGGGTTGAAAATTAGAAAGCGTTGCGTTTAAAGTAATTTGTGTGTTTGTGCAGTTTATTTCTCCCGGTGCATTAATGTTGACAGTAATTGCAGGATCCATAATTGTTGTTACAGATTTTGTGTATTGGCAACCATCCGGAGTTGTTACTGTTACGGTATGGATTCCCGGAGTGTTTATTGTTGCTGTTGCCGTGGTTGCTCCATTTGACCAGAGATAAGTATTTCCGGCTCCGTTTGCTGTAGCTGTTAATGTTGTTGAAGTGCCTTCGCAGAATGTTAATATTCCTGAAATTTGAACATTCGGATTTGTTCCTTGAGTAATATTTATTGAAACTGGTTCACTTGTGCACGTTCCATTATTATGAATTAAAGTGTATATTCCGGGTGTAGTAACTGTTATTGTTTGTGTTGTTGCGCCGTTTGACCAAGTATTTCCTGTTGCAAAATTTGATGTTAAGGTAACCGGATTGTTATTACAAATTATAGTAGATGAACTTGTAATTGTAGGAATTGGTTTTAAATTAACAATTAACTGTAATTCTGCAATTCTAGAACAAGAACCGGTTTTAACTAAAACATAAACGATTGTATTTCCGGAAGTGTAAGTTGCCGGAACCGGAATTGTATTCCCGTTTTCAGCTAAAGCATCGGCTTGATTCTGATAATAACTAAAAGTAATTCCTGGAGTTGTGCTGATGTTGGGTTGAGCTGAAATTAAATTAAATGTTCCTGTGTTTGAGTTGGAACATAAACTTAAAGATGTGTTTTGTACAACAGGAACTGCTCCTTGAGTAACTGTTACAGATTTTGTATACTGACAGTTGCTTGGAGTTGTTACAGTTACGGTATAGACTCCCGGGGTAGAAACTGAAATTATATTTCCTGCCGCTCCGGTTGACCACGCATAAGTATTTCCTGTTCCGTTAGAACTTGCTGTTAAATTTGATGGAGATCCACAGCTAATCAGATTTCCTGAAATTTGAAGATTTGGATCAGCTTCTGCCGTTAAAGTAACTGAAGTAGGAGCACTTGTACAAGCTCCATTCGAAACAGTTACCGAATAAGTTCCACCTGTTGTTACGGTGATAGCTTGAGTTGTGGCACCGTTTGACCAAGTGTTTCCTGTTGTTGCGCTGGATGTTAATGTAACATTTCCTCCAAAGCAGATTGTTGAGGATGAGCTTGTAATCGTTGGTGCAGAAAGCTGAGTGATATTTAATTGCAATGTAACGACTTTTGCACAGGTTGTTGATTTTACTCTTACATAAATTGTGGCATTTCCTGACGTAAAATTTGTTGGGGCAGCTATTGTGCTTGTGTTTCCTGCAATAGCATCTGCCTGATTTAAATAATAGTCAAACGTTACTCCCGGAGTTGTACTTATATTTGGTTCCGCGGTAGTTAAATTAAAAACTGCAGTTGTTGTGTTGGAGCAATTTGCTAATGTTGTGTTTTGAGCTACCGGAACAACACCTTGTATTACCGTTACAGATTTTGTGTATTGGCAATTTGCTAAAGTTTTTACAGTTACAGTGTAAGTTCCGGGAGTTGTCACGTTGATAGCAGCTGTTGTAGCTCCTGTTGACCATAAGTAAGTGTTTCCTGTTCCGGTTGAGGTGGCTGTAAGTGTAGTAGAAGTTGCTTCGCATAAAATTAAATTACCACTAATCTGCGGATTGGCATCGGTATCTTGAGTGATATTTATTGAAGCTTGTGGGCTTGTACAGATTCCATTAGTGCTTGTTAAAGTATACGTTCCCGGAGTTGTTACTGTGATAGATGGTGTAGTTTCTCCTGTTGACCATGTGTTTCCTGTAGCATTGTTGGAGGTTAGAGTGATACTTCCACCCGGGCAAAGTTTGGTGGTAGATGAAGATATTGAAGCGGTTAAACTCTTGTCTTTGAAAACAATAGCATTGGTCTGTTTGCAAGCACTGGCTGTGCTCGTTGGATTGTTTGGATCTTGATAACTAATACTATAATAATAAGTTGTCGTTGTATTTACTGTAGTTGGAGTGGTTATCGGATTTGTTCCTGTTGCCGCATTGTTTGCTGTGTCATAATAACTTACAGTAAAATTAGGATTTCCATTTATAATTCCTGCAGATAAAGTATTAAAGTTAAAAGTTGCGGTATTTCCACAAATTCCAATTTCTCTTGGTGAGTTTGCATTTGGTCCTGCAGTTCCTGGTGGAATAAACGGATTTGGCGCAGTTGTACCATTGGTAAAAGGAGATACAAATGTTGCGGTTCCTCCCCATGTTAAATTAAAAGTATATACAGTTGATGACCAGTTGTCGATGTATAAATAATAGGTTTGACCAGCTACAACATCCATGTATTTACAATAAGGATTGGTATTTCCTGCTCCTGATGAAGTGTTGGTATTGGTCATGTTCATCCCTGTATTGGTGAAATTTCCCGAAGCGTTACATCTGATTGGTGTGCCTCTGTTTGAGCAGGTTACATTAGGACCGTAAATTGCCCAATCGTAATCGACAGGTCCGGTTGGTACAAGATCAAAAGTTAAAGTCCCGCTGGTTGCAATCGTAAATTTGTACCACACAGAATGATTTTCAAAAGAAAGGCATCCGCCAAGTGTTTCATTGGTATTTCCTATTCCTGAAGGAGTGTAATTGATGTTTGAGTTTCCGCACACTGTAATTGCAGAGATACAATCTTCCTGAGCAAAAGCTGAAATATGAAAGATGAATAATAAAGAAAAGAATAATTTTTTTATCATATCTGAAAATTTAGAGTGTTTTTTTGTAATAAGCCATCAATAACTCCATATAGTTAAATAAAGAGTTTTTTATGTGATTTTAGTGTGGATTTTTAGTCGTCCTAAAAGATGACGGGATAGAATAAGTAGTTTTTTATCATTGTGTTTTATTTAGATTAAAGACAAATTTATATAAATAATGTTAATTAACGGCTTTTTTTTAATGAAATTGCATTTTTTTATTAATTATTAAGATTGATAAGTGTCTAAAATACCTTATTTATTGAATAAAATAAATGGTATTCAATAGTTGTTTGCATTTTTTTAGCCATCAAGTTTGTGTATTAAATAAAAAAACTTTAGTTTTGCAATCCAAAATGAGATGTAATATATGTTAATAATTCCAGTAAAAGACGGAGAGTCTATCGACAGAGCGTTAAAAAAATATAAAAGAAAATTTGATAAAACGGGTACAGTTCGTCAATTAAGAGCTAGACAACAATTTATCAAGCCTTCTGTAACTCTTAGACAAGCTAGATTAAAAGCGGCTTATAAGCAAAGAGGATTAAGCAAGGAAGAGCAAGCTTAAGAATTTTCTTAAACACATACTAAATCACTTCTTAAATAGTTATATTTGAGAAGTGATTTTTTGTTTTTATACTTACCAAAATGCAAGATAAATTTTTAGATTATTTACAGTTTGAAAAGAGGTATTCGCCTCATACCATTACAAGCTATCGTCGTGATCTTGACGATTTTTATTCTTTTTATCTTAAAACTGAATCTTCGGAAGATCTTCTTAAAGTAGATAAGAAAATCATCAGAAATTTTGTTGTTGAACTGAGCGAAAACGGGATTTCAAAAAGAACAATTAACCGGAAGCTTTCTACGCTTCGAAGTTTTTATCTATTTCTTCTAAAACTGGGCGAGATTAAAGTTTCTCCTGTCGAAAGTGTATCATCCTTGAAGTTTTACCCTGAAAAACAAATTCCTATCTCACAGGATGAGATGAGCGTTTTGCAAAGTGAAATATTTTCTGAAGTAGAAGACTTGCTTGTGAAATCAATTATCGAAATTTTATATCAGACGGGAATTCGGAAATCTGAACTTTGTGGCTTAATATTTGAAAGTGTAAACTTAGAAGAAAACGAACTTAAAATCTTAGGAAAAGGTAATAAAGAAAGGTATATTCCTATTTCTGAAAACTTGAGTTCTTTGCTTAAAGACTATCTTAAAACACGAAAACCGCAGGAAGAATTTAAGTCATATTTTTTTGTCAATAAAAAGGGAAAAAAACTGACTGAAAAATTTGTCTATGTAGTAGTTAATAAGTACCTTAGTCTTATAACTTCTAAGCAAAAAAGAAGTCCTCATATTTTAAGACACAGCTTCGCGACGCATGTTTTAGACAATGGGGCAGAGATATCAAAAGTAAAAAAAATATTGGGTCATTCTAGTCTTGCAAGCACACAAGTGTACACTAATGCCAATATTGAACAGTTGAAAAAAGTGTTTAATCAGTCTCATCCAAGAGCAATTAAAAAAGAAGAATTATGAAGATTTCAGTACAAGCAATCGGCTTAACTCCACACGAACCACTAGAGTCACATGTAGACAAAAAAGTAAGTAAACTAGATACGTTTTATGACAAAATTCAAGAATGTAAAGTTTTCTTGAAAGTAGAAAATAACTCAGACAAAACAAATAAAACTACCGAATTGATTTTGGTCGTTCCAGGTGATGATATTGTTGTAAAAAAGACATCTTCCAGCTTTGAAGAAAGTTTAGATCTTTGTGTTGATGCGGCTAAGAAACTGTTAATCAAGAAAAAAGAATTAGCGTAATAAAAAAAGTAAAAAAACTTTGATAAAAAGTTTGAGATTTCAAAAAATCTGTTCTATATTTGCACTCGCAAAAAGGAACATCGATCTTTTGAAATCTTTTTAATTTTGCCTCCATAGCTCAGTTGGCTAGAGCAGCTGATTTGTAATCAGCAGGTCGTGGGTTCGAGTCCCTCTGGAGGCTCAATTTAATATAAAATATCTGGGGAGATTCCAGAGTGGCTAAATGGGACTGACTGTAACTCAGTTGCTTCGGCTTCGTAGGTTCGAATCCTGCTCTCCCCACATTTTATATTAGAAAAATAATTAAAAAAAAGTCTTGCAGGTTCGAAATAAAATTTATAGATTTGCAAACCGTTACCAATGATTTTGGAAACAAAATTGCGGAAGTAGCTCAGTTGGTAGAGCGTCAGCCTTCCAAGCTGAATGTCGCGAGTTCGACCCTCGTCTTCCGCTCAATTTCACACCGCATTAGGCGTGATTTTTTTTAACTGCTGATGCAGCGCAGAGTAGAGTTTCTCTGATAGCCTTCAGTTTTTATTAAATTGCCTCCATAGCTCAGTTGGCTAGAGCAGCTGATTTGTAATCAGCAGGTCGTGGGTTCGAGTCCCTCTGGAGGCTCAATTTAATATAAAATATCTGGGGAGATTCCAGAGTGGCTAAATGGGACTGACTGTAACTCAGTTGCTTCGGCTTCGTAGGTTCGAATCCTGCTCTCCCCACATTTTATATTAGAAAAATAATTAAAAAAAAGTCTTGCAGGTTCGAAATAAAATTTATAGATTTGCAAACCGTTACCAATGATTTTGGAAACAAAATTGCGGAAGTAGCTCAGTTGGTAGAGCGTCAGCCTTCCAAGCTGAATGTCGCGAGTTCGACCCTCGTCTTCCGCTCAATTTCACACCGCATTAGGCGTGATTTTTTTTAACTGCTGATGCAGCGCAGAGTAGAGTTTCTCTGATAGCCTTCAGTTTTTATTAAATTGCCTCCATAGCTCAGTTGGCTAGAGCAGCTGATTTGTAATCAGCAGGTCGTGGGTTCGAGTCCCTCTGGAGGCTCAATTTAATATAAAATATCTGGGGAGATTCCAGAGTGGCTAAATGGGACTGACTGTAACTCAGTTGCTTCGGCTTCGTAGGTTCGAATCCTGCTCTCCCCACATTTTATATTAGAAAAAAACTTGCATGTTTAAAGGGTTTTCCTTAAGTTTGCACAGCGTTTACCAATAATTTTGGAAACAAAATTGCGGAAGTAGCTCAGTTGGTAGAGCGTCAGCCTTCCAAGCTGAATGTCGCGAGTTCGACCCTCGTCTTCCGCTCAAATTCACACCGCATTAGGCGTGATTTTTTTTAACTGCTGATGCAGCGCAGAGTAGAGTTTCTCTGATAGCCTTCAGTTTTTATTAAATTGCCTCCATAGCTCAGTTGGCTAGAGCAGCTGATTTGTAATCAGCAGGTCGTGGGTTCGAGTCCCTCTGGAGGCTCAATTTAATATAAAATATCTGGGGAGATTCCAGAGTGGCTAAATGGGACTGACTGTAACTCAGTTGCTTCGGCTTCGTAGGTTCGAATCCTGCTCTCCCCACATTTTATATTAGAAAAAAACTTGCATGTTTAAAGGGTTTTCCTTAAGTTTGCACAGCGTTTACCAATAATTTTGGAAACAAAATTGCGGAAGTAGCTCAGTTGGTAGAGCGTCAGCCTTCCAAGCTGAATGTCGCGAGTTCGACCCTCGTCTTCCGCTCAAATTCACACCGCATTAGGCGTGATTTTTTTTAACTGCTGATGCAGCGCAGAGTAGAGTTTCTCTGATAGCCTTCAGTTTTTATTAAATTGCCTCCATAGCTCAGTTGGCTAGAGCAGCTGATTTGTAATCAGCAGGTCGTGGGTTCGAGTCCCTCTGGAGGCTCAATTTAATATAAAATATCTGGGGAGATTCCAGAGTGGCTAAATGGGACTGACTGTAACTCAGTTGCTTCGGCTTCGTAGGTTCGAATCCTGCTCTCCCCACATTTTATATTACAAAAAAACTTGCATGTTTAAAGGGTTTTCCTTAAGTTTGCACAGCGTTTACCAATAATTTTGGAAACAAAATTGCGGAAGTAGCTCAGTTGGTAGAGCGTCAGCCTTCCAAGCTGAATGTCGCGAGTTCGACCCTCGTCTTCCGCTCAAAAAAAATCACTCTTTTATAGCGTGATTTTTTTGTTTAAGCCGACTTAGCTCAGCGGTAGAGTGCTTCCTTGGTAAGGAAGAGGTCACGGGTTCAAGTCCCGTAGTTGGCTCACTTTTCATCCCGATTTCTTCGGGATTTTTTTTGCCTTAAACTTTAAATATAAAAAGCATTTCAATTTCTAATATCCTTTTTAAAATAAGCAGAACTTTTTTCAAATTAAAGTTTAATATTATTTTAATCAATCATAATATAAGGTTTGAAAGACTTTAGAAAGAAGTATTTAGGAAACCTGAAAATTAAGCCTAAAAGTTTTGTCAAATTAATTCCATCAAATAATCCTGAAATTTTCATTAAATTCGTTATAAATATTTCTTGATGAACATTCTCCTATTAGAAGACGACCTTATTCTCTCTGCAGAGTTGAGTAAATTTTTAGAATCAAATCAATTTACATGTGATAAAATTTATGACGGCGAGACTTTTCTCCGCCAGATAAAGAATAATGTGTACGATTTATATCTTTTAGACATTAATGTTCCAAAGGTTAACGGATTGGATGTTTGTCAGACTATTCGCTCTTTCGATAAAAATACGCCGATCATTATTATTTCGGCTTATGGAGATATTTCCGATAAGAAAGATGCGTTTACGAGATTGGCAGATGATTATTTGGTGAAGCCTTTTCAGTTTGAAGAATTATTGCTTAGAATGAACTCACTTTTAAGAAGAAAAGTTCCTTCTGACAATATAGATTTAGATATTATAAGGATAGATGATTTAATTATTAATAAAACCGAACAAAAAGTTTTCCGTGCAGGAAATGAAATTGCTTTAACTTTAAAAGAATTCCAGCTTCTTGTTTATCTCGCGGAAGCGCAGGGAAGAACGGTTTCTAAACAACAGATCACCGAAAATGTCTGGGAACATAATTTTAATACCAATACCAATACGGTAGAAGTTTACATCAATTTTTTAAGAAAGAAGATCGACAAAGAATATAAAGTGAAGCTCATTCATACAAGATCTGGTTTTGGATATTATCTCAATCCTTTATAAATATTAACACTAAAAACCAACAACCAACAACTAACAACAAGTCACTAACAACCATTTGAATGTCTTTAAAAAGAAAGATTGCACTTACTTTAAGCGTTTCGTTCTCACTGCTTTTTGGGGTGGTTTTGATTATTATTTATATTTCGTTTAATGATTTCCGTAGAGAAGAGTTTAAAGACCGATTTGTAAGGCGATTAGGGTTTACCACCAATTTTATTTCAAAATCTAAAAATTTTGAGAACGAAGCACCTATTTTTTTTAATGAAAACTCAGATAATTTTCTTCTCAATGAAACTATTTTAATTTTTAATGCAGATAAAGAACTTATTTATAGTACAATAAAAGACCAAAAAGTAACCTGGAATAAAGAACTTCTTACCGAACTCGATAAGAAAAAAGATATTTACAACGAAGATGCCGTTCCGGAAGTGTATGCCGCTTTAAAAAACATCAACGGAGAAAACTATTATATTCTCACCAGTGCATACGACACCAACGGAAAATCGAAGTTGGAGTACTTGAAATATCTTTTAATTACAGCTTTTATTACCTGTACTTTGCTGATTGGTTTTTTTAGTTATTATTTTATGGGAAAATTTCTTCAGCCTTTGGAAGATTTGAACAAAGAAATCTCGGAGGTGACGGCTCATAAACTGACGACGCAAATTCCGGTAGAACAGTCTAATGACGAAATCAGTATTTTGGCGAAGTCTTTTAATACGATGATTTCAAGATTAAATGATGTTTTTCAGTCGCAAAAAGATTTTACAGCAAGTGCATCTCACGAAATCAGAACGCCAATCACAAGAATGGCCTTTCAGCTGGAAAATTTAATTAAATTAGAGCAACATTCTCCGGAAACTCTTTCTGCTCTGAAACAGATGCTGAAAGATGTTTATCAATTATCTGATCTTACCAATTCGCTTTTACTTCTCACAAAATTTGATAAAGAAAATATTCAGAGTATTTATGAAGAAGTAAGAATTGATGAAGTGATTTTCGAATCTTTCGATCGTGTACAAAAAAGTTATCCCAATCTTAAAATGGATTTTCTGATTTCTGAAGAAACACAGGAAAATGCTTTTCTTACAATCAATGGAGTGCAGTCACTTTTAGATATAGTCTTTATTAATTTATTGAAAAACGCTGCGGTATATTCTGATAATGCTGATGTGAAAATTCTGATCACTGAAAAGGAAACTCATCTCTCAGTAGATGTGTTTTCAGAAGGGAATACCATTTCGGAAGAAGAACAACCGAAACTTTTTGAAGCTTTCATGCGCGGAAACAATTCTCAGAATATTTCCGGCTCCGGTCTTGGGCTTCGAATTGCAAAAAGAATCTTAGAATATCATAATGCAAATATTCAATACAATTCCCCTTCTGAAAACATGAATAAGTTTAGCGTGATTTTTAATAAATAATTTTTTAAAATTTACTTTCTCGAAGTTTAAATAAATTCTGTAGATACTAATAAAAAAATCTGCTTAATTCGCTCAATCTGCGAGAGTATTTTATTATGCAATTTTAAAATAGAATCTGTGAAATCTGTGTCATCTGTGAAAAAATTATAAACCATTAAGATTTATTAAGGAGTTAAGAATATTAAGCTGAACTTTGTTTAAGACTTATCATTTTAAAATCTATTTGATTTTTCTTAATAAACCTTAACTACTTAAATTTTCTTAATGGTTCAAATTAAGAGTTCGCAAAATATTTTCATTCCCTCCCAAAACCAAATTTAATTTTTTTTTAAGCCTCCTTTAAGTTCGTTTTAATCGAGCAACCGCACTTTTGTCATTAAAATTGAGAGAATGAACAAAATTGCAGGACTGTTCGTGGTGATTTCTTCGATGATATCTGCACAGCAGCAAATGTCGCTTTTGGAGTGCGAAAATGCCTTTCAGCAAAACAATCTTCAGCTTCTTGCCGAGCAATACAGCATCAATATGGCAGATGCAGATATTTTGCAGGCGAAAATCTGGGAACTTCCTCAGATGAGTGGTTATATCAACGCTTATAATCCCCAAGACAAAAGAGTTTTGGATGCAGGAAGAGCAAAAGGTTTCGAAGTGACCCAACTGATCTATATGGGCGGAAAAAAGAAAAACGAAATCGCTTTTGCAAAATCTAATAAAGAGCTGGCTCAATTACAATTTTCACAGCTTTTGGTTGAGTTGAGAACTCAGCTTCATACCAATTACTACAATCTTTACTACGAAAAACTCAAGCTTGAAAATACCAACAAGCAATTGGGGTATATGAATGACCTTTTGAAAGCGTATAAAGTACAGTCTGCAAAAGGAAATGTTTCGTTGAAAGATGAAGTAAGACTTCAAAGTATCGTTATTCAGCTGAATAATGACAAAGTTGGCATCAATAAAAATCTTTTGGAATTTGAGCAAAATCTTAAAGTTCTTACCGGGATCACAGAAAATATAGAGCCTGAGATTTCAGATGAAGAAGCCAAACAGATTTTAACGGCACAGCCTTTCGGTGATGATGAAGAATTGAAAAGAAAAGCATTAGAAAACAACGCCGATTATTTATTTATTTTAAAACTGATAGATAATTCTAAATTATATGCACAATGGCAAAAATCATTGAATGTTCCCGATTTGAATGTCGGTGCAGAATACGATCAAGCTTCCGGAACTTTTAATAATGAAATTAATTTGAAGGTCGGAATTCCTATTCCATTATGGAAAAGCAATAAAGGGAATGTAGAAAAAGCCAATTATGCTATTAAACAGAATCAGAAAAACGCAGAATTTCAGAAACTCAATTTAGAGACGAAAGTGCAGTCTGCCTTTCAGATCTGGAAAACCCAATACGATCAGTTAGCCGAAATAAAATCTACCGACTTAAGTAATCTTGATCTTGTCTATGATGGAATGCTTAAAAATTTCAGAAACGGTAACATCAGTTTAATCGAATTTACAGATTTCATGGAAAGCTATCGTCAAACCGCGCTACAGATCTATGATATGAAAAACGATCTGATGGAATCTGCCATTAAGCTTAATCAATTAGTACAAACCAAAATCTTCTATTAAATATAAAATTTCTGCTGTCTTTGCTAAGTGAAACGCCTTTGCGAACTTAAAAACGGCATGTTATTTAAAAAAATCTTTGCGCCCTTTGCGTTTTAATAATAATCTACAATGAAAAAAATAATTATACCCTTATTTTCAGCCTTGCTTTTATGGTCATGCTCAAAGCCCGAAATTGCAAAAACTCCCGAGCCAAAAGGTTTTGAATTAAGCAATACAATGCTCGAATCAATTTCCACAGCGAAAGTTGAGAATAGAAATATAGAAGATTCATACAGTTTTTACGGTAAAATCTCTGCTGACAGAAATTCCTACATCGACGTCTTTCCGTTGGTCGGAGGAAATGTGATGAGTGTCAATGTGGAATTGGGAGATCATGTAAGAAAAGGTCAGGTTTTAGCAACGATAAGAAGTACCGAACTGGCAGAAGTACAAAAAGATGTAAGCGATGCAAGAACAGATCTGCAGGTTGCTAAAAACAATCTTCGTGTTGCCAGAGAAATGTATGAAGGAAAGCTAAATACCGAAAGAGATGTTCTCGAAGCAAAAAGCCAGCTTCAGAAAGCAGAAGACCAAATGCAGAGAGCATCTGCAGTAAGTACGGTTTACAATGTGAAAAACGGAAATATTTACAGTGTTTTAGCACCAATCAGCGGGTATATTGTTCATAAGGACATCAATAAAGATATGCAGCTGAGAAGTGACCGAAGCGAAAATATTTTTGATGTTGCCAATACCACCAATGTTTGGGCAATTATGAATGTCAATGAAGCCGATATCGATAAAATAAGTCTTGGAATGCCGGCTCAGGTTTCTACATTGTCTTATCCGGATAAAGTTTTTGACGGAAAAATTGATAAAATATTCAAAATTATCGATCCTGAAACCAATGCAATGCAGGCAAGAGTTGTTCTAGATAACGCTAATGGATTGTTGATTCCAGATAGCAAAGCAACCATAAAAGTTTCTAAATCTGAGAATAAAATGGCGCTTTCCATCCCTTCAAAAGCTGTGATATTTGATGATGACAGAAGTTATGTAGTGGTTTTTAAATCGAGAACTGATGTTAAGATCAAAGAAATTCAGGTTTTAAAACAGCTGGGTGACGTCACATACATCTCAGAAGGTCTGAAGGAAGGTGAAAATGTGATCACCAATAATCAGTTGTTGATCTATCGTTCTCTAAAAAATTAATTTGATTTAAACCATTGAGATATTTTGAAATAGTAAGCGATTATATAATTAACCTATTATTTAACCAAACTAAGGAGTCTTTTGATATGCCTTGAGACAGCTTTACCATTCATTTTCTTAATGGTTTTTAAATCATTAAGATAAAATTAAACATTTAGTTATTAGTCTAATATCTAAAGTCTAACATCTAATTTCTATCATGAATAAATTCATAAAAAATATAATATCGTTTTCACTTAAAAATAAGGCTTTTACTTTTATTTGGGTAGCGATCTTGGCGGTTGCAGGATTTATAAGTTTCAAAAACATGCCGATCGAAGCTTTTCCCGATGTTACCAATACTCAAATTGTGATCATTACGCAATGGGATGGTAGAAGTGCCGAAGAAGTCGAGCGTTTTGTCACGACGCCTATTGAACTAGCAATGAGTCCGGTTCAGAAAAAAACAAGTGTACGAAGTACCACAATGTTTGGTCTTTCTATTGTTAAGATCCTGTTTGATGATGGAGTTGATGATATGTTTGCCCGAAATATGGTAAACAATCAGCTTCGAAATGTAAGTCTTCCCGAAGGTATTGATCCCGAAGTGCAGCCTCCTTACGGACCGACCGGAGAAATTTTCAGATATACTTTAGAAAGCAAGAAAAAAGATTCCCGTGAGCTTCTTACTTTACAGAATTGGGTCATCGACAGAGCGCTTCGTGGTGTCCCAGGAGTTGCAGACATCAATGTTTTCGGAGGTCAGGATAAAGTTTTTGAGTTGAGTATCGATCCGAGAGCTTTAGATAAATATAATTTAACACCGTTGCAGGTTTATGAAGCGGTGACGAAAAGTAATTTAAATGTCGGTGGAGATGTTATCGAAAAAAACGGACAAGCCTATGTTGTACGAGGAATTGGTTTGGTACAGTCGATAGACGATATCGGCAATATTACCATTCATAATGATAGCGGAAACCCAATTTTGGTAAAATATGTTGCTGAGGTTCATGAAAGTTCGCGACCGAGGGTAGGGCAGGCTGGATTAAACAATCAGGATGATACCGTAGAAGGAATTGTCGTGATGAGAAAAGGTGAAAATCCGCGTGAAGTTTTGGTAGGCGTAAAAGCTAAAATTAAAGAGCTTAACGAAAAGATCCTTCCCAAAGATGTAAAAATGGTCACCTTCTACGACCGTGACAATCTGATGGATTTTACCACAGAAACCGTGATGCACAATTTGATGGAAGGAATCATCCTTGTTACGGTGATTGTTTTGATCTTTATGGCAGATTGGCGAACGACTTTAATTGTTTCCATTATTATTCCTCTGTCTTTGCTTTTTGCATTTTTATGTTTGAAAATGGCAGGAATGAGTGCTAATTTATTGTCATTGGGTGCGGTAGATTTCGGAATTATCATTGACGGAGCCGTCGTCATGGTCGAAGGTATTTTTGTAATGCTCGACCATAAAGCCAAAAGATACGGTCCTGAAAGATTTAATAAACTCGCAAAAGCAGGCTGGATCAAACAAACCGGAACAGGTTTAGGGAAAGCGATTTTCTTTTCAAAATTAATTATCATTACCTCATTAATTCCGATTTTCTCATTCCAGAAAGTGGAGGGTAAAATGTTTTCACCTTTAGCATTTACGCTTGGTTTTGCATTGTTGGGTGCTTTGATTTTTACCTTGACTTTGGTGCCGGTTTTAACGCATTTGCTTTTAAATAAAAATGTAAAAGAAAAAAACAATCCGTTTGTAAATTTTTGGGACAGAATTGTACTGAAAGGTTTCAAATTTACATTTAAAAATAAAAGATTAAGTCTAATTATTTCTATTTCATTTGTAGCGGTTACTTTGTTTTCAGGGAAATTTTTGGGAACGGAATTTTTACCGCAATTAAATGAAGGTTCACTTTGGATTACCGCCGAAATGCCGATGAGTTCATCTTTAAAAGAATCTTTGAAGACAGCCGATATTTTGAAGAAAGACATTATGAGCGTTCCCGAAGTGACCGATGTTTTGGCGCAAACCGGACGAAGCAACGACGGAACAGACCCGAATGGATTTGGATTTGTGCAGTTTGCGGTCAACCTTAAACCTAAAGATGAATGGAAAAGGAAGATCAGTTACGAACAGCTTACCGAAGAAATTGACAAAAAGCTGAGTAATTATCAAGGAATAACATTTAATTATTCACAACCGATTTCTGATAACGTTGCTGAAGCGGTTGCCGGTTTTAAAGCTGAAAACGGAATTAAAATTTATGGTGATAATCTTCAGACCTTAGATGAATTGGCTGATAAAGTTTTAAAATCAATAAAAGATGTAGATGGAGTACGTGATGCCGGAATTATTAAAAATATAGGTCAGCCGGAAGTGAATGTTGTTTGGGACAGAAATAAAATGGCAGCTTACGGTGTAATGCCGGAAGATGCACAAACTGTTCTGGAAATGGCTTTTGGTGGAAAAACAGCATCAGAAATGTATGATGGCGAAAGGAAATTTCCGATTCGTTTAAGATATTCTCACGAATTTAGAAAAGATGAAAATGACATCGCTTCGCTGATGATTCCTACCCAAGATGGAACAATGATTCCGCTGAAAGAAGTAGGGAATATCGTTAAAAACAACGGTGCCGCTTTTATTTATCGAGATGATATCAAACGTTATATCGGAATTAAATTCTCGATTCGTGACCGTGATCTGGGAGGAACAATTGCCGATGCGCAGAAAGAAGTAGCAAAAATTGATCTTCCTGAAGGCTATAAAGTGGGTTGGACTGGTCAGTTTGAAAATCAGCAAAGAGCAACCTCAAGACTTACAGAAGTGGTGCCGATAAGTATTTTGGGAATATTTTTCCTTTTGTTTATCCTTTTTGGAAACATGAAAGACTCTCTTTTAGTTTTGGCAAATGTACCTTTTGCTTTGATTGGAGGAATTATCGCGCTTCATTTAACCAGAATGAATTTCGGAATTTCTGCGGGAGTCGGAATGATTGCTTTATTGGGAATTTGTATTCAGAACGGGGTGATTTTGATTACGGAGTTTCATCAGAATGTAAAAGACGGATTACCGTTGGATGAAGCTGTATTTAACGGAGTGAAATCCCGAACAAGACCCGTAATTATGACTGCTTTAATGGCATCTATCGGATTATTACCTGCAGCATTATCCACCGGAATCGGTTCTGAATCTCAGAAACCTTTAGCTATTGTTATTATTGGTGGCTTGATTACAGCAACGGTTTTAACCTTACTTATTTTCCCAATTATCTTCTGGATTTTTAATAGAACGAAGAAAACTGAAGAAATTATTTAGAATTATCTTTCATTTACATTATATAGTTTGAAGCGCTGAAAAATTAATTTTTCAGCGCTTCTTTATTGCAAATTCTGCAAGATTTTAGATCTACAAATTAAAATTGCACAGTAATGATAGCAAAGAACTGATGATTATTAAGAACATTTATTTCAAAATAACTAATTTGAAATAAACTTCTGATATCATTTACCAAAGAAAATTAGCCACGGATTTTTACAAACCCTTTTTTTTATTGATTTTTTTTGCTTAAATTTGCATTCTGTTTAGAAAAAACAATCTGGTTTGTGACTTTCTGGGTTTAGTATGAAACTTTTTTTGATAAAAAGATTTTGGTATATAAAAATTCATTATATTTGCACACCGAAAATTTGAATAACAATAAAATAAATAATTTAAATCATGGCAAAGGAAACGTTTAATCGTAACAAACCACACTTGAACATTGGTACTATTGGTCACGTTGACCATGGTAAAACTACACTTACTGCAGCTATTTCTGCTGTATTAGCGAGCAAAGGTCTTGCTGAGAAAAAAGATTTCTCTGCTATTGACTCTGCTCCAGAAGAAAAAGAAAGAGGGATTACTATCAATACTGCTCACATTGAGTACGAAACTGAAAAAAGACACTATGCTCACGTTGACTGTCCAGGTCACGCGGATTACGTAAAGAACATGGTAACTGGTGCTGCTCAGATGGATGGAGCTATCGTAGTATGTGCTGCAACTGACGGACCAATGCCTCAGACTAGAGAGCACATCTTGCTTTGTCGTCAGGTAAACGTACCTAGAATTGTTGTTTTCATGAACAAAGTTGACATGGTAGACGATGCTGAATTATTAGAGCTAGTTGAAATGGAACTTAGAGACTTATTGTCTACTTACGAATTTGACGGAGATAACTCTCCAGTAATTCAAGGTTCTGCATTGGGAGCTCTTACTGCTGCTACTGCTGCTACTCCTGATACTGAAGATAAGTGGTTCAAATCAGTTGAAGAATTGATGGACGCTGTTGATACTTGGATCGAGCAACCACCAAGAGATACTGAAAAGCCATTCTTGATGCCAATCGAAGACGTATTTTCTATTACAGGTAGAGGTACTGTAGCAACTGGTAGAATCGAGGCTGGTGTTATCAACACTGGAGATCCAGTTGATATCGTAGGTATGGGTGATGAGAAATTAACTTCTACTATTACAGGAGTTGAGATGTTCAGAAAAATCCTAGACAGAGGTGAAGCTGGTGATAACGTAGGTCTATTGTTGAGAGGTATTGAAAAAACTGACATCAAGAGAGGTATGGTAATCGCTAAGAAAGATTCTGTTAAGCCACACAAAAAATTCAAAGCTTCTGTTTATATCCTTTCTAAGGAAGAAGGTGGACGTCACACTCCATTCCACAACAAGTACCGTCCTCAGTTCTACGTAAGAACTACTGACGTTACAGGTGAGATCTTCTTACCAGAAGGAGTAGAAATGGTAATGCCTGGTGATAACTTAGAGATCACTGTAGAATTGCTACAACCAATCGCTCTTAACGTAGGTCTTAGATTTGCGATCAGAGAAGGAGGTAGAACAGTAGGTTCTGGTCAGGTTACTGAAATCTTAGAATAATTATCTAAATAATACAAAAGGCTTCCGAAAGGAAACTCTCGGAAGCCTTTTTATCTACGGGCATCGTCCAATGGTAGGATACCGGTCTCCAACACCGTTGATCAGGGTTCGAATCCTTGTGCCCGTGCAAATATAAATTATGAGTTCATTTGTCGATTTTTTAAAAGGTTCTTATAACGAATTCAGACATAAAGTTGAATGGCCAAAATGGTCAGACTTACAGTCTTCTACAATCGTAGTTACTGTTGCTACTGTCATTTTAGCATTATTTACTTTCGGTGTTGATGAATTGTTTTCAAAATCAATCAGCAATATCTTAGGAATACTAATTAACAGCTTCAACTAATAAAAACTATTTTCTAAATAATGAGCGAATTAAAATGGTATGTACTGAAAGCAATTAGCGGACAGGAAAATAAAGTGAAAAACTATATTGAGACAGAAATCAAACGTTTAG
The DNA here is from genome assembly GCF_026163565.1 of Chryseobacterium sp. YIM B08800. GTDB lineage: Bacteria > Bacteroidota > Bacteroidia > Flavobacteriales > Weeksellaceae > Chryseobacterium. Next base: position 18,869 of record NZ_JAPDKN010000030.1, read on the forward strand.
GGTTTGAGCAGTATGTTACTCAAGTGGTTATTCCTATGGAAAAGGTGATTCAGCTTAGAAACGGAAAAAAAGTTCCTAAAGAAAGACCTTACTATCCAGGTTACCTAATGGTAGAAGCAGATCTGATGGGGGAAATTCCTCACGTTATCAAAAACATTCCAGGGGTAATTTCTTTCTTAAGTTTAACAAAAGGAGGAGATCCTGTACCGATGAGAAAATCTGAGGTTAACAGAATGCTTGGTAGAATGGATGAACTTTCAGAATTTGCTACTGATGCAGAAGTTCCTTTCATTGTTGGAGAGAATGTAAAAGTAATCGATGGTCCTTTCAACGGATTCAACGGTACAGTAGAAAAAATTCTTGAAGATAAGAAGAAAGTAGAAGTATCTGTTTTGATCTTCGGAAGAAAAACTCCAATGGAGTTAAGCTATATGCAAGTAGAGAAAGTATAACTCATACTTTTATAAAATATAAAAACCGTTCAAATTTTGGACGGTTTTTTTGTTTTAAATGTTTTCATTAACGCTTTCTTGAATATTGTCTTGTTTAAAATAATTTAACTGTTTTTATTTCAGCTTTATTTATTTTTGTCTAAAATTAATACCAGCGAAAATGAAAAGCCTTTATTTTCTAATTACAGTTTTCTGTGTTCAGATGTTTGCTTCACAAAAACTGATTCATCATACTACTAATTATTTTGGACCCAATGCTAATCCTGTTCCGGAATTTACAGATGCATTAATTCCACAAAGTACCACTGTTACAATCAATGGTGATTATTATTTTGGACATGGTGATCAGACTTTATCAAATAATGTGAAGGTTGAAATTCCACTTATCTCTGAGAAAATTTCAGTAAAAGTATGGAAAACTTTAATTGAACATTATTCCGTAACCGATGAAATTGTTGCACGGAGATCAATGCAGAAAAATAATGGTTTTGCAACAGGAGATTTTTATGTGCAGACAAGAATTAAGATTTTATCTGAAGGAAAGAGCAGACCAGCGATGGTTTTGAATTCAACATTAAAGACAGCATCGGGAAATGAATTTAAAAACAGACGTTTTTTTAATACTGCAGGGTATTATTTTGATGTTGAATTGGGTAAATCATTTACGCTTAACAATTCCTTTATAGATGAAGTTCGAGTTGTTTCTGATTTAGGTTTTTTTTCGTGGGATGTACAAACTCCAAACATAAATGTGCAGGATGATGCTGTAATGTACGGATTGAAACTCATTTTAAAACATAAAAATATAAGTTTCGAAAATACATTTTCCGGATATAATGGTTGGATAAAACGAGTTGAAGATTATGGTGACAGACCAATGATTTTTTCTTCCAGATTAAATGTTAACTTGAAAAAGACTTTATGGTTTGTACAGTTTCAGCATGGTATAAAGTATTTTCCTTATGAGCAAATTAGATTAGGAGTACAAATCCCATTGGATAATCTTACACCAAATTTCTTTTCAAAAAATTAATTCGACTTTGATTTTACGTATAAATGCAAGTTTTTAGACTTTTGAAGTATTTCAGTAATCAAAAAAGTATATTTTAAATTTAATTTGGTTATTTCTGAATTTTAATACGTTAAGCATTTGCTAATTCAAAAATATTTCATAATTTTGCAGTCCGAAAAGTAGGTTTACTTTATGTGAGTGCGGTAACCTGCTGAATAATAAATGCTTCCAAACTCATTAATTATTCAAATTTAAAAAACAAAAAATGGCTAAAAAAGTCTTTAAAATGGTAAAACTTCAGGTGAAAGGTGGCGCTGCTAACCCTTCTCCACCAGTAGGTCCAGCTTTGGGTTCTGCAGGTGTGAACATCATGGAGTTTTGTAAGCAATTTAACGGAAGAACCCAAGATAAGCCAGGACAAGTTTTACCTGTAGTAATTACAGTGTACGAAGACAAATCTTTTGAATTCGTAATTAAAACTCCTCCTGCAGCAATCCAATTGATGGATGCGGCTAAGATCAAAGGTGGCTCTGGAGAACCAAACAGAAACAAAGTAGGTGCTGTATCTTGGGCTCAAGTTCAGAAAATCGCTGAAGACAAGATGACTGACCTTAACTGCTTTACAATCGATTCTGCAGTTTCTATGGTTGCAGGTACTGCTAGATCTATGGGATTAAGAGTAACAGGAACTAAACCAACTTTTAACGCTTAATACTTAGAGAAATGGCAAAATTGACTAAAAAGCAAAAGGAAGCTTTAAGCAAAGTAGAAAAAGGAAGAATCTATAACCTTGAAGAAGGTTCTGCTCTTGTAAAAGAGGTGAACACTGCAAAGTTTGATGCTTCTGTAGATATCGCTGTAAGATTGGGTGTAGATCCAAGAAAAGCAAACCAAATGGTAAGAGGTGTTGTATCTCTTCCTCACGGAACTGGTAAAGATGTTAAAGTTTTGGCTTTAGTAACTCCAGATAAAGAAGCTGAAGCTAAAGAAGCTGGGGCTGACTATGTAGGTCTTGACGAATATTTACAAAAAATAAAAGAAGGTTGGACTGACGTTGACGTTATCGTTACTATGCCGGCTGTTATGGGTAAATTAGGACCTTTGGGTAGAGTATTAGGACCAAGAGGTTTGATGCCTAACCCTAAATCAGGTACTGTTACTATGGAAATTGGTAAAGCAGTAACTGAAGTAAAAGCTGGTAAAATTGACTTTAAAGTAGACAAATACGGTATTATCCACGCTGGTATTGGTAAAGTATCTTTCGATGCGGCTAAAATCAAGGAAAATGCTCAGGAATTGATTCAAACTTTGATCAAAATGAAGCCAACTGCAGCTAAAGGAACTTATGTGAAGTCTATCTATTTGTCTTCTACAATGAGTCCTGGTATTGCAATCGATACTAAATCTGTTAACTAATTATAATCCTTAAGACAATGACAAAAGACCAAAAAGTTGTAGCGATACAAGAGATCAAAGATTTGCTTCAGGATGCTAAAGTAGTTTATGTAGCAGATCTAGACGGTTTGAATGCTGCTAAATCTTCTGATTTCAGAAGACAGGCTTTCAAGCAAAACATCAAAGTAAAAGTTGTGAAAAATACACTTTTACAAAAAGCAATGGAACAAATTGACGGAGTAGATTTCTCTGAAATGTTCCAAACTTTCAAAGGTAACTCTGCATTAATGATTGCTGAAACTGCTAACGCTCCAGCAAAATTAATCAAAGACTTTAGAAAGAAAGACGAGAAGCCAGCTTTAAAATCAGCTTTCGTTCAAGAAACTTTCTATGTTGGTGACAACAACCTTGATGCTCTAGTAAGCATTAAGTCTAGAGAAGAAATGATCGGTGAAATCATCGGATTACTTCAGTCTCCAATTCAAAGAGTTGTTTCTGCTCTTCAAAACAAATCTGAAGCTGTAGAAGCTGCAACTGAAGAAGTTGCTGCACCTGCTGCGGAAGAAACTCCAGCTACTGAAACTCCAGAAGCTGCTGCAGAAGGAGAAGCTCCAGCTGCAGAATAATTAGACTCTCAAAAAAATCAATCAATAATCAACAAAAACATTACAACAATGTCAGATTTAAAAAATTTAGCTGAAACGCTAGTAAACTTAACAGTAAAAGACGTAAATGAATTAGCTACTATCCTTAAGGATGAGTACGGAATCGAGCCAGCTGCTGCTGCTGTAGTAGTTGCTGCAGGTGGTGCTGAAGCTGCTGAAGAAAAGACTGAATTCGACGTAATTCTTAAGTCTGCAGGTGCTTCTAAATTAGCTATCGTTAAATTGGTAAAAGATTTAACTGGTGCAGGTCTTAAAGAAGCTAAAGATATCGTAGACGGAGCTCCTTCTGCTATTAAAGAAGGTATCTCTAAAGACGAAGCTGAAGCTCTTAAGAAGCAATTAGAAGAAGCTGGTGCTGAAGTAGAATTGAAGTAATCATTTACTTTCAAAATAAAAGAAGCAGTTACATATTTGTAGCTGCTTTTTTCATGCATTTTATCTTTGAAATATTAAATTTTTAAAAATTTATTTTTTCAACTGATTTTAAGATAAATGACTTTGGATATAATGTTTATTTAGAATACAGTGATTAACTTACACTTAATTGTAATGTTTTGTTGATTTTTTCCTTTAGATGTAATTTGATATAGGTATTAAATCTATTAATTAACAATTAAATAATATTCTCAAATTGAATTTATTGCTTAATTTTGCAGCATAAAAAACTATAGTTGCGTAAAAGCTTACACAATATCAATATCCATGTAAAAAAATTAGACTCAAGATTGGGTTTGAATAGTTTTTGTATTTATATAACATTCATATTTTCTTTTTTCTTTGGTTTTGCATCTGCGCAAGAAGGGATTGGTACCGAAGCTCCCCAAGCGACAATTGTACTTAAACAAGGTGCTACTATTTTTTCTAATGATGACAGTTTTAATAAACAAATTAATTCAGAAAAGATTACCGTAAAAAATGCTATAGTTTCTACAGCTGGAATATTAGAAGGCGGGAAAATTCTAACAGCAAAGCCAAGCAAAACTCAGAAAGTTCAAACTCCTAAAAAAGATTTTAAAAGTGAACTTAAAAAAGCTGAAGAAAATAAAAAGGAAGAAGCTTTAAAGAAAATAAAAAAGGAAATTGCTAATCATAATGATGAAGCAAAGGAGAATTCTTTTAACACCAAAAGATTACTTTTTCCTACATCTGAAGAATTTATTACTTCTACTCATGTGAATAGAGATTATGTAGCACCCAACTATCATAATCATGATTTTTCAAAAATACTTGTTTCGCTTAGTCAATATGTGGTAAAATCTTCGTTAGATTTTTTACATCAAAAAAAATATACATATTATAACAACAGATCTCTAAATTTTTGTTTCTCAGCGGTCTTTTCTACAAGACCTCCACCTTCATTTATTTAATTTCAAACTTAAAAGCTGTTTTTTATATAAATTAAAATAGCTCTTTCTTCTTTTAATTAAATAAACTTTTAAAATGCATACTAAATATAAATCGTTATTTTTTTTTCTACTCTTTGTGACTTTCAATGCACAGGTAGGTATTAATACCACCTCACCAAATTCTACTCTAGACGTTAATGGCACAATTACTTTGAGAAATGAACTCAGAGTTGGAGGTACTAAAACTACTACAGGTAATCCCGGTACTGCGAATCAGATCTTAGTTTCACAAGGTGATAATGTGGCACCGGTTTGGAAAACTTCTAAGCTGGGGTTTTATGAAGTAGATGAGTATAGAATTACTCAGTCTGATGCTAAAATCAATGAAACTGGGATCAACTTTTCAAATACGGTAGTAAGCCCTGTTTATCAAACGAGTGATATTAATGATCCTTTTGCTGGAGCTTCTGGTGCAACACCTAAACCAGCATGGTCTGAGCTTCCTATGAAAGCAAATAGTGCAGCTTCTGCAACAGCTACAACATTTAAAATTGATAATCCGGTAAATAAAGTTGATTTTGTTTTCCAGACTGCAGTTGAAATGTCAAATACCGGTGCAGCTACAGATCAGTTTGTAAGATACGCATGCGGAATATTTATCGACAATCAGCTAAAAGCTGTAAGAGCAGACCAAATAAATGGTGTTGTAGGAAAAGGGCAAAAGAACCAGGCAATTTTTACGCTGAAGTACGTTGTTGAAAATCTACCTGTTAAACCTCTTGTGAATGGTGTTAGACCAACGTATGATGTAAAAGTAGGATGTAGGAGAATTACTTCTAGTAATACTGGATACTTTTTTGCGGTTGGTGCACCTACAACAGATGGAACACAAGTCGTTAATAATTTCATGATGAAATCAATTTTGAAATACGACGTAACTGAGCAGGTTAAAATAATTTACTAAAAAAATCAAATGAATAAATTTAAATTTATATATCTATTTGTGATGTTCGCATTTGTTTCAATGGTGCATTCACAATCTATGGGAATCGATACTGATACCCCCCGCGCAACTCTTGATGTACAAGGAAATTTAAGCGTAAGAAATTTAATACGTGTTACTACGCCAAATGCTGCTCTTTCCACAGATGGGGCTGTTGGAAATTCGGGAACCGTATTAGTTTCAAGAGGACCTAATAATCCTCCTGAATGGAAATTGATTAGAAGACCAAACTTTAACCCATTCTATTATACAATCTTTAATAATGAAGGTGCCGAAACACAAGCTGGTGTAGATTTACCAGGAAGTGGAACTCTTAGTGGAAATGAGATTCATGCCGAAAATCAAACTCTAGCATCTTACACACAGAGTGGTTCAAATACAGTAGGATATGAAATTACGGCTTTGGCTAAGACGTTTCAGATAGATGTTGCGACTAATAATATTGTAGTTCTGTCATTAGAAACTATTGCTCAATCGGGATCTTCTACTGTGAATAACGCTGTAGATTTTTCGTGTGGAATTTTTGTTGATGACCAATTGAAGGGAATACGAGTATATACACTAAGCCAAACAGGGGGTGGATCACCTTTCTATACCTATAATCTTATAGCTACAGCGACGGGATTATCTGCTGGTAATCACACCGCAAAAGTTGCATGTAAAAGAAGAGCAAATATTAATTATACGGGAAGTTTTAGTGTTGGGAAAGCTGTTCCAGGTGCTACCAACCTTAATGATTTTATGGCAAAATCTTCTTTGACGATACAGACTTATGAGAAACCGCCAGCAACAAACTCAATTCCTGTTTATAATTAGAAATACTACAATACATGAAAACAAATATTTTTTTAATAATCTTCGGATTAATATCTTTCCAGTTTTTTGGGCAGACAGGTAATGTGGGTGTTTCTACAACCACACCAAGAAGTACTTTGGATGTTAACGGTTCTATAAATATCAATAATGAAATTAATTTGGGTGGCAGTGATGCTGCTGTAGGAAATTCTGGTACTGTTGGTGACCTATTGGCGGCAAGAGCTGATACTGTTGCCGTTTGGAAAAAATTTGATTTGCCTGCAGGATATCTGGACGGTGTTATCTTAACAGCAAATTACACAAAATCTACAACCGCTGGAGTTATTTTTACGGCGGCAGGTGCTGTTGATCCTTATAATGAAAATATGAGTATAACCGGATGGTCTGTAATTTCAGGGGTTGAAGTACCGGCAGTTAAAGTAACTAAGGCATCTAATATTGTTAATATTTCTGTTCAAACAGTTGCTCAGATTACGGGTAATTCAGGAGTTGGATCTTTTGGATGTGGAATCTTCGTTAATAATCAATTAAAATTGGTGCGAACAAATAACGTAGCGGGAACATCCGGATCTTACAGGATTTTGAATTTTAATGCTTCGTTACGTAATCTAGCATTGACAAACAATCAGCCAACAACATATAATGTGAAATTTGCTTGTATTTCGCGTAATCTTCCAAATGGTAATACACTTCATATAGGTATTAATCAAGCTTCATCTCCCACTTTAAATGCTCAAATGGCGGGAACTTCGCTTTCGGTTCAGGTGCTTGAGCCTATTCAATAAAGTTTTTTCAAATAAATGATATAACCACTTCATTATGAAGTGGTTTTTTGTTGCGTAAGAAAATTAAATTTTGTAAATTTGCAGTCTCTTTTGGCGCTAAAAATTAAACATAACACGGTAAAATATTGAAAACCAGCTCTTTCATTAATTTGAAAGGGTCTTCTGTGTTTTTACTGTGATTGCGGTTTTTCGTCGTTAGATAAAAATAAAAATATTTTGCATTACACTGTGAAAAGATATACCAGTGTTGCAGTTAGAAATTAGATTTTAGAAACTAGATTTTAGAAAGAAGACTCATTCTGATAGCGCCAAACATCAAATGTCTTTTTTCTTAAGCTCTTTTATCTACCAGTCTTTTTCTGATATTTTTGAATAAAAACAAAATATTTTTTAACCCTTTCTTAAAAGTTTTATGAGTAAAACAACATCAACAACTAGGGGAGTTGAGAGAATTAATTTCTCTTCGGCTAAAGGAAAAATCATTACTCCGGATTTCTTAGATATCCAGTTAGAGTCATTTAAAGATTTTTTCCAGCTAGACACACTTCCTGAGGACAGAAAGAAAGAAGGTTTGCACAAAACCTTCCAAGAAAACTTTCCAATTACCGATTCTAGAAACCAATTTGTATTGGAATTCTTAGATTATTTGGTAGATTCTCCACGTTATTCAATCAATGAATGTGTGGAAAGAGGTTTAACGTATTCAGTTCCTCTAAAAGCGAGACTTAAATTGTATTGTACAGACCCTGAACATGAAGATTTTCAGACCGTTGTACAAGATGTATATTTAGGTCCGGTTCCTTACATGACAGACAGTGGTTCTTTCATTATCAACGGAGCAGAGCGTGTTATTGTAACTCAGCTACACAGATCTCCGGGTGTGTTCTTCGGACAGACTTACCACGCAAACGGAACAAAATTGTATTATTCAAGAATTATCCCTTTCAAAGGATCTTGGATGGAATTTACTACCGATATCAACAGTGTAATGTACGCGTATATCGACCGTAAGAAAAAATTACCTTTAACAACATTATTAAGAGCGATCGGTTTTGAATCTGATAAAGATATTCTTCAGATTTTCGACCTTGCTGAAGAAGTGAAAGTTTCTAAAGCTGCCCTTAAAAAAGTAGAAGGAAGAACATTGGCTGCGAGAGTATTGAACACTTGGTTTGAAGATTTCGTAGACGAAGATACTGGTGAGGTTGTTTCTATAGAAAGAAACGAAATCATCTTAGATAGAGAAACTATTCTTGAAAAAGAACATTTAGATCTTATTTTGGATGCTGGTGTGAAATCTATCTTGATTCACAAAGAAAATTCAAACGAATTCTCTATCATCCAGAATACTTTACAAAAAGACCCTACCAACTCTGAAAAAGAAGCGGTAGAATATATTTACCGTCAGTTAAGAAATGCAGATCCACCAGATGAGGAAACTGCAAGAGGAATTATCGAAAAATTATTCTTCTCTGAGCAAAGATATTCATTAGGTGAAGTAGGACGTTACAGACTAAACAAAAAGTTAGGTCTTAATATCCCGACTACAACTGAGGTTCTTACAAAAGAAGATATCATTGCGATTGTAAGACACTTGATCGAATTGGTAAACTCTAAAGCTGAGGTTGATGATATCGACCACTTATCAAACAGAAGGATTAAAACTGTTGGTGAGCAATTAGCAGGACAGTTCGGTGTAGGTCTTTCTAGAATTGCAAGAACTATTAAGGAGAGAATGAACGTTAGAGATAACGAAATCTTTACTCCTCTTGACCTTGTTAATGCTAAAACTTTAACATCAGTTATTAACTCATTCTTTGGTACCAACCAGCTTTCTCAGTTTATGGACCAAACCAACCCATTGTCAGAAATCACGCACAAGCGTAGACTTTCTGCACTAGGACCTGGTGGTTTATCAAGAGAAAGAGCAGGCTTCGAGGTACGTGACGTTCACCATACTCACTATGGTAGAATTTGTCCTATCGAAACTCCTGAAGGACCAAACATTGGTTTGATTTCATCTTTAGGTATTTATGCTAAAATCAATACTTTAGGTTTCATCGAAACTCCATATAGAAAAGTTAATGAAGGTACTGTAGATTTACATGCAGATCCTATTTACTTAAATGCGGAAGACGAAGAAGATAAAGTAATTGCTCAGGCAAACGTTGAGCTGAATGACAATGGTACATTTATCACAGACAGAATTATTGCTCGTCTAGATGGTGATTACCCTGTAGTAGAGCCTTCTGAAGTTAATTTGATCGACGTTGCACCAAACCAGATTTCTGGTATTTCAGCTTCATTAATTCCATTCTTGGAGCATGATGATGCGAACCGTGCATTGATGGGATCAAACATGATGCGTCAGGCAGTTCCTTTGTTGAAGCCACAAGCTCCAATCGTAGGTACAGGTCTGGAACAACAAGTTGCAAAAGATTCTAGAATCTTGATTAATGCTGAAGGTAACGGTACTGTAGAGTACGTTGATGCTGATAAGATCACTATTAAATATGAAAGAAGCGAAGACGAAGATTTAGTGTCATTCGAATCTGCTACTAAAACATATAACCTTACGAAGTTTAGAAAAACTAACCAGAGTACAACAATTACCCTAAGACCAAACGTAAGAGTAGGTGAAACAGTGGTAAAAGGACAAGTACTTTGCGACGGTTATGCTACTGAAAAAGGAGAATTGGCTCTTGGTAGAAACTTAGTAGTTGCGTTCATGCCTTGGAAGGGTTATAACTTTGAGGATGCGATCGTAATTAACGAAAAAGTTGTACGTGAAGACTGGTTTACTTCAATCCACGTAGATGAGTATTCTCTTGAAGTTCGTGATACCAAATTAGGTATGGAAGAATTGACAGCAGATATTCCTAACGTTTCTGAAGAAGCTACTAAAGATCTTGATGAGAACGGTATGATCAGAATCGGTGCTGAAGTGAAGCCTGGTGATATCATGATCGGTAAGATTACTCCAAAAGGTGAATCTGACCCTACTCCTGAAGAAAAACTTCTTAGAGCAATCTTTGGTGACAAAGCTGGTGATGTAAAAGATGCTTCATTAAAAGCAGATTCTTCATTAAGAGGTGTTGTTATCAACAAGAAATTGTTCTCTAGAAATATTAAAGATAAAAAGAAAAGAACTGAAGAAAAGCTTAAACTTGAAGAGATTGAAAACACTTACAAGGCTAAGTTTGACGAGTTAAGAAATAGTTTAATTGAAAAATTAAATACTCTTGTTAGCGGTAAAACTTCTCAGGGAGTTACCAACGACTTAGATGAAGAAATCATCGGTAAGGGTATGAAATTTACTCATAAATTATTAACATCAGTTGAAGATTACGTTAACGTAAGCGGTGCAGATTGGACTGTTGACAACGATAAGAATGAATTGATCAAACAATTAATTCACAACTATAAAATCAAATTCAACGATATTCAAGGGGTTAAAAACCGTGAGAAATTCGCAATTTCTATCGGAGATGAGCTTCCAGCAGGTATCATGAAGTTGGCTAAAGTTTATATCGCTAAAAAACGTAAACTAAACGTTGGAGATAAAATGGCAGGTCGTCACGGTAACAAAGGTATCGTTTCGAGAATCGTTCGTGAAGAAGATATGCCATTCCTGGAAGACGGAACACCAGTAGATATCGTATTGAATCCACTTGGGGTACCTTCTCGTATGAACATCGGTCAGATCTACGAAACCGTTCTTGGATGGGCAGGTAGAAAATTAGGATTGAAGTTCGCTACGCCAATCTTTGACGGAGCAAGTCTTGATCAGATTACTGAGTACACAGAGAAAGCAGGAGTTCCTAAGTTCGGTCACACTCACCTTTATGATGGAGGTACCGGAGAAAGATTTACTCAGGCTGCAACTGTTGGTATCATCTATATGTTGAAACTTGGACACATGGTAGATGACAAAATGCACGCACGTTCTATCGGGCCTTACTCATTGATTACTCAGCAACCATTAGGAGGTAAAGCTCAGTTTGGTGGACAGAGATTCGGAGAGATGGAGGTTTGGGCTCTTGAAGCATTTGGAGCATCAAATATCTTGAGAGAGATCCTTACTGTGAAGTCAGATGACGTGATTGGTAGAGCAAAAACTTATGAAGCGATTGCAAAAGGTGAAGCAATGCCTGAACCAGGTATTCCTGAATCTTTCAACGTATTACTTCACGAGTTACAAGGTCTTGGATTAGACGTAAGACTAGAGGAATAATTTTAAATTTTAAATTATAAATGTTGAATGGCAACATTCAAAAATTAATCTAAAATCTAAAATCTAAAATTTAAAATCTAACAAATGTCAAATAAAAATAAATCAAGTAGATTTAATAAAATAACCATCGGTTTAGCTTCTCCGGAGTCTATTTTACAGGACTCAAGAGGGGAGGTTCTTAAGCCGGAAACTATTAACTACAGAACGCACAAACCTGAAAGAGACGGTTTGTTCTGTGAAAAGATCTTCGGTCCTATCAAGGATTACGAATGTGCTTGTGGTAAATACAAGAGAATTCGTTACAAGGGGATCGTTTGTGACCGTTGTGGTGTAGAGGTTACGGAGAAAAAAGTACGTAGAGAGAGAATCGGGCATATCAATTTGGTAGTTCCTATTGCTCACATCTGGTATTTCCGTTCTTTACCAAACAAAATCGGTTACCTTTTGGGTATTCCTTCCAAGAAATTGGATATGATTATCTATTACGAAAGATATGTGGTAATTCAACAAGGTATTGCTAAGAAATTAGACGGTGCCGATTTTGATCACATGGAATTCCTTACAGAAGAAGAATACCTTGATATCATGGAAACTCTTCCTGTAGAAAACCAGTATCTTGATGATTCAGATCCAAACAAATTCATCGCTAAAATGGGTGCTGAAGCTGTTGAGGAACTATTAAAAAGAATCGATCTTGATGCATTGTCTTTCGACTTAAGACACAAAGCTCACAACGAAGGTTCTAAGCAAAGAAGAACTGAAGCTCTAAAAAGATTGAACGTTGTAGAAGCATTGAGAGGTGCTAATACAAGAATGATCAACAGACCAGAGTGGATGATTATGCGTGTGCTTCCTGTAATTCCACCAGAACTAAGACCATTAGTTCCATTGGATGGAGGACGTTTCGCTACTTCCGATTTGAATGACCTTTACAGAAGAGTTATTATCAGAAACAACCGTTTGAAGAGATTATTGGAGATCAAAGCTCCTGAAGTAATCTTGAGAAACGAGAAGCGTATGCTTCAGGAATCTGTAGATTCATTATTCGATAATACAAGAAAATCTTCTGCAGTAAAATCTGAATCAAACAGACCATTGAAATCACTTTCAGATTCATTGAAAGGTAAGCAAGGTCGTTTCCGTCAGAACTTACTAGGGAAAAGGGTAGATTACTCTGCACGTTCGGTAATTGTTGTAGGTCCAAACTTACAGCTTCACGAATGTGGTATTCCTAAAGATATGGCTGCGGAACTTTACAAACCATTTATCATTAGAAAACTAATTGAAAGAGGGATTGTAAAAACAGTAAAATCTGCAAAGAGAATTATTGATAGAAAAGAACCTGTAGTTTATGATATCCTAGAAAACGTGATGAAAGGTCACCCTGTTTTATTAAACAGAGCACCTACCCTTCACAGACTGGGTATTCAGGCTTTCCAACCTAAGATGATCGAAGGTAAAGCAATTCAGCTACACCCATTAGTAACAACAGCATTCAACGCCGATTTCGATGGTGACCAGATGGCGGTACACTTACCGTTAGGACCAGAAGCGATCCTTGAAGCTCAGTTATTGATGTTAGGTTCTCAAAACATCTTGAACCCAGCAAACGGTTCTCCAATTACAGTACCTTCTCAGGACATGGTTCTTGGCCTATATTTCATGACCAAAGAATTAAGCTCTACTGAGACAATGAAAGTAAAAGGTGAAGGTCTTGCATTCTATTCTCCTGAAGAAGCTGAAATTGCTTATGCAGAAGGCAGAGTTTCTTTAAATGCTAAAGTAAAATGCAGATTACCAATAAAGCAAGACGGAGAAATCGTTACAAAGTTGATCGAAACGTCTGTTGGTAGAATTTTATTCAACCAAATTGTTCCAAAACAGGTAGGATATATTAATGAACTTTTAACGAAGAAATCATTAAGAAACGTTATCGGTAAAATTCTTGCTGATACAGATTTCCCTACAACTGTGAAGTTCTTGGATGCAATGAAAGACTTAGGTTACTCAAATGCATTCAAAGGAGGTCTTTCTTTCTCATTAGGTGACATCGTAGTTCCTGTTGAGAAAAAACAGATGATTGCTACTTCTATTGAAACGGTAGACGAAATTAGAGCTAACTATAACATGGGTCTAATTACCGATACAGAACGTTATAACCAGGTAATCGACGTTTGGACAAACACAAACGCTGGATTAACTGAAATGATCATGAGCAGAATGAAAACTGACCAAGGTGGTTTCAACTCTGTATACATGATGCTTGATTCTGGAGCGAGGGGTTCTAAAGAACAGATCCGTCAGTTATCTGGGATGAGAGGTTTGATGGCAAAACCGCAAAAAGCTGGTTCTACCGGTGCGGAAATTATCGAAAACCCGATCCTTGCCAACTTTAAAGAAGGTCTTTCGATTCTAGAATACTTTATCTCAACCCACGGTGCTCGTAAAGGTCTTGCGGATACCGCTCTTAAGACTGCCGATGCAGGTTACTTAACGAGAAGATTGGTAGACGTTGCACAAGACGTTATCGTTACAGAAGACGACTGTGGAACTTTAAGAGGTACAGAAGTTACTGCACTTAAGAAAAATGACGAGATCGTTGAAAAGATTTCAGAAAGAATCTTAGGTAGAGTTTCTTTACATAATATTTACGACCCTGAAACAGATGAGTTAATCGCTCAGGCAGATCAGATCATTAATGAATCTTTAGCTAAAAAAATCGAGGAACTTGGTATTGAAGCTGTTGAGGTTCGTTCACCACTGACTTGTGAAACTAAAAAAGGTATCTGTGCTAAATGTTACGGTAGAAACTTGGCAACAGGTAAGATGATTCACATGGGTGAAGCTGTAGGTGTTATTGCTGCACAATCAATTGGGGAACCGGGAACTCAGCTTACGTTGAGAACTTTCCACCAAGGGGGTGTATCTACAAATGTATCAGAAAACCCTTCAATCGTTGCAAGAAGAGACGGTATCGTAGAATTGGATGAGGTAAGAACAATTACTTCAGAAGACGAAAACGGTAATACTGCAGAAGTAGTAGTGTCTCGTACAACAGAATTTAGATTGGTTGCTGATAACGAATCTAGAACTCCATTAATGGTAGCAAACGTACCTTACGGTGCTATATTATCTGTAAAACCAGGTGATAAAGTAAGCAAAGGAGATTTGATCTGTAAATGGGATGCGTACAACGCAGTAATCATTGCAGAAACTGCTGGTAAAGTAGAATATGAAGATATTATCCAAGGTATTTCATTCCAGTTGGAAATTGACGAAGCTACAGGATTTGAAGAAAAAGTAATCTCTGAATCTAGAAATAAGAAAGCAGTACCTACATTAAAAGTAGTAGATTCTAAAGGTGTTGAACAAAAAGGTTACAACTTACCGGTAGGAGCCCACTTAATGGTAAACGATGGTGAAAAAATTAAGGCTGGTAAAATCTTAATTAAGATCCCAAGAAAAGCTGCTAAGACAGGAGATATCACCGGAGGTCTTCCGAGAGTTACCGAATTATTCGAAGCAAGAAACCCTTCAAACCCAGCGGTTGTTACAGAAATCGACGGGGTAGTTTCTTACGGAAAAATCAAGAGAGGTAACCGAGAATTGATCGTTGAAGCTAAAACTGGGGAAAGAAAAATTTATTTAGTTAAATTATCAAACCAGATTCTGGTACAGGAGAATGACTTCGTGAGAGCTGGTTCGCCACTTTCTGACGGTTCAGTTACTCCAGACGATATCTTGAAGATCAAAGGACCAACTGCGGTTCAGGAATATTTAGTAAATGAAATTCAGGAAGTTTACCGTCTACAAGGGGTGAAAATCGACGACAAGCACTTTGAAATTATCGTAAGACAGATGATGACAAAAGTATCTATCGTTGATGGAGGTGATACTCAGTTCCTTGAAGCTGCTTTAGAGCATAAATTTGATTTCTTAGAAGAAAACAACAGAGTATTCGGTCTTAAAGTAGTTACTGAAGCCGGAGATTCTAAAGTATTCAGACCAGGACAAATGATTACTGCAAGAGAACTAAGAGACGAAAACTCTAAGTTGAAGCGTGAAGATCAGGCTTTAGTTGAAGTAAGAGAAGCTTTACCTGCTACTGCAACGCCAGTATTGCAAGGTATTACAAGAGCCGCTCTACAAACTAAGTCGTTCATGTCTGCAGCATCATTCCAGGAAACAACTAAAGTTCTAAACGAAGCAGCAGTTGCTGGTAAAGTAGACAGCTTGAATGGTCTTAAAGAAAATGTAATTGTAGGACACAGAATCCCTGCAGGTACAGGTCTTAAAGAGTATCAAAATGTAATTGTTGGTTCTAAGAAAGAGTTCGAAGACTTAAACTAAATACGAGTTTCGTGTTTCGGGGTACAGATTTAGTATCCCGAATCACGCATCTCGATGTAAAATAAATAAAAAATAATGTTCAGGCTTCAAAGTTTTTTTTATTTTTGAAACTTGAACTTTTAAAAAAATTAAACAAAAAAATGGACAATCAAAATCAAAACAACGATCCAAACAACATCAACATCCAACTTAACGAGATGGTAGCTTCAGGAGTTTACTGTAACCTTGCTTTAGTAAACCACTCTCCATCTGAGTTTGTAGTAGATTTCATCCAACTTATGCCGGGTGTACAACAAGCTAACGTGAGATCAAGAGTAATCTTGGCTCCACTTCACGCTAAGAGAGTTTTAGCTGCACTTCAGCAAAACATCACAAACTACGAGCAACAATTCGGAGAAATCAAAGAAGTTGAGCCTTTCGTATTAGGAGGAAACAACGTTAACGCTTAAGATTTATCTTAAATATATAAGAATGCTTCAACGAAAGTTGGAGCATTTTTTATTTTTACAATACATTATTCAATAAACTAAATAAATTAATGTATAATTCTTAATGATTTTAAATTATATTTGTTAGGCAAAGTTGAAAAATATGAACGTTGAACAGTTTACCTTAGAAAAATTCGGGTTTTTAGGAAAAGATTTTTTAGAAGAAATTCAAAAGCATGCTTCTCTGGTTAATATAAAAAGCAAAACCGAGATTCTTGCAGAAGGAAATAAAATAAAAAATATTCCTTTCGTAATAAACGGAAGTTTAAAGGTATATGCTTTAAATGACGGAAGAGAACTCATTTATAACTATATAAGATCTGGGGAAACTTGCTTAATGAGTTTTTCTACAATTTTTAATGACTTTGTAAGCAGAGTGTATGTTGTTTCGGAAGAAGATACAGAAGCACTCATAATACCGGCGAATGTTTTACTCGACTGGCTGATTAAATATCCCCAAATTAATAAGCTTTTTTACTACGAATTTGATCTTCGTTTTACAGATATTATGAATATGGTAAACGATGCCGTTTTTCATAAACTAGATAAAAGGGTTCTAAATTATATCAGACAACAGATTGCTATTACCAGACACAATCCTATTAAGCTTACTCATAAAGAAATTGCCAATAATTTAGGAACTTCAAGAGAGGTAATTAGCAGAGTTTTAAAAAAAGTGGAAAACGAAGGCGAAATTATTCAAACTAAAGAAGGGATAAAAATACCTGTAAATGAAAATGTTAGACTAATCTAATGAATTATATTTAATATTTTTAACTTCTCCGATTGATAAAAACAATTCACTCGGTGACTTTTATCACCTGTTTTTAGAATTATAAGTGTATAAGTTTGTCATACAATAATAAACAATTATGCGTATGACAAAAACTCTCCTTTTTTTGTCAATATTTGCTTCAGGTTTTGCTTTTGCTCAGGAAGACCTTTTGAAAGATATTGACACCATTCAAACAAAAAACACAGAAAATTCTCCACCAGCTTTCAAAGCACTTCAAATTGTTACAGGTCAGTCTACAAAACTTTCCGCAAAAAACGAATGGTATATTGTAGTTGCACATCGTTTTGGAGATGTAAGCAAAGGATTCAAAGATTTCTTCGGATTAGATGATGCCTCTACAAAATTGGGTGTTATTTATGGCGTTACAGATGGTCTTTCATTAAGTCTTTCGCGAGAAACTAATCTTAAAACTTTTGAAGGCGCTGCGAAATATAAATTAATTAAGCAAAGTGAAAATTTTCCGGTTGATATTGTTGGCTACAATGTATTGGCGGTAAATACTGATCTTAGCAAAGACAATTACCCGCATCTGAAGTTCGGAGACAGACTTTCTTATCTCACTCAGGCATTAATATCGAGAAGGTTTAATGAAAATTTTTCTTTACAGTTAACACCTTCTTATGTTCACAAAAACCTTTATGAACCGATGATTGAAGACAAAAATCAGTTCTTGACAGGTTTAGGCGGTCGTTATAAAGTTTCGAAAAGAATATCGATCAACGCCGAGTATTTTGTGAATTTTGATAATCACAGTTTTTATAAAAACCCACTCTCTTTGGGGATGGATATAGAAACTGGGGGACATGTGTTCCAGCTTTTATTTACCAATTCCCAGCTGAATTCCGATATCGGTTACCTTACTAATGCGTCGGGAAAATGGGAGAAAGGGCAGATTTTCTTTGGATTTAATCTTTATAGAGTTTTTTAGGTATGAAAAAAATGATGTGTATTATCTCACTGGCATTGGTATCTATTGCCTGTGAAAGCAGAACCTACGAAGAGATTTCAGACAAAACTCAGGTTGTAGAGTTAGTAACCTACAACAAAGATGTAAAACCGATTATTGATGCCAATTGTATCGTTTGTCATTCACCCGGAAATCCGGCTGCATTTCAACCTTGGACAAGCTACAATCAGGTGAAAAATAATATTGACAAAATTATCGACAGAATTAACAGACCAATCGGAGATCCTCAAAAAATGCCTCAAGGCGGTAGTTTATCACCATCACAAATCTCTATCATCACCAAATGGAAAACCGATGGATTGATTGAAAACTAAAAAAAATAATATGAAAAATTTAATACTAATAATTGTCACGTTAAGCTTTGCAAATCTTATTTCGGCTCAGAAATATTCAACTAAAACAGGGAAAGTAACATTCGAAGCATCAGTACCTTTATTTGAAGACGTTTTTGCACAGGATGATAACAATATTGCTGTTATTAATGCAGACAATGGAGACTTTGCGTCTGTTTCATCAGTAAAGAATTTCCATTTTAAAGTGAAATTGATGGAAGAGCATTTTAATGAAAGCTATGCTGAATCTGCAAAATATCCGAAGACAACTTTTAAGGGCAAGATTGTCAATTTTGATAAAACAAAATTAACGACATCACCACAGAAATATACCATTCAAGGCACATTGAATTTCCATGGTGTGGATAGACCGGTAACTTCTAGTGCTGCAATTTATTCTAAAGATGGTAATATTTATATACAGGGAACCTTTGTTGCGAAATCTGCCGATTTTAAGGTAACTATTCCAAAGATGGTTACAAAAAAAGTTGCTGAAAATGTAAATGTTGAGTATAACTATGTAATGCTGAAACAATGAAAAAAATATTTTTTATCCTAAGTTTCATTCTGAGTTTTACTCTGATATCTGCTCAGGAAAAAGCAAAATCTATTTTTGATATTGCCAGAACCGGAACTGTAGATGAAGTAAAAGAACTGATGAAACAGAATCCCGATATAATCAATCAAACCAACGAAAATGGTTTTTCACCATTGATTTTGGCTTGCTACAGAGGGAATGTAGAAGTGGCAAATTTTCTGATTGACAATGTGAAAGATGTTAATTATAAAAGCCAGGAAGGAACTGCTCTTGCAGGGCTTTCGGTGAAATACAACAAAGATTTGGTAGAACATTTATTAAAGAAAAATGCCAACCCGAATATTGCAGATTCTTCAGGATCTACACCTTTATTTTGGGCGGTAAAATTCGGTAATAAAGAATTGGTAGAATTGCTGCTGAAGCACAAAGCCGATAAATCATTAAAAGATTCTCAGGGAATGACTCCTTTTGAATATGCTTTACAGACAAACAACAACGAACTCATTAACTTATTAAAAAACTAAAATGAAAAAAATTTTACTAACATTTAGCATTGCGCTTGCCAATTTAGCTTGGGCACAGTTTACGACAGGTACGGTTACTCTTTCCACAGGAATGACTGTAAAATTAGATACATCTCCCACTTTAGCAACTTTAACACTTACAGGTCCCGATACTTCTTTTCTGGGAATCGGATTTGGAGGTACCGGAACAAGTGGCGGAATGGTAAATGGAGTAGACGGATTTATCTATAATGTAGATTCAACAACAAATACAAATTTAGATTATACTTTTGCAGGATTAGGAAATACACCAAATCCGGATGCAGTACAAGATTGGGCAATAACTTCCAATACTGTTGCTTCAGGAACCAGAACAATTGTGGCAACACGTTCTCTTTCCGGCGGAACAGGAGATACAGCCTTTACCAACGCTGCAGGAAATATGAATATCTTTTTTGCGAAAGGTCCTTCTACAACTCTGGCTTATCACGGTTCAGGAACGGCAAACAGAGGTTATGCAATATTAACAAAAACAGGAACTTTAGGAGTTACCGATACTTTGGCTGAAAATAAAAAAGTTCGTCTCTATCCTAATCCTGCGAATGAAACTGTATCTTTCAAAAACGCTGATAAAATACAATCGGTTGATATCTATGAATCTACTGGCAGAAAAGTAAAAACAGTAAAATTAGATGGAGAAAACATTAGTATTTCTGATTTAAAATCGGGTAATTATTATCTTGAAATAAGTTTAAAAGATGGTTCTATATCTTATCAAAAGCTAATTAAAGAATAAATTGAGGCCACCGAAAGGTGGCTTTGTTATTTGTAAAAGTTCCAAAATATCCATTTAATATTTTTTTAACTTCCGAAACTTTTTTGTGAAATCTACTGAGGTTACCTTTGCAAAAAAATAATAGAATGAAGAAGGTATTGGCATTTTTAATGCTTGCTTTATCACTGTCAGGATTTGCTCAGACAGGAGCTGTAGATACTGCTCAAATTGTGATTCCTAATCGTTTTAACAGTGCGGAAGCTATGCAGAAGCCCTACGTTATTATGATTTCTACAGATGGTTTCAGGTATGATTATGCTAAAAAATACAATGCTCAAAATCTTTTAAAATATTCAAATGAAGGGATTCAGGCAAAAGCAATGACTCCAAGTTATCCAAGCATTACTTTCCCGAATCACTGGACATTAATTACGGGGTTATATCCTTCTCATCATGGGCTTATTGATAATTATTTTTACGATTACAAAAGAAAGCAAGCTTACGCAATGAGCAACCGCCAAAATGCTGAAGACGGAAGTTGGTACGGTGGAATTCCACTTTGGAGTTTGGCAGAAAAACAAGGGACGATCAGTGCTTCTTTACAATGGGTAGGTTCTGCAAGTGATGCAGGTGGAATGAGGCCAACGTATTATTATCCGTATCATGAAAAATTTACGCCTTCAGAAAAAGTTGATAAAGTAATCAATTGGTTAAAGCTTCCTGAAGACAAAAGACCACACTTTATTTCATTATACTTTCCTGAAGTTGACGGAGCCGGACATCATTTTGGCCCTGAAGCTAAAGAAACAGAAACAGCAGTGCATTTAATTGATGACGCGATAGGAAATTTGGTTCAGAAAGTAAATCAATTAGGTTTAAAAAATGTAAATTTTATCTTTGTTTCTGATCACGGAATGATAAAAGTTGATGGTGGAAATCCTCTCGAAATTCCTCAAATGCTTTTTGATAAAACCAGATTCGATTATTATAATTCTCAGACTTTATTAAGGGTTTATGTGAAAAATCCTGATGAGGTTAAGAAAGTTTATAAAGAATTAAAGGCTAATAAAACCGATGATTATGAAGTTTATCTGGATAAAAAATTACCAAAATATCTTCACTTCGCTACAAAAGACGATCGATACAATAGAATAGGACAGATTTTATTAATCCCCAAAGCCCCAAAAATATTTTTAGAAAGAGATAAAAAAACTTCTGTAGGAAAACACGGTTACAATCCGAGAATTGTCCCTGAAATGAAAGCTACATTCTTTGCTTGGGGTTCCGATTTTAAAAATAATTTGGTAATCGATGAGTTTGAAAATGTAAATGTTTATCCTTTAGTCGCTGAAATTTTAGGTTTAAAAATAACCCAACCTATCGATGGAAAATTGAAGGTTCTACAAGAAATAGTAAAGAAATAATTCAAGAGTCCCAAAGGGACGATTTACTAAAGGATAGGATAAAATCCTATCAATAAAATATATTCAACAAACAATTTCGGCGAGCCAAAGGCTCGCCGAAAATTTTTATAAGAATGAAAATCAATAATTTTAGCTCAAAGATTTCATATCAATCACAAAACGGTATCTCACATCGCTTTTCAGCATTCTTTCATACGCTTCGTTGATGTCCTGCATTTTGATGATTTCAATTTCAGAAACAATGTTATGTTCGCCACAGAAATCAAGCATTTCCTGAGTTTCGGCAATACCTCCGATCACAGAACCGGCAACCGATTTTCTTCCCATAATCATTGGTGGAGTAAACAGAGAATCTTCCATTTTACCGATAAAACCTACCAAAACATGAGTTCCGTTAATCGTTAAAGTGGTGATATAAGGATTTACATCATGATCATAAGGAACCGTGTCGATAATTAAATCAAACTTTCCTTTTACAGAATTCATTTGCTCTTCATCAGTCGAAATAATAACGTGATCTGCACCCAATTTTTTCGCATCTTCAGTTTTTCCCGGAGTTCTTGAGAATAAAGTAACTTCAGCTCCTAAACCTTTTGCAAGTTTAATGGCCATATGTCCCAATCCGCCAAGACCAACAACGGCAACTTTAGAATCAGCGCCAACATTCCAATGTCTTAATGGTGACCAAGTTGTAATTCCTGCACAAAGAAGTGGTGCAACTGCAGCCAAATCTAGATTTGCCGGAATTTTTAAAACATGGCCTGCATCTACCACTACTTTCTGAGAATATCCTCCAAAAGTATGACCTCCCAAATGTTTGTCATTTCCATTGTAAGTTCCTGTAAATCCGTTTTCACAATATTGTTCTAAATCATGTTTACAGCTGTTACAATGTCCGCAAGAATCTACGATACAGCCAACTCCTGCAAGATCGCCAACTTTGAATTTAGAAACTTCGCTTCCTACTTTTGTAATTTTTCCGATAATTTCATGTCCGGGAACAGAAGGGTATTTCGATCCTCCCCAATCGTTTCTTGCGGTATGAAGATCAGAGTGGCAAACTCCGCAATACAGAATTTCAATTTCTATATCATTTGCGGTTACTTCTCTTCTCTCAATATTCATTTCTGCCAAATCAGCAGTTTTAGATTCTGCTCCAAAAGCTTTTACGGTAAATGTGTCCATATTTTTTAATTTAGTTTGATTATACTATTTCTATTTTTTCTCTTCAATCAGTCATAATTTGAAATGTTCATGCTCTTTGCGTTAAAATCAAATATTATAATTTAAAGAACATATCTTCAATTTTCTGATACAAAAGTCGATACTTTAAATGTAAAAATACTTATATAAATTACAGAATCATTTACCAATTTTACTTACACCCAAAATAGTAGGTCGGAAATTGGTAATTTTGAATTAAAATTAAAAATTTACTTCATGGAAAATCAGGAAGTTGAAATATACAACAGTGTTTCAGAATACAATAAAATGGTGAATCACGAGACGCTACATCCTTTGGTAAGTGTGGTAGATTTTTCTAAATCTGATCCTATTTGTCAGTTTAAAAGAACCTTTGGTTTTTATACTGTTTTTCTCAAAGATGTAATGTGTGGCGATATGCAGTACGGAAAACACAGCTATGATTATCAGGAAGGAACTCTGGTTTTCATCGCTCCGGGACAGACTTATGGAATTTATAATGCAGGAACTTATATTCAGCCTGCAGGTTTTGCCTTAATTTTTCACCCCGATTTATTGAAAGGAACCAACTTGGGGAAAAATATCAGAGATTACAATTTCTTTTCTTACGATGTTCATGAAGCGTTGCACCTTTCAGAAAAAGAAAGGGAAATTATTCTGGAATGTTTTAAAAATATAAAATTAGAACTCGAACAGGCGATTGATAAACATAGCAAATCACTAATTGTTAATAATATTGAATTATTTCTGAATTATTGCATGCGTTTTTACGACCGTCAGTTTATCACACGAGATCACGTTAATCAAAATTTTATAGGAAAGTTTGAAAAATCTTTGGATGATTATTTGAAATCTGATAAACCTAAAAATCTGGGCTTTCCGATGGTTAATTATTTTGCCGAACAGCTTAATCTTTCAGCGAACTATTTTGGCGATTTAATTAAAAAAGAACTCGGGATTTCTGCACAGGAATTTATTCATAATAAACTGATCGATGTGGCGAAAGACCAGATTTTTGATGCGTCAAAATCCATCAGTCAGATTTCTTACGATCTGGGATTTAAATATCCACAGCATTTTACAAGATTATTCAAAAGTAAAGTAGGCGTTTCTCCAAGCGAATTTAAATCTCTGAATTAAATTTGTGACTAGTTTTTTAATCCAGTATCCGTATTGTGTAAATGTTTGAAAATTACGACAAACTTTTGCTGAGTGAAATCGAAGATTCGACGAAGTCAAACGACTTTGCGAAAGAAAAATATTTTCAAACATTTAAAAAAATCTTTGCGCATTTAGCGGTCAAAAAAAATTGTTGCTAAAAACATAAAAATATTTTTTTATGATTGTCAGCTTTTTGTCTTATTAAAAAAATCTTTGTATGCTTATCTAAGTGAAACGCCTTTGAGAGCTTAAAAACAGAGAATTGTTTAAAGAAATCTTTGCGCTCATTGCGTTAAAATTTTTACCATGATGGAAAACGGATATGCATATTTTTTTAAAACAAAATTTGTAAATTGTAATTATAAATAAGTTTAAATTCTATTGCGAAACCATGACCGCAAATCAAAATAATTCTAATACTTATACTTTTCAGACGCCTTTCGGAAGAATTTTAGCTTTCAGAGAAAACGGAATTTTAAAAGCTAAAAACATTCGGTATGCTTATTCTGAAAGGTTCAAAAAACCGATTGCTGTTGAACCTTCCGTTTCAGAAATTATTTTTCCTGAAAAAACTCCGGTTTGTCCGCAAAATATCAGCCCGCTTCTTGAAAAAATGATTGGCAAAACCAATTTAGATGATTTTGAGGTAGATGAATCTCCACAATATATTTCAGTTTTCAAACCTGAAAATTTTAAGGAAAACGAAAAACTTTCTGTTATTGTTTGGATTCATGGTGGTTCGTATGAGATTGGTTGCGGTGATATTCTTACGGCAGATCCTACAGATTGGGTAAAAGAGCAAAACATTATTATTGTTACAGTCTCTTACCGTTTAGGAATTTTTGGTTTTTTAGGCGGAAACGAAGATAAACCTGCCAATTTAGGTCTGTTTGATTTGATTGAAGCTTTAAAATGGATTAAAAATAATATTGCTTTTTTCGGTGGAGATGCAGAAAATATTACCCTTTTTGGGCAGTCTTCAGGCGGAGACGCAATTGCTCATTTAATGATTTCGGAAGGAACTGAAAATTTGTTTAAAAGAGTAATTATTCACAGCGCTCCTTTGGGTTTAAGGAAAAACCGACAAAAAATGTCAGCAGAATTTCTAGAAAATACCCAAATGTTTAACGATAAATCGGATGTTTTAGAAATTATTGAAAACTATAAAAATCACGTTCCTTCTTTTTTAAAATATGGTTTAAAAGCAGCAATGCCTTTCGGAACTCAATATGGTTTTCCGCCATTGTGCAATGAATGGGAAGCCGAAAAAAAATGGAAACAAAAAGCGAAAGAAATTGATGTTTTAATTGGTTTGAATGATGAAGAAACAGCTTTCTATCTGAGAGCTTCCGATACGATCAATAAATATTTTCCTGCAAAAATTATCAATAAAGCAATTCGAGCGACGACAGAAATTATTTATGGAAAACCGGCAACAGATTTTGCGGAAAATTATGCAGAAGCCGGAGGAAATGTGTACCTCTTCAGAATTCATCCTCGTTTGAAAACCGCAAATCATTTCTTAGGAGCTCATGCAATTGATTTACCTTTTATATTTGGTAACGAATCTGCCTGGAAAAATGCCGGCATTTTGAAAAATATTCCATGGAAATACATGGATGAAAACGGGAAAAAATTAAGAAAACTCTGGACTGAATTTGCCAAAAGCGGAAAAATTTCAGATGATTCAGAAAGACCGGAAATTCTTGAAGTTTCCAAAGTCTAATTTTCTATGAAGCAAATAAAAGAAATCTGTTCAATCTCCTAAATCTGCGAGAGAATAATTATTCAAATTTTTTTTCGGAAGTTTTTCTAAATATTGTCATTCCACAGTAATCTCTACACTAATTTACAAATGTGCTTAGATTCCACGCTCCACTTCGTTACGCTCTGAATGACAAACTTTGTAGATATTTTTATATAGCATTTTTGTCATTCTGACGAAGGAAGAATCTCAACTTTATCATTAGAGATTCTTCAATCCGTTGTGCTTTCAGAATGCAAAATCAGCATAGAATCAGTCTTAAACTCAACCTCAATCTTAGCCTCAACTATTTAGAATCATTCAAAATATGATAAAAGTCATAAAAATTTTGTCACGTTCTAAATTCTTTTTAAATTTACACCTAACAAATGTTAGTTAGTTATGAGTGTGGATTTTTCAGTTGAGTACTTAAAACTCGACCAGCTAAGACAGCTCCAATCGGAAAGGTTGGCGAGTTTGGTGGGTTATCTTGTAGAGAAGTCAGATTTTTATAAAGGAAAATTTGATGAATTAGGAATATCACCGCAAGAAATAAGGACAATTGAAGATATTTCAAAACTACCGATTACTTACAAACAAGATTTAAGAGACAATTATCCGTTCGGATTATTTACGGTTCCAAAGGAGGAATTACAAAGAATTCATTGTTCAAGCGGAACAACAGGAAAACCAACGGTTGTAGGATATACAAAAGAAGATGTTGATTTATTCAGCGAAGTTGTGGCAAGATCTTTAAATGCAGCGGGAGCAAAACCGGGAATGCAGTTACATAATGCTTATGGATACGGAATTTTCACTGGCGGACTTGGGTTACATTACGGAGCTGAAAAATTAGGAATGAGTGTTCTTCCAATTTCTGGAGGAATGACAGCAAGACAGGTAGATTTAATTATGGATTTTAAGCCTGAAGTAATCTGTTGTTCACCTTCTTATGCTTTAACAATCGCTGATGAATTTGCTAAAAGAGGAATCTCGGCAAATGAAATCAGTTTAAAATATGCCGTTTTAGGTTCAGAGCCATGGACGGAATTGATAAGACATCACATTGAAGAAAGATTAGGCGTTCATGCAACCAATATTTATGGGTTAAGTGAAATTATCGGTCCTGGAGTTTCGATGGAAGACTTTGAGGAAAAAGGAGGCTCTTACATTTGGGAAGATCATTTTTATCCTGAAATTTTAGATCCGATTACAAAAGAACCTGTTCCGTTTGGTGAAGAAGGTGTTTTGGTAGTCACAACTTTAACTAAAAAAGCAATGCCGCTTTTACGTTATTGGACGAATGATATTACAAGTCTTTATTATGAAGAAAACTCAAAAAGGACAATGGTGAAAATGAGACCTATTCTTGGAAGAGCCGATGATATGCTGATTGTAAGAGGTGTCAATGTATATCCAAGTCAGATTGAAGAAGTGTTTTCTCATGTGGAAGGAGTGGTTCCGAATTATTATTTAACACCGATTGAGAAAGAACAAATGTGTGTGGCATTAGATATTGATGTTGAAATTGATGATGAATTAATAGCTTCGAAAAATTTGAATCAAAATACCGATGATTATGCTATTTTTGTCGGAAACTTTGGAAAAAGTATAGAAAACGAAATAAAAAAACGAGTAGGAATTACCACAAAAGTGAAAATTCATGCTCAGGACAGTTTGCCTAAGTGTGAAGGTGGAAAAATTAATAGAATACTTAAAACAAAATGAATTCATTTTATAAATTAAAAACTGTAAGAGTTCAGAAAGATACCAACGATGCAGTGAATGTAGCCGTTGAAATTCCTGAAGAACTGAAAGATAAATTCAGATTCAAGCAGGGGCAGTATCTTAACTTCCGAATGATGATCGACGGAAACGAAGAGAGACGTTCTTATTCTATCTGCAATGCTCCAAGTGAAAAAAGCAACACGCTGGAAGTATTGGTGAAATTATTGGAAAACGGAAAAGTTTCCGGTTATTTCAACGAACATCTTCACATGGATGAAATCCTTGAAGTGATGCCTCCAATGGGCGGTTTCAATACATCTTATCATCCGACAAACGTGAAAACTTACGTTGGTTTGGCTGCAGGAAGCGGAATTTCTCCAGTCTTATCAAATATTAAAGAAAGTCTTTATCAGGAGCCTAATTCAAATGCTTATCTGTTCTATAGCAACAGAAGCATGAATCATGTGATGAAAAAGGCTGAGATTGATAAATTGGTCGAAACTTTTAACGGAAGATTGAAGGTTGTTTATTTAGTAAGCCGTGAAAAACATGAAGATCCTATTTTTGAAGGAAGAATTTCTCCTGAAAAATTAGATCATTTGTTTGAAAGATATGCCGACATTGACGTAAAAGAATCGACTTTCTTTATTTGCGGACCTTCAGAGATGATTAAAGGGATTGCAGATTATTTAAAGAAAGATAAAAAAGTACCGGCAATTCAGGTTTTATTTGAATATTTCACCGCTCCTGACGAAGAGAATACAGAGGAAATGAGCGATGAATTCAAAGCGATTGCCAACATCGAAAGTATGGTAACGGTGATCATCGATGATGATGAATATTCGTTCCACCTTAATTCTAAAAAAGAGAGTATCTTAGATAAAGCATTGAAAGACAATCTTCCTGTACCTTTTGCTTGCAAAGGAGGAGTTTGTTGTACGTGTAAAGCCGAGGTTTTGGAAGGTGAAGTCTTCATGGAAAAAAACTACGCGCTTACCGAAGAAGAAGTAGCCAGAGGCTTCGTTCTTACCTGTCAATGTCACCCAACAACGAATGTGGTGATGCTTAATTATGATGTTTAAATCAATTTGAAAATGAGTCAATGTGCTAATTTGAAAATGCCATGATTGTGTTTTAATTTTCAAATTGCCTAATTCTCAAATTTTCAAATTAATTAATTTTCAAATTAAAAGAAATGGATTTAGAAAAATTTGTACAATACGTACACGACGAAAATAAAGTAGAACCAAAAGATGTAATGCCCGATGATTACAGAAAATTATTGGTTCGTCAGATTTCACAACACGCACATTCTGAGATTGTGGGAATGTTGCCTGAAGCCAACTGGATTTCCAGAGCACCTTCATTAAGAAGAAAAATGGCTCTTTTGGCTAAAGTTCAGGATGAGGCAGGTCATGGTTTATACTTGTATTCTGCAACTGAAACGTTAGGAAACGGAACAATCAGAGCAGACAGAGATGCTACTTACGACGATATGTTGGAAGGGAAAGCAAAATATTCAAGTATTTTCAACTATCCGACTCTAAGTTGGGCAGATATCGGTGCAATCGGTTGGTTGGTTGATGGTGCTGCAATTATGAATCAGGTAATGTTGATGGGAAATTCTTATGGTCCTTATTCAAGAGCGATGGTGAAAATCTGTAAAGAAGAATCTTTCCACCAAAGACAGGGCTACGAGATTTTAATGGCGCTTTGTAGAGGTACAAAACAGCAGAAAGAAATGGCTCAAGCTTCGTTAAACCGTTTCTGGTGGCCGGCTTTGATGATGTTTGGTCCAAATGACGACAGTTCACCAAACTCTAAAATCTCTATGAATTACAGAGTGAAAAGAGAAAGTAACGACAGTCTTCGTCAGAGATTTATTGATGTTACGGTTTCTCAGGCTGAATTCTTAGGATTAACTGTCCCAGATAAAGATTTGAAATGGAATGAGGAAAGACAGCATTACGATTTCGGAGAACTTCCTTGGGATGAATTCATGGAAATCTTAAAGGGAAACGGGCCTGCTAATAAAAAGCGTATCGAAACCAAGAGAAAAGCGCAAAGAGAGAATTCTTGGGTAAAAGAAGCGGCTGTTGCTTTCGCAGAAAAACAACAAAAAGAAGTTATATAAAATAATGAGTTAATTTGAAAATGTGCTAATTTGAAAATGCCATCACTGTATGTTTTAATTTTCAAGTTACTTAATTCTCAAATTTTCAAATTACCTAATTTTCAAATTAATTATGGCAAATTTAGATATGTGGGAAGTGTTTATTCAGACTAAACCGGGATTATCTCACAAACACGTTGGAATTGTACAGGCGCCAACAGCAGAAATGGCTTTGCAAAACGCAAGAGACGTTTATACAAGAAGAAAAGAGGGAACCTCTGTTTGGGTAGTTCCAAGTAAATATATTGTGACTTCGGAAGGGGTAGATAAAGAAGCTTTCTTCGATCCCGCTGATGACAAATTGTACCGTCATCCGACGTTCTACGATATTCCAAACGATGTAAAAAATATGTAAACTAATTAATAAATTTGAAAATGTGCTAATTTGAAAATGCCATGACTGTGTATTAATTTTCAAATTGCCTAATTTTCAAATTTTCAAATTACAACAAATGAACCCATTATATAATTATTTATTAAAACTAGCAGACGACAGTTTCATTATGGGACAGCGTTTGTCTGCGTGGTGCGGTGAAGGTCCTTATTTAGAGGAAGATATTGCATTAACGAACATCGCATTGGATGAACTTGGGCAAGCGAATAACTTTTACGTTTACGCTTCAAGATTGATCGATAACGGAAAAAGTGAAGATGATTTGGCTTTTTTAAGATACGAACACGAATATGTAAACGCGCACTGGACAGAACTTCCCAACGAAGATTATGCTCAGACGATTTTAAAAGTTTATGTTTTTTCGGTGTATCAGAAATTGATGTACGAAGCGTTATCAAACTCTGCGAATGAAGAATTGTCTGCCATTGCTCAGAAGTCTTTGAAAGAAGTAAGATATCATTACACTCACGCTGCATCTTGGATGAAAATTTTCGCTCAGGGAACTGAAGAAAGTAAGTCTCGTTTAGAAAAAGCGATCGAAAATATTTGGGAATATACGAAAGGTTTATTCGCAAAAACAGAAGGAGAAGATGATTTAGTAGCTCTAAATATTGCTCCGAATTCAGACGCTCTTTACGAAGAATTTGTTGCCATTACAAAGAAAGATTTTGAAGGTTTTCAATTAGAATATCCTACAAATCCTTTCATGCAGCCAAAATCAAGAACAGGTTATCACACCGAATATTTCGGATTTATGCTTTGTGAATTGCAGTATATGCAGAGAGCATATCCGGGTTGTACGTGGTAAAAATCAATGAGTTAATTTGAAAATGTGCTAATTTGAAAATTTCGGACTGTTCTAAATTTTCAAATTACCCAAATTTTCAAATTTTCAAATTAATAAATGAAAAATCCTTTAGAAATATTAGAACTCATTCCCGATCCTGAAATTCCGGTAATCAATATCGTGGAGTTGGGCATTGTAAGAGAAGCGAAAATTACGAGCGAGAATTCTTGTGAAGTAACCATTACGCCGACTTATTCTGCCTGTCCCGCTATGTTTACCATTGAGGAAGACATCATGAAAATCATGAAAGAAAACGGTTGGGAAGCGAAAGTAGTGACCAAAATGTTTCCGATTTGGACAACAGATTGGTTGACGGATGAAGCGAGAGAAAAACTCCGTGTGTACGGAATTACACCGCCGGAAAAAGGAGCCGACGAACATCATATCGGGAAACCGAAAAAATGTCCACGTTGTGGTTCTATGAATTCAAAACAGATCAGCAGATTCGGGTCTACTTTATGTAAGGCTTCGTATCAATGTTTAGACTGTTTAGAGCCATTTGACTATTTTAAATGTCATTAAATAATTTGAAAATGTGTAAATTTGAGAATGAGCTAATTAATAATAATTACTTTAAAAACATTTTCAAATTCTCTAATTTTCAAATTAAAAAATTATAACCTATGTACACACAACTTGATATTGAATCGCATTTTGACGGAAAGCTTAAAATTGCTTACCTCAATCAGCCTGAAACTATGAATGCGCTTACAAAGCCATCTTTGGGAGATTTAAAAGATTTTATTAAAGAATGTAGCGATGATCCTACGGTAAGATGTGTGGCGATTTCAGGACGAGGAAGAGCCTTTTGTTCTGGTCAGAACTTAGATGATGCATTTGTTCAGGGGAGCGAGCATCATGATAACGACATCATCAGAAGAATTGTAACAGATTATTATAATCCTTTGGTGCTTGAGATTACACGTTGTAAAAAACCTGTAGTTGCATTAGTAAATGGTCCGGCTGTAGGAGCAGGAGCAATGTTAGCCTTAATTTGTGACTTCGTTTTAGCGAGTAATAAAGCGTATTTCTCTCAGGCATTTTCAAATATTGGATTAATTCCTGATACGGGTGGAACTTATTTCTTACCTAAATTACTGGGAAGACAATTGGCCAATTATTTAGCATTTACAGGAAAAAAATTATCTGCTGAAGAATCAAAAGCTTATGGTTTGGTAGCTGAGGTTTTCACTGAAGAAGAATTCAATTCAAAATCAATGGAAATTTTAGAAAAAGTATCCAATATGCCGACTGTTGGTTTAAAATTAACAAAAAAAGCATTTGCCAACTCGTACGATAATACATTAAAAGAACAATTGGAACTGGAAGGCGATCTACAACAGGAAGCAGCAGAAACAGAAGACTTCAAAGAAGGAGTACAAGCATTTTTAGAAAAAAGAAAACCTAATTATAAAGGAAGATAATCAATTTGAAAATGAATTAATTTGAGAATTTGAAAATGAGAAATGACAAAGAAAATATTATTGTAAATAAGACTTTCGACTTTGCATTGAACATTATTGAATTTTCGGAAGATTTATATGAGGCTAAAAGATTTCCTTTAGCAAATCAGATTTTTAAATCAGGAACTTCGATTGGGGCAAATGTAAGAGAAGCTCAAAATGCAGAAAGTAAGGCAGATTTTATTCATAAATTAAAAATCGCTGCGAAAGAAGCTGATGAAACGGAATATTGGCTTTTACTGTGTTTAAAATCTCCACATCTCAAATCTCCAAACGAAAAATTAATTTCCGATTTAAAAGAGATATTATTAATTCTGTCTAAAATTATTTCAAGTTCCAAGTTTAAATAATTTTCAAATTAGCTCATTTTCAAATTTTCAAATTTAATATATGAACGTAGGAATTATCGGTGCCGGAACAATGGGAATCGGCATTGCACAAGTAGCCGCGACGAACGGATGCAAAGTTTGGGTCTACGACGCCAACGCAAAACAAGTAGAAACGGCAACCGTAGGTTTGGAAAAAACATTGACCAAATTGGTTGATAAACAAAAAATTTCAGCAGAAAAAATGACTGAAATTTTATCTAACATTTCCATTGCTACAGAACTGAAGGACTTCAAAGATTGCGAATTGGTAATTGAAGCCATCATCGAAAACAAAGAAATTAAAACCAAAGTTTTCACAGAATTAGAGAAACACGTTTCAGAAAGCTGTGTAATTGGTTCAAACACATCATCTATTTCTATCACCTCTTTGGGTGCGGAATTACAAAAACCGGAGCGTTTCATCGGGATTCACTTTTTCAATCCAGCTCCTTTGATGCCTTTAGTTGAGGTTATTCCATCTTTATTAACAGAAAAATCTTTGGCGGAAAAAATCTACAATCTCATGAAAGATTGGGGTAAAACTCCGGTTATTGCTAAAGATATTCCAGGATTTATTGTTAACAGAATTGCTCGTCCTTACTATGGGGAAGGTTTGAGGATTGTTGAAGAAAATATCGCAACGATAGAACAAGTTGATGATGCCATGAAAACAATCGGAAACTTCAAAATGGGTCCCTTTGAGTTAATGGATTTAATTGGAGTTGATGTGAATTTCTCGGTAACAAAAACGGTTTACAACGAATATTTCTACGACCCAAAATACAAACCGTCACTTCTTCAGCAAAGAATGTCTGAAGCAAAACTTCACGGCAGGAAAACAGGAAAAGGCTTCTATGATTATAGTGAAGATGCTGTAAAACCTGTTGCTCAAAAAGATGAAGCTCTTTATCAACAAATATTTTTAAGAATTATTTCAATGCTGATTAATGAAGCGGTTGAAGCAAAAAGATTAGGTGTTGCAAATGATGAAGATCTAGAATTGGCAATGCAAAAAGGAGTTAATTATCCAAAAGGATTATTAGCTTGGGGAAAAGAGATCGGATATGCAAAGATTTCCGAAACCCTGCAAAGTCTTTACGAAGAATATCAGGAAGAAAGATACAGACAAAGCCCGTTACTACGCAAATTGAATTAGACAATTTGAAAATGTGCTAATTTGAAAATTGATTAACACAGGTTTCCATTTTCAAATTCTCAAATTTATTTCATTTTCAAATTAATATTATGGATATAGATGGATTTCGCGCCGAGTTAGAAACAAGGCTTCTCATTGAAAAAGAATATTTAATTCAGGAACTTTCTTCAATAGATGATGAAAAAGAAAAACTTGATTTGTTAGGAAGATTTAATGAAAAATATAAAGAGCTGATTAAAAGAATTGCCAATGAAGACGGTATAGATTTAAGTGCTCCTTATCCAGCTGAAGATCCATCAAATTCAGAAAATCTTTCATATGGACAGATCATTCTTGGCAAAACTATGAGTGTTTACGACAAATTGGCTGATGAATTATATGAAAAATTAACAAGTAAAAATTAAAAATGAATCCAAGACAGGTTGTAGATTATATGATGGAGAAGGATTATTTCTCCCAATTTTTAGGAATTAAAATCATTGATATTAAAGAAAATTATTCTTTGATTGAAATGCAAATTACAAAACAAATGCTTAATGGATTAGGTACTGTTCATGGTGGAGTAACCTTTGCTTTTGCAGATTCAGCATTTGCTTTTTCCTCAAATAATGACGGAAATGCAGCAGTGGCTTTAAGTGTAACCATCAATTTTACCAAAGCGGGAAGAGAAGGTGATCTATTCAGAGCCGAAAGTGTTTTGGTAAATAACACCAGAAAAACGGCAATCTACGATATTAACATCACCAATCAGAACAAAGAATTGGTTGCGAAATTTGTGGGGACAGTCTATAAAATCGGAAAAAAAGTAACAGAATTATAAATTTGAAAATTTGGAAATGAGGCAATTTGAAAATTATTTTTTAATGCTTTATTTCATTTTCAAATTCTCAAATTAACACATTTTCAAATTAAATAAAATGAACAACGTATACATCATAGATTACATCAGAACTCCTGTTTCAAAATTAAGCGGAGGTCTTTCAGAAGTTAGAGCAGATGATTTGGCAGCAATTGTTTTAAAAGAAATTGTTGCAAGAAATCCTGAAGTTCCTGTTGAGGAAATTGAGGACGTTATTTTCGGGTGTGCAAACCAAGCCGGTGAAGATAACAGAAATGTAGCAAGAATGGGACTTTTATTGGCTGGTCTTCCTTATAAGATCGGAGGTGAAACGGTAAACAGATTGTGCGCTTCAGGAATGTCTGCAGTGGCAAATGCTTTCCGTTCGATTGCTGCAGGAGAAGGTGAAATTTACATCGCAGGTGGAGTTGAGCATATGACCCGTTCTCCTTATGTGATGTCAAAACCTAGTACTGCTTTTGGTAGAGATAGTCAGATGTTTGATACTACTTTCGGATGGAGATTTGTCAACCCGAAAATGAAAGAAATGTATGGTGTTGATGCAATGGGCAACACTGCTGAAAATTTAGCAGAAATGCACAACATCAGCCGTGAAGACCAGGACAAATTTGCCCTTTGGTCTCAACAAAAAGCGACTAAAGCTCAGGAAAGCGGAAGATTGGCGGAAGAAATTGTGAAAGTTGAAATTCTACAAAAAAAAGGCGAAACGAAAATTTTTGATAAAGACGAATTCATCAAGCCAACTTCTTCAATGGAAGGATTAGGAAAACTTCGTCCAGCTTTCAGAAAAGAAGGCGGAACTGTAACAGCAGGAAACGCTTCAGGGATGAACGACGGAGCTGCAGCTTTAATTCTCGCAAGTGAAGAAGCGGTAAAAAAATATGGTTTAAAACCAAAAGCTAAAATATTAGGCTCTGCTGTTGCCGGTGTTGAACCAAGAATCATGGGAATCGGTCCTGTTGAAGCGACTCAGAAATTATTAAAAAGACTGAATCTTTCATTAGACGATATGGATATCATTGAGTTGAACGAAGCGTTTGCAGCTCAGGCTTTAGCGGTAACGAGAACTTTAGGCTTGCAAGATGACGATTCAAGAATCAATCCGAATGGAGGAGCGATTGCAATCGGTCATCCACTTGGAGTTTCTGGAGCAAGAATCGTCGGTTCTGCAGCAATTGAACTTCAAAAACAAAATAAAAAATATGCATTATGTACGCTTTGTATTGGTGTCGGACAAGGTTATGCAATGGTAATAGAAAGAGTTTAATTTGAAAATGAGTTAATTTGAGAATTTGAAAATGTTTAAGGATGTCATCAATTTTCAAATTAGTTCATTAAATTAACGTTTAGCCTTGGCTGAGTGAAATCGAAGATTCGACGAAGTCAAACGCCTTTGCGAACGAAAAATATGCATGAAAATTTTCAAAAAAGCTTTGCAGACTTTGCGTTAAAAATAATTTTTAAATTAACTCATTCTCAAATTCTCAAATTAAAATTATGAATATTTACTCATATCACGGCATTCGCCCCATCATCAAACCTTCTGCTTATATTCATCCACAAGCGGTAATTATTGGAAATGTAGAGATTGGTGAAGAAGTTTATATCGGTCCCAATGCGGTAATTCGTGGCGATTGGGGTAAAATTATCATTAAAGACGGTGCAAATGTTCAGGAAAACTGTACGCTTCATGTTTTTCCGGGTATTGAAACGATTTTGGAAGAATCTGCACACATCGGTCACGGTGCGATTATTCATTCCGGACATATCGGAAGAAACTGTTTGGTTGGAATGAATGCTGTTGTAATGGATAAAGCAGTTATCGGTGATGAATGTATTATCGGAGCATTGGCTTTTGTTCCTGCGAATTTCAAATGTGATGCACGAAAATTAATCGTTGGAAGTCCTGCGAAAATTATCCGTGATGTTTCTGATGAAATGATTAAATGGAAAACGGAAGGAACAAAATTGTATCAGGAATTGGCAAGAGAAGGAAAAGACGCTATTCTTCCTTGTGAACCGTTTACAGAATATGTTCAGCAGATTCCTACAAAAGTTGTTGATTACAGCATTTGGGATGATGTGAAATAGTTTAAAATATATCCAAACCTAACGGGTTTCTAAAACCCGTTAGGTTTTAAAAAAAGTCTAGTTTTAAGATATATAACATAAAATGATTAACACAGAAAATTTTGAATTTGATTCTGTTTATCACATTTTTTCTCATGTAAATGGGAAAGAATTAATTTTCCGTGAAGAAACAAACTATCAATTTTTTCTAAAGCAGTTAGATAAATATATTATTCCAATTGCAGATATTTATGCCTATTATTTGCTACCGAATCATTTTCATTTGTTATTAAGATTTAAAAATATTGAGGATATAAATGTTGAAGACGAGCATCGGTCTTTAATGAAAAACTTTGGTAATTTTCTTAATTCATATGCTAAAGCATTTAATAAAAAGTATAGCCGCAAAGGCGCACTTTTCCTTAATGCGGTAAAACGAAAGAATAATAGATGAGAAATATTTACTGAAAGTTTTGCATTATATCCATAATAATCCTGTCAATCATGGATTTGTAAATGAAATTGATCAATGGAAGCATTCTTCATATAATTCATATCTGAATCTTGAAAAAGATAGTAAATTGAATAGAACAGAGATTATGCAATATTTTGATTCATTAGAGATATTTAGAAATTTTCATCAATCCAATATTGAATATGATTTCTTAGATTTTGAATAATTGTTAGTAAATTAAATCAAACCTAACGGGTTTTTAAAACCCGTTAGGTTTCAATAAGAAATAATTAAAATAAAAAATGACCAAAAAACTTCTCATTTTCTGCAGTATTCTACTTGCATTTCAATCTCTGACCTTCGCTCAGACTAAAAATGTAAAACCATTGACTATTGGAGAAATTAGAACCATAAAGTCTAAAATTTTAAATGAAGACAGAACCTTAAACATCTATCTTCCTCAAAAATTTGACAAAACAAAACCTTATCCGATCATTTATTTGTTGGATGGAAGTATGAACGAAGATTTTATCCACGTTACAGGATTGATTCAATTCTTTAATCAAATGTATTCAATGCCGGAAACTATCGTGGTGGGAATTGCGAATATTGACCGAAAGAAAGATTTTACTTTTCACACCGATTTAAAAGATTTACAGAAAGATTATCCTACAACAGGACATTCCGATAAATTCATTAGTTTTCTTGAAAAAGAATTAAAACCTTATATCGAAAGTCAGTTTAAAACCACTGATAAATATTTATTCGGACAATCGCTGGGCGGACTTTTAGCAACAGAAATTTTATTGAAAAAGCCAGAAATGTTCAATAATTATTTTATCATCAGCCCAAGTTTGTGGTGGGATGACCAAAGTCTTTTAAAACAGGCTCCTCAATTATTAGATAAAATTCCAGACACAAAGAAATTCATTTATGTTTCTGTCGGAAAAGGAGAACATCCTGTAATGATAAAAGATGCTGAAACTTTCTACGATGTTCTGAAAAAATCAAACAAGAAAAACTGGACAATAGAATATAAAATGATGGAAACAGATAATCACGCAACTATTCTTCACAGAAGTTTGTATGAAGGTTTGGTGAAATTGTTTCCGTATCAAGAACCAAAATAAATGTAACAATATACCAATGTAAAAATCTAACAATTACATAATGTCATACTGAGATTTTCGAATCATCTGATTGGTAAACTGCTAGATTGATACATCGTTAAATTAAAATATAAAATATTTTATGGAAAAGTTAAAAAACTATATCTACGGCGAATGGGTCGAAGGAAATGGAAACGGAATTCCTTTGTACAACGCTGTGACAGGTGAGCAGGTTGCTGTCTCGGATACTGAAGGTCTGAATTTTGAACAGGCTTTAGACTACGGAAGAACAGTAGGTTACAAAAATCTTTCATCTATGACGTTCTACGATCGTGGAGAAATGTTGAAAAAAGTGGCACTTTACCTTTTAGAAAGAAAGAAAAAATATTACGAATTATCATATAAAACAGGTGCAACACACGCAGATTCTTGGGTAGATATTGAAGGAGGTTTTGGTACTTTCTTCACGTACTCAGGGTTGGCAAAGAGAATGCTTCCGAACACTCCGTTTTGGGTAGATGGGGAAACTCAGAAAATTTCGGCAAATGGAACTTTCCTGGGAACTCACATTTTAACGCCGAGTGAAGGGGTTTCTGTACAAATTAATGCTTATAACTTTCCGGTTTGGGGAATGTTAGAAAAGTTATCCACATCTTTATTGGCGGGTGTTCCGTCAATTGTGAAGCCTTCGCCGTTTGGTTCTTATTTGACGAATGCGGTTTTTCAGGATATGATCGAAAGTGGCGTTCTTCCTGAAGGGGCACTTCAATTGGTTTGTGGTGAACCGGGAAATATTTTAGACTATGTTCAGGATGGAGATTCTGTATTATTTACAGGTTCTGCGAATACAGGTAGAAAATTAAGATCTTTACCTTCTGTAGCTGGAAATGCAGTTCGTTTCAATATGGAGGCTGATTCTTTGAACTGCTCAATTCTTGGATTAGATGCAAAACCGGGAACTCCTGAATTTGATTTGTTCATCAAAGAAGTTCGTACAGAAATGACCACGAAAGCTGGACAAAAATGTACAGCGATCAGAAGAATTATCGTTCCTGAAAACTTAATTGGTGACGTCCAAAATGCTTTATCTAAAGCTTTAGACCAGACAAAAATCGGAAATCCATTAAGCAGAGAAACAAGAATGGGTTCTTTAGTTGGAAAACAGCAGTATGATGAGGTTTTAAGAAAAGTTGATATTCTAAAAACGGAAAACGAACTTGTCTATGACGGAAAACACGAATTAGTAGATGCAAACTACGAAAATGGTGCATTTATGAGCCCGAAATTGTTCTTAAATGATTCTCCTTTCACGAAAAATATCTCTCACGATGTTGAAGCTTTCGGTCCGGTTTCTACGTTGATGCCTTACAAAGATGCGGAAGAAGCTGCTGCGCTGGCAAAAAGAGGAAAAGGAAGTTTGGTAGGTTCTATCATTTCTCATGATGAAAAATTTGTGGCTGAAACTTCGTGGAAAATGGCTTCTCAGCACGGAAGAATTTTTGTTTTAAACAGAGACAATGCGAAAGAAAGTACAGGTCACGGTTCTCCGCTTCCTACTTTAATGCATGGAGGTCCTGGAAGAGCAGGTGGTGGTGAAGAAATGGGTGGACTAAACGGTCTTCATTTCTTCCTTCAAAAAACAGCCATTCAAGGTTCTCCCGATATTTTGACTGCAATCACAAAGGTTTATCAGCAAGGCGCTGAGAAAAAATATTCAGACAAACATCCTTTCCAGAAATATTTTGAAGAAGTTGAGGTTGGAGATTCTCTAGAAACCGCAGGAAGAACAGTTACTGATGCAGATATTGTTAATTTCTCTAATGTTTCTTGGGATCATTTCTACGCACACACCGATGCTACAAGTTTATCGGGAACTATTTTTGATAAAACCGTTGCTCACGGATACTTCATTCTTTCTGCGGCGGCTGGATTATTTGTTTCAGGGAAAAAAGGACCGGTTATCGCGAATTACGGATTGGAAAACTGTTCGTTCTTCAAACCTGTTTATGCTGGAGATACCATTACGGTTTATTTGACAGCGAAAGAAAAAATCAATCGTGGAGTAAAGGGAAGAAACATTCCTTCAGGTGTTGTAAAATGGTTGGTGGAAGTGGTGAACCAAAGAGAAGAGGTAGTTTGCGTAGCAACAATTTTAACTTTGGTGGCTAAACATTCTCCTTTTATCAACCTTAAAAATGTTCAGAAAATTGTAAACGGATTATCTGAAAATACTCAACCAGCTTGGGGGAAAATGTCTCCTCAGCAAATGATCGAGCATTTGGAACATGGTGTTTTGGTAAGTTTAGGTGAACCGGAAGCGGACAAATGTTTCACTCCTGAAGAACAATTGGAAAAATGGCAAGATTCTCTGTATAATCACAGAAAAATGCCAAAAGATTTCCCTGCACCTTTCTTGGCTGAAGATGGAACTTTATTAGAATTAAAACATAAAAATTTGGATGCTGCAAAACAGTCTTTCTTAGATAATTTAAAGAGATTCTCTATTTACTACAAAGAAAATCCACAAGCAGAGCATATGAATTTTGTGTTTGGAAAATTAAACAAAGAAATGTGGGAATTGATGCATAAGAAGCATTTTACCCATCATTTTGAACAGTTTGGATTGATTTAATATTTTAAATTTAACAATAAAACAATTTAACAGTGTAGCAATTTTTGTCACACTGTTTTTTTATAATCTTTTGTTAAAACACATTCCAGATTTCATGCCTTAATTTTTATTCATTATTTTCAAACTTAAAATCAATTCAAAAAAATATTTATCATGAAAGACAACTGGATGCAGAAATATGCAGAAGTAAAACATATTCTTACTTGCCCTACAGATTTAGAATCTTACTTCAATTCAGAAGAAATTGCAGGCGAAAAAATGGAAGTTATGGAAATCGGAGATGTTTCTTTGCCTTCAGGAAAAGTTGTAGTGAGAGATCCTTTGGTTTTTCTGAATTCAAAACAAAAACCGTATTTTATTGAAACTCCAAAAGGAAATTTTCCGGTAACGATTGCTGTTGTAAAATCTGAAGATTGGGGTGATAGATACGCTGCAGTAAAGGTGAAATTTACTAATGAAAAACCAATCCTTTATCAGGAAGCTTTAATTGGAAATGAAAATTTGGATGGAGTAAAAGAAGATGATTTTTTCGGTTTTCATGTTGATGCCGGATTAGGTTGCATTGCAGATGCAGAAGCGCTTCCTGAGTTTGATAAATTTATTGCTGATTTGAACGTAGATAATATTTATGACGATTATTTTGCAGAATTGTTTGCTCAGAGCTATAAAGAAAACCCAAACAACCAAAGAGATGTAGGAGATTGGATTAACTGGACAATTCCAAATACGGCATTTCAAATTCCCATGTTTGCAAGTGGTTTTGGTGACGGATCTTATCCTGTGTATTTTGCTTACGATGCAAATGGAGAGATTTGTGGCTTGTACATTCAGTTTATTGATATTGAATTGGCTTTAAGTGATGATGACGACGAGGAAGGCGAAGATGATCAGCCACAAAATTTTGTTTTTCTGAACTAATGAATGCAACTTTTGCTGATAAAATCATAGAATTTAACCGTAATTTACAGTATTCTGGAAAGTTACCGAAAGATTTTCATGTTCTGAATCCGTATTTAGATAATTCTGAAACAATGGTTGTCATGGAAAAGTTTTATCATAAATATTATAATGATTCAAACCAAAGAAAATTTTTGATTGGAATTAATCCGAGTCGTCATGGAGCAGGAGTTACCGGAGTTCCGTTCACTGATACAAAACGCTTGGAAAGTGTCTGCGGAATTAAAATGGAATCTGCTTATACGCATGAAATTTCTTCGGTTTTTATTTATGATATGATTGCAGCTTATGGAGGAACGGATGAATTTTACAGAGGTATTTATATCAACTCTCCGTTTCCGTTGGCGATTGTAAGGAAATCAAAAGGAAACTGGATCAACGCAAATTATTACGACGATAAAGAACTTTTTAACGATGTAAAAGATTTTATGATTGATTCTTTGAGAAAACACATCAGTTTAAATCTTGATATTTCGGAAGTCTTTATTTTAGGAAAAAAGAATGCCGATTTTATTTCAAAACTAAATCAAGAAGCTCATTTGTTTGAAAAAATGACCGTTTTGGAACATCCGAGATATATTCAGCAGTACAAATCCAAAGAAAAAGATTTGTATATTGATAAGTATATTTTAGCTTTAAAAAACAAGTAAAGCATTGGTTTAAAAATTCTGAATTTTTTTATGCAGTGAACTCTGTTCTTTAGAATATTTATCGCAGAATGCCGCATTCCGTAGGAATGCAATCTGTGTAGAAAACAAAGTGGTTAGCAATTCGGTGTTCCGTAGGAACGCTATCTAAAAAAGTGAAAAATGCCAAACACATACACACAAATTTATATTCAACTTGTCTTTGCCACAAAAGGTAGAGACAATAAAATTATAAATTCTGTTCGTGATGAAATTGAAAAATATATTTGTGGTATTTTCAATAATAAAGGGCAAAAAGTTTTGGCTATTTATGCGAATCCGGATCATGTTCACATCTTTTTTAGTTATAAAAATTTACAAATTACCATTTCAGATTTGGTGAAAACTGTCAAAACTGAATCGACAAATTTTATCAATGAAAAAAAGTTATGTTTAAATCATTTTGCTTGGCAACAAGGCTATGGTGCATTTTCTTACGCAAAAAGTCAGAAAGAACAAGTTGTAAATTATATTTTAAACCAAGAATTACATCTTAAAAATAAAACTTTTAAAGAAGAATATATAGAATTTTTAAATGCTTTTGAAATTGAATTTCAGGAACAGTATTTGTTTGAATTTTACGATTAGAAATTAGAAATAGCGTTCCTACGGAACGCGCCATCATCACACCATCCATTTCTACACAGATAGGATTCCTACGGAATCCGCCCTTACAACCAAATAAAAATAAAAAATATGCCTTGGAACCCTGAAGTTTACAATCAATTTAAAAATATCCGCTATCAGCCTTTTTTCGATTTGATGAATTTAATTTCGTCTGATAATCTCAAAAAAGCAATCGACATTGGTTGCGGAACGGGCGAACAGACTCATATACTTTCAGAAAAATTTGAAAATGCAGAATTTTTAGGAATCGATTCTTCTGCGGAAATGCTTCAGAAATCTTTAGAATTTAAAAATAAAAATTTAAGTTTTAAGCAAAAAAGGGTTGAGGAATTATATGATTCAGAAGAAAGATGGGATTTGATTTTTAGCAATGCAGCTTTACAATGGTCGGATGATCATAAGAAATTATTTACCAAACTGCTTTCTTTATTAAGTGAGAACGGACAGTTTGCTGTTCAAATGCCGATTCAATCAGAAAATATACTCAATCAAATTTTG
This sequence comes from Chryseobacterium sp. YIM B08800, assembly GCF_026163565.1. Taxonomy (GTDB): domain Bacteria; phylum Bacteroidota; class Bacteroidia; order Flavobacteriales; family Weeksellaceae; genus Chryseobacterium. The sequence continues at coordinate 62,879 of NZ_JAPDKN010000030.1, forward strand.
TTTCAGCTTGCTTCGGAAGAACCTTACAATACGCAACTTCAAAATTGGAATAGGGTTTCCCCGGTTTTAAGTTTGGATGAATATGCTAAAATGATGTTTGATGCCGGGTTGAAAGATTTAAATATCTCTATAAAAGTCTATCCGATTATTGCTGATGATGCAGAACAACTATTTCAGTTTATTTCGGGTTCGGCATTGATTCCGTATGTGGAAAGATTGGATGAGGAAAATAAAGAAAAATTCATCATTGAGTATAAAAAGCGTATTGCTGAAAAATTTGAAACATTTCCTGCGATTTATGCATTTAAAAGAATGCTGCTTTACGGAAAAAAATAGATGAAGTATTTTCTTATAAAAATTAATTCCCCGAATAACGGGGAATTTCATTTATGCCTAGAATCGTTTACTGAAAGCTTATAGCATAATAAAAGCTTTCATGGGAATTAGTTTGATAACTTTTTTATCTGTCACAAAATAACGGATTTCGGTTACGACAGAATAGAGTACAAATACGGTATTTGAAAATCAGTATTTTTACTGATAGAATTTTAATTTATCTGTTTTTAGAACTAAAAATTAGGGTATTAGTTTTCTCAAAAGTCCTTTATTTAGTACTTTTGTATAAATCGAATATAGACTAAAAATGAGTGATTTTGTAACATCAGAAATTAAAAATAATATTGCCGAAATTACTTTCGGAACGGCAAAAAGTAACGCTCTTCCAGGAGCAATTCTTGAAAAATTAGCGGAAACAATTTTAGAAGAAGGAGCCAAAAAAGAAGTAAAAGCGATTCTTGTAAAAAGTGAGGGTGAAAAAGCATTCTGTGCAGGAGCAAGTTTTGATGAGCTTTTGGCTATTGAAGAACTGGAAGCTTCTACCAAATTCTTTGGCGGTTTTGCTAAAGTTTTGAATGCAATGAGAAATTGCGGGAAAATTGTTGTAGTAAGAGTTCAGGGAAAAACTACCGGTGGTGGAGTAGGATTGGCTTGTGGTGCAGATTACTGTTTTGCAACCAAAGATTCTGCTTTAGCCTTAACTGAAATCAATTTAGGAATCGGACCTTTCGTTATCGGACCTTATGTAGAAAGAAAAATCGGAAAATCTCAGTTTTCGGCAATGGCGATTGATGCTGATTTCAGATCGGCAGATTGGGCAGAGCAACACAATATTTATCACTCAGTTTCAGAAAACATTGCTGAGATGGATTCTAAACTGGAAAAACTCTTAAACACGCTGTCTACAAGAAGCGAAGATGCTTTAGCTTTAATTAAAAAAGTTTCTTGGGAAGGAACAGAGCATTTTAATGAATTAATGCCTGCAAGAATTCACATGAGTGCAAGTTTAATTCTCGAAGATTCTGCGAAGAAAAATATTGAGGCAATTAAAGAAAGATTAAGAGCAAAATAAAAAAATAAGCGTTGAGATTTTCAACGCTTTATTTTTTGTATTCAGATTGCAGTAAAGAATATAATACTGAATCTTCAAAAATTCCATCCACCAAATAGTGCCCACGAAGATTTCCTTCTCGGGTAAAGCCAAAATGCTCTAAAATTTTTTTTGAAGGGGTATTATTTTCATCGATTAAAGCTTCAATTCTGTTGAGTTCCATTTCTTCAAAGCCAAACTCAAGTATTTTTTCAACAGCTTCTTTCATATAACCTTTGTTTTTAAATTCATCAGCATTCAAAGCGTAGCCAATTTCGGCGCGATGATGTTGAGGATTCCAGGTATGAAAACCGCAGTTTCCGATAATTACAGAGCTTTGTTTTTCTACAATTTGAAAATTCAACATTTTCCGATTGTAAGATTCATAGCCTTGTTGATGAATTTTTTTCTGTCGATCAAAATCTTCGTCAGTAAGACCTAATATTTTCCTGATTTCTTCATCATTATTTAATTCAAAAATTTGTTTCATTGTTTCTGAATCCAGTTTTTGAATTAGGAGACGTTCTGTTTCTATCGTTTCAAATGTCATTTTTTTCCGTTTAATTTTATCAATTTAAATTATTGATATTGATTTATATGTATATCCGTTTTCGACCATAATAAAAATTTTAACGCAAAGAGCGCAAAGATTTCTTTAAACAATTCACCGTTTTTAAGCTCGCAAAGACGTTTCACTTAACTAAGCATACAAAGATTTTTCTAATATGACAAAAAGCGGAAAATTATATTGATTTATATGATTTTTTAATTCTCGCTGATTAAACAGATTTAGCAGATAAAAAATTTTATGACATAAATCTGCTAAATCAAAATAATCTGCGTGATATTTTAAACTTTTAGTTCTTCAGTAAATTAATCGAAACCGTTGCCAATTCAGAATTAGGAAATTTTTTGAATAATTCTTTATCAATCTGCAGTCCTGTTTCTAAGCAAATCTTTTTAAAAACATCAACTTCCAAAATATATTGGTCAGAAAACCCATGTGTTGCTTCATACGCTGTAGCCGGAGTTTTTCCTACGTTTTCGCTCGTCAGTTTAGAATCTAAAGCATGAAGTTCTATAATTAAAAGCCCGTTTTTTCTGATGTAAGGAAGCCAAAGTTCTAAATGTTCTTTCAGGCTTTCTTCCACCAAATTATTCGGAAGTCTTTTTCCTCGGTAAGCAAATGCTCCGGTTGAAGTACTGATTCTTGTAGGATGACTGTTTTCAGGAACCTTCCAAACTCTGTTGTGATCTAAAAATGTTCTGATATTTAGTAGATCTGAAAGATCAATTTCATAACTTTCTTTTAAATCATCGGCTAATTGTTTCGGATTTCCAATGTCGCCCCAAATTACTTTTGCCCAAATATCGTTGTTGATGAGATTGGCTCTGGTCACTTTCAAAGCAGCTTGATTGTAATCTGCACCTACCAAAAACAAAGGATGTTCTTCGAGCATTTTTCCTCGAATGGTATATCTTTCTATGGTTTCGAATATATGTTGAATGAAAGCGCCATTTCCGCAACCCATATCTAAAACACCTTTCGGCTGAAGATGGATAGGCTGATTGAAGATTTGAATAATAAAATCATTGGCGACTTTAAAATAATTGGAATGCGAACCACCACTTCCCCAAACATTCATTGCACGGTCAACATGAATTTCGTCTTCACCATCTGCAATTTCTCTTATTTTTGAAGCATCACCAAATAAAAGATCATCCATTTTATTGAGCAACGGAAGATAAGAAACAGTAACTCCGTAAGATGGCGCTCTTTTGGCAAAATAAATTCCGGTTTCTGTAAATTTATAATTGTCGCCGGTCTTTTTAAACCAGCCCAAATAAGCCAAGAAGTCTAGAATCACTTCAAAATTCTCTGAATTTTTATGAAACTCGGCCGCCTGAAATGAAGTCTCCATAAAATATTTATGAAACATTCCTGTCATTCCGAGATAGACGATCACAGGACCGATGATGCAGCCTTCAATATGTTTTAAGATCTGTTTCTGAATTTCTTTTTCCTCGTTATCATCAGAAAGCTGAATTCCAAAATGATCTTTCACAGAATCGCTCAATCTGGTGAATTCTTCTATAAATGAATTTTCGTTGATCTGATCTTTAATATCAGTAGAATGTTTTAAAAAAGAGATAACTTTAAGGTAAAGCAAACTGTATTTTTGAAGAAATTTTGTTTTTCCATTTGCTGAAAATGAAATACAATCTGTTTCGTTGTCGACCACATAATCTATAAAACCTTGCGATGCCAAAGCCCGAATTGCGACATTCAGATAACCTTCATTAGCTTTAAACTCTTCAGAAAGTTCACTCAAAGACATTTTTTGTCGCTCGATAATGAAAGCAATGATCTCTTTTTTCATCAACGAAGCAACGATGGGGGCTGTAACGACGCCATCCAAATGTCTGAATATTTCTGAGCGCAAAGTTTCTTTGTCCATACAATACGTTTTTTTAAAGTTAAGAATTTGAACAAAATATTTCAATAAAAGTTTTGTAATTTGAAAATTAAATATAACTTTGTAATTCAAAGTTCTTTTATATGGAGTCAAAAAACTATCACGAAGACTTATCGCACATTCGTTCTATGATGGAACGATCTTCAAGATTTATCTCATTAAGCGGATTATCCGGAGTAGTTGCAGGTTTAGCGGCAATATTCGGTGCTGGATATGTCTGTTTCGTTTTTGAAAGAGAGGGGCTTAATTATTTTGATGGTGACAGGATCACTTTCAGTAAAAGTATGGTCAATGAATTGGTTATTACAGGAACTGTGATTTTAATTGTTGCTGTTCTTAGTGGATATTTTTTTACAGCCAATAAAAGTAAAAAGAAAGGTTTGAAGATTTGGGATGCCACAACCAAAAGACTTTTGTTTACCTTTGCAATCCCTTTAGTGACGGGTGGATTTGTATGTTTGGGTTTATTGTACCATCACCTTTTCTCATTGGTTGCTCCCGCTACTTTGATTTTTTACGGATTGGCGTTGGTCAATGCAGAGCGATATACTTTAACGGATGTGAAATATTTAGGATTTTGCCAAATCGGTTTAGGACTTATTTCTTTGTTTTTTTTAGGATGGGGATTGATAGCCTGGACTTTCGGGTTCGGAGTTTTGCATATTGTGTATGGCTTGATCATGCATAAAAAGTATAAATAGTTAGTTAGTTAGTTAGTTAGTTAGTTAGTTAGTTAGTTAGTTAGTGAGTTAGTTAGTTAGTTAGTTAGTTAGTTAGTGAGTTAGTTAGTTAGTTAGTTAGTTAGTTAGTGAGTTAGTTAGTTAGTTAGTTAGTTAGTTAGTTAGTTAGTTAGTAGATTATGGGAATTATTATTTCGTTTAAGGATTTGATTGTTTGGCAAAAGTCACATGCATTTGTTCTGGAGATTTATAGAATAAGTTCAGCATTTCCAAAAGAGGAAACTTATGCCTTGACAAGCCAGTTAAGACGAGCTGCTGTTTCAATTCCGGCTAATATTGCAGAAGGATTTACTAAGAAAACCTTACCAAATAAACTAAATTATATTTCTCATTCTGAAGGCTCATTACAAGAGGTAATATATTATTTAATTTTAGCAAAAGATCTTAATTACATAAATAATATAATCTTTGAAAGTACTCTTAATTCGTGCGAGGAAATTGGAAAATTATTGAATGGATACAACAAAACGATAAAAAATTATCATCAAAATAAGTAAAACTAAAAAACTAAAAAACTAAAAAACTAAAAAACTTTTTTAACTAAGATACTGTAAGCAATGATCAACATCAGTCAACTCAACAAAGAATTCGAAAGCCGTGTAAGATTGGGCATTATGTCCGTTCTTATGGTGAACGATTGGGTTGATTTTTCTGAAATGAAAAACCTTCTTGAAATTACAGACGGAAATATGGCGAGTCACAGCAACGCTTTAGAAAAAGCCAATTATATCGAAGTGAAAAAAGAATTTGTTGGTAAAAAACCTAAAACTTCATACCGTGTAACGCAATCGGGAAGAATCGCATTTACCGAACATCTTGATGCGTTAGAAAAATTAATAGGCAGATAAAGTCTATATTTTTTTGAAAATCAACTTTGAAATACAAAGTACTTTAAATAAATAAAATTAAAAATGTTATGATGACACAAAAACAAAAAACAGCAATGATCTATTCTGTACCTGCTCTAATATTGGGTGTTGCGGTACTTGTAAATCTATTTTCTAAAGAATTCAACTGGTCTTCCTCCGATTTTCTTATTGCAGGAATACTTTTATTCGGTACTGCTCTTATCATCGATTTGATTCGTAGAATTATTAAAAACAGAACCTACAAAATACTCCTATGTATTGTGGTTTTGTTTGTACTGATTCTTACTTGGGTAGAGCTTGCAGTAGGGCTTTTCGGGACACCTTTTGCCGGAAGTTAATTTGATTTTTTAAAATAATGACTAGGAAAAAATTTCTAAAAAGACTTTTGCAACTTTCAGCAGTTGGAGCTTTACCTTTTCTTTATTCTTGGCAGATTGAACCGTTTTGGGTAGAATTTGTAGAACGGAAACTTCCCATTAAAAATTTACCTGAAGAATTAGAAGGAAAAATTTTGATGCAAATTTCAGATTTACACGTCGGAAATAGATTCGATTGGAATTTTTTGATTGAATCTTTCCAGAAAGCACAAGATTTCAATCCTGATTTTGTGGTGTACACGGGAGATTATGTAAATCATGGAACGCCGGAAGATCATAAAAACTTGAAAAAGGTCATGGAAAAAGCGGTTTATGGAAAACTGGGAACTTTTGGAATTCTTGGAAATCACGATTATGGAAAAAACTGGAAAGATTTGGGTTCTTCAGAAGAGATTTATCGCATTCTTCAAAACAATGGCGTTACCATGCTTAAAAATGAGCAAACAGAATCTCATGGTTTAAATATTATTGGTTTAGATGATTTGTGGTCGCCCAATTTTGATCCGATGAAAGTGATGAAAGATTATAATCCTGAAAAAGCAAATCTTGTACTTTGTCATAATCCTGATGTCTGCGACAAAGATGTCTGGAACGGTTATCAAGGCTGGATTTTAAGCGGACATACTCACGGTGGACAATGCAGAATTCCGGGGATCATTACGCCAATTCTTCCGGTAGAAAACAGAAAGTATGTTTCCGGAGAAATTGATTTAAAAGACGGAAGAATGTTGTACATCAACCGCGCTTTAGGACATTCTTATCAGGTACGGTTTATGGTGCGACCGGAAATAACGGTTTTTAAGCTTGAACGTGATGGAAAAGTATAAAATCAACAACGTCGCATTAATTTATTTCTGTATCAGTTGGCTGATTGGAATTATAATTATTTTATTGATGATTCTCGAAACACAGGGCGAACTTTTATATGGTTTATTGTTTTTGTCAGCATTCAATTTAATTATCAATCTCTTTTCAATACTGCTTCTCTTCGTTTTGTATTATGTATTTCCAGAGAATAAAACTGAATTTAAAAACTCAGCGTTTATGCTGTTTTTCAATTTCCCGATGCTGATTCTGCTTTATATACTTTTAATATATAACCTATGAAAGATTCAACGATTATTAATATAGGAAAATATACTTTTTTATTTTTCTTAATTCTTGGAAACATCTGTCTTTTTGGATATATGATTTCTAAAAATGATGAATTTGCAGCAGGGGGGTATTTCCTTATAATTTTTGGAATAATCATTAATTTATTGATGATATTAGGCTTGATTACTTATGGTTTGATTAACAAAACTCAACTTAAAATTTGTATGAAAGCATCATTAATCATTTGCATCAATATTCCCATTGCAATTCTTTATTTCTATTTAGGAGTTTATTTAATGGGATTTTAATTGCTTAATAATTACAATATGAGTTCATCAAATCTTACAAAATCCCAAATCAAAGAATGGTGGAGTGATAAAAGATATCTTTATAATCTGGGATTGATTTTATCTGGAATTATCGCATTTATTCTTTATGTCATTGTTGGAGTAAATTTTATAATGCCTTACGATGAAGAGTTTGAAATTACATTATTTACTATTGCTTTTCAAGGAATAGGATATTTAATAATGATTGTTTTTGCCAATTTATTTTATTCTTTAGGTGTTACTGAAGATCTTAATCACAACAAAGAAAATACCGATGACTTTCGAAAAAATCTATTCAATCTTGGCTTCTGGTTTTCCGTTTCATTACCATTTTTAGCTCCACTCTGGCTTCTCATCTCCTACTTTTTAAACTTTCATTAAATACGAAATAAGCTATGAAAAAAATACGTGTCAAATTCCTCCTTTTCGTTTACGACAAAACACAAAAACTGTACAGGAAATATTTCAAAAAGAAAAAAAGACAATGGCAGTTTAATGAAAAGCAATTGCTTGAATTTCACAAAGATTCTTTAGGCAGAAAACTCGGCGAATTTTATAAAAAGCACGGTTTTACGATGATTCCGAAAATGGAAAACCACGATGTGCATCATTTATTAACAGGTTGCGGAACCCAATTCGAAGACGAAATCGCCATGCAATTTTTGCTTCTTGGAAACGGAAAACTCAATGCCCATCTTTTGGCAGCGATTGTTTTAGGAAGCATTATCCTTCCGGAATATTATAAAATGTATCGTAATGCTTATGAAAAAGGAAGAAATATGAGAGCATTTCACCACATCGATTTTGAATCTTTATTGTGGCAGAATTTCGAAAACATCCAGGATTTTTTCAAGCAAAAAGAAACACCTGTTCTCTATTAACCTTAGTCTCAACCTCAACCTCAACCTTAAACTCAACCTCATGAAAACACATCACTATATATTTCTTAGCACCATCGCATTTATCGTTTTGTTTTATAACGAAGATGTAGGCTTAAATCTTGGTATTTTAGGCGTTTTATACTCAGTTTTAACGCTTATTAAAACCCCGGAAAGAAACCGCAGCAGAGTATTTTTCCTGCTTTTTGCAACAAGTATTCTGTCAAGCTTTGCTTTTGCATGGTTTGGCGATATAAGCTCGTTTCTGGCATTGGTAGTTTCACTTTTGCTGCTTTCTTTCCGGTCAAAAAACAGAAGAATGAAAAGCCTTTTTCTTGTTCCGGTTTTTGTGATCAATTTTTTTACATTTATTTGCAGGGTTTTTAGTTTTGGCGAATGGATGCCTAAAAAAAATATTCCGAATCTGTTTCAGAAAATATTTGCTTTCGTTATTGTTCCTCTTGTTTTTGTGTTGATATTTTTCGGGATTTATGCCGGAGTGAGCGACCATTTTGCAGGGATTTTTAATGAATATGAGTTCGATTTTGACTTTTGGCAGATTGTTCGCCTAAGTATTTTTGGATTTTTCATTGCTTTTAATTTTTGGAATTTTGTAGTTGAAAAGTTTCTTTATAAACAGCATCATTTTCTGGATAACAATTTTCAGGAAAGTGAACAAACTCCGAAATCAACTTTTTCTTTTCTTGATCTCGATATAGAAAGAATGAGCGGGGTGATCTCTTTGATATTACTAAATATTCTGCTTGTTTTCTTTATTGTAGCTTACAATTACGAACAGTTTTATGAAGTGACAAAAACTCCGAATCAACTCTCTGAAGAAACGCACGAAAGAGTAAATTCAATCATACTTTCTATTATTCTAGTCATTTTGGTGATGATGTTTTTCTTTAAATCGGCCTTTAATTTTGATTCTAAAGCTGGTTTATTAAGATTGCTTGCCAAAGTTTGGTTATTCTTAAATGCCGTTTTAATTTTTTCTGCGATGGTGACCAATACAGAATATATTACAAGCTACGGTTTTACCTACAAAAGACTCGGTGTTTATGCTTTTCTTCTTTTATCGTTAATAGGCTTGATTCTTACCTTTTACAAAATTCAGTTTAGAAAGAAAAATGCATTTCTTTTCAACTCGATGAGCTGGTGTTTTTATGGAATGGTTTTAGTATGCAGTTTTATTAATTGGGGCGGCATCATAACTTCTCAAAATATGAAACGTCCCGATTTTGTGGTCGATTATCATATCAACTCAATCAATTTTAATGAAAAATATCTTTTAAAATATGCTGAGGAGAAAAAAGATATTGACCTTAAAAAAAGGGTTTTAGAAAAAGCTAAGCTAGGAATTTCGCCCACGTTTTTATCTAAAATTTTTTATTATGAAACTATTCAAAAATAAATTGTTATGAAAAATTCAGTTTTATTACTAAGTTTTTTGCTGATTGTCTCCTGCAAAAAATCGGTTCCTTCAGAAGAAAAGAAGACAGATTCTGTTATCGTTTCTGAGCAATCTGAAAATACTTTGCCATTAGATTCTGCTAACTCGAAAATAAATAAAGACACTTTACAATCTTTGAGGGTAAAATCAGATGATCATTTAAATGAAAAAACTGGAGAAATTACCAAATTAATCGATGGCGAAAAACTTCCAAGTACATTAGAATGTGAGTTTACAGATAAGATTCAGAAAGTGGTTGTGAGAATAACAAATTATAAGAAAGACCAACTGAAAGCCGACATTATTCCAGAAAACAATAATATGAACATTCGTTTTAACCAAATTAAAACACCAGACGGAAAGTACGACGGACCTTTTGGAAGAGAAATTTCTTATAAAATTTCAGGAAAGGGCGAAGTTTGGCTTATCATCGGTAAAAATCTAATGGCAGAAGGCGATAATGTAGGTCGTTTTTCTGTAAGAATAGAGTAGATTTGGTACAATTTATGCAAATGTTATTTTCAAATTTTTAATATTATGAAAAAGATATTTTCATTAGCAATAGTATCATCCATCGCTTTGGCGAGCTGTGGTGCGGTACAGTCGATTGTACAAAATACGTTTCCGTATACAACCAATGTTTTGGTATCTACGGGAGTACCTGCAGATAAAGAAGTTTCTTCTACTGCAACGGCATCAAACGTGCAGACTTGGGTAGGCGGAAACAACAACGCGCAAATTAAAGATGTAAGAATTTCTGATGCTAAAATTTCTGTAGCTTCACCAAGTGGCGGTAATTTAAGCGCTTTAAAATCTGTGAAAATCTATATTTCTTCAAACGGAACCGGAGAAAAATTAGTAGCTTCCCGATCTGCTATTGATACCAATTCTTCAAGTTTAAATTTAGATTTAAATAATGATACAGGTTTTCTGGATTCTGTAGTGAAAAGTTCTGGTTTAACGGTAAGAACGGTTTACGAACTTAAAAACCAGACAAGCTCTGATATGAACCTAAAAGTTGCGCTAAACTTCAGCAGTGTTCCGGTAAGATAAAAGTTTTTAACATAAACACCAAAAGCTTTCTTAGATTATAAGAAAGCTTTTGTCATATAAAGAATTTGTGTTACCTGATTTTGTAAATAGAGAGTTCTGCTGACTTATCTGTAATAGCTCCCAAATTAAGCCCACCTTGTACCAAACCAAATCGCAGCCTATCTCCTGCATTAAGTTTGTAGATGTGGCTTATTTGTCCTTGGGTAAGAGTTATATTAATTACAACAAGGTTAAGTAGGGCAACTGCAGATAAATCTAATAAATTAACACCTCCAAACCCTCTGTAATCTAAAAGTGTATTTACTGCTGTACCTCCTGTTCCTACAGATTTTACAATAGCAATTCCTGGAGGATTGTTGGCCAAAAGCTGTGCTGAAATTCCCTGCCCGGTTCTAAAGCTGTAATCAATATGATAAAGACCGGTAGAAGGTACCACGTATTCATTGTTTATAATTTGAGAAGATGCAATTTCTGTGGTTACTGTGCCTCCTACAGTGCTTAAAGGAAGGTAATTAAAAGTACTGGTAAACAAACCAAGACTGATATTGACAAGAGAAAGATTGCCTGCAAATTTTGCTGCATAAGCACTTTTAGACATTCCTAAATCATTTGTTAGAATTTTATTCCAGATTCCCTGAGTACTGTTGGGATGAGTGTAGTATGCATCATATATAAAGAATCCTGTACTGCCTACATCCTGAGTTTTTGGGTCGGTAGTTGCGTTAGGGCTGTTTACAGGGCTTGTTACATAAACAATGGCTCCGTTTTGAGCTTGTGTGTAAGCTGCTTCTTTTAATCTAAGGGAATCTCCGGAAATTCTTGGAGGAATTATACCGTCTGCAAAAGTAAGCTCGGCTCTCTTTTGAACATGCAATGTCGATTTGGGATTATTGGTATTAATACCCACTTGCGCGTTTACATTGTAGCTCAATATAAACAGCACCACTATAATGTAGCAGTTTTTCATAGTTATTTAGTTTTGGTTACCTTAAAGGTAAATAAAAAAAATACTACAAATTCAAAAAAAACAACTTTTAATGTTAATTTTTAAACATATCCGTATTTTTACGGTGTTTAATTAGGTTTAATTACGGTTTTTATTGTTGATTTTATATATTTGTTCTATTGAGCGGTAGTAATTCGTTAGAAATCAACAATTATTATAGGTTGTTAAATTGCTATTGTTTTGTAAGACTGTCCATTACAATCGTTACAGGTCCGTCATTTATTAACGAAACTTTCATGTCGGCACCGAAAATACCGCTTTCAATTCTTAAATCCGATTTTGAAAGTTCTTCCTTGAAATATTCAAAAAGATGAATTGCTTTGTCTGGTTTTGCTGCTTTTATAAATGATGGACGATTACCTTTTTTGTAGTCTGCAATTAAAGTAAATTGGCTGATGCACAAAATCTCTCCATTGATATCTTTAATAGATAAATTAAGTTTGTCGTTTTCATCACCAAAAATTCTTAGGTTTAAAATTTTCTGTACAAGCCAGTCTGCATCTGCTTTTTCATCGTTTTCGTCAATCCCGATCAGAAGCATAAAACCGGTGTTTATTTCTCCAACAATATTTCCGTCTACTTTTACAGAGGCTTCAGAGACTCTTTGTATAACTGCTTTCATTAATTATATAAACTTAAATTTTTTGTTGCAGCGTCATAGTTCCAAAAATAAGTTTTGGGAGGAAGATTGGCTACAGCAGTTGGTTGTCCGGTTATTAAAATCCATGTTGCGTTATCTTTTGGGCAAAAAATACTTGTACCGTTTTTTATCTCCAAAGTGGTGTTGGTATCTGGACAAAGATGAGGTGCATTTCTATCATAAACTTTGAACGTAGCCGGGTTGTCAACGGTTCTCACAACGATTAATCCTCTTGTTCCGGATTGCTGTTCGTCGATGTAAATTGGCTGCCCCACAAAGTTGAGGTTGTTGTAAGCTGCAAGGTTCAGGTTTAAATTTACATTGATTGTAGAATTAGGAAAACAACTTACAGTATCTTCACGACTGCTGCAAGAATTTATATTTAAAAAACTGAATATCAGAAAGGTGAGAATTGCGGCAATTGAAAAAGTTTTTTTCATTTGAATATAAATTTTTATATATTTGTAAAACAATAACGATTAATAAACAAAAACATTGTCCGGCAAATGTCGGATAATTTTTTTTATACTAAAACTAAAATAAAATATTATGGCAAGCTATGTAACCAAGGAAGGTTTAGATAAAATGAAAGCCGAGCTTGAACAATTGGAAAAAATAGAGAGACCAAAAATCACTCAACAGATAGCAGAAGCAAGAGATAAAGGTGACTTGTCTGAAAACGCAGAATATGATGCAGCCAAAGAAGCACAAGGAATGTTGGAAATGAGAATTTCTAAACTAAAAGACGTTGTGACTACTTCTAAAATAATTGATGAAACACAATTGGATACTTCTAAAGTTTCAATTCTTACAACCGTAAAACTTTTAAATAACGATACGAAAAAAGAGCAGGTTTTCACTTTGGTTCCGGATAATGAAAGTGATTTGAAGACAGGTAAAATTTCGGTAAACACACCTATTGCAAAAGGTTTATTGGGTAAGGTAGTTGGCGAAACTGCAGAGATTGTTCTTCCAAACGGAAATAAATTATCTTTTCAGGTTTTAGATATAACTTTGTAAACTGAATTTAAATTTTAAATATGAGTTCAATTTTCACAAAAATCATCAACGGAGAAATTCCTGCTTACAAAATTGCAGAAGATGAAAACTTTGTAGCATTTCTGGATGCAATGCCCTTGGTAAAAGGTCACACTTTGGTTATTCCTAAAAAAGAAGTAGATCTTATTTTTGACATGGAAAGCGAAGAGTACAAAAATCTTTGGGCTTTTGCGCAAACAGTTGCCAAAAAAGTGAAAAATGCAATCCCATGTATAAGAGTAGGGGTTGCGGTTGTAGGATTAGAAGTTCCTCATGCTCATATTCATTTGATTCCATTAAATAAAATGGAGGATATGAATTTCAGAAACGAAAGACTGAAACTTTCTGCGGAAGAATATTCCGAAATTCAAAATTCAATAATTAATTCTTAACAATATAGAAGGTCGTAAAAAAGAAATTTTTTACGATTTTCTTTAATAATATACTTTATATAGAGATGAATTCAAACCAATGTTCTTTCTGTGGTAAGAAAAGAAATGAAGTACAAATGCTGATTTCTGGGCAGAATGGTTTTATTTGTGAAAACTGCATTGAGCAGGCGCATTCAATTGTGAAAGATACGGTTTCGCCAGCGGGATTTTCACCAGCTGAGTCTATTGATGAGCTTAAAAAGCCAAAAGAAATAAAAGAATTTCTAAATCAGTATGTAATCGGGCAGGATCAGGCAAAAAAGCAGCTTTCAATTGCAGTATATAATCATTATAAAAGATTGCTGCATGCAAAAGATGAAAACAGAGAAGTAGAGCTTGAAAAATCAAACATCATCATGATCGGCGAAACTGGAACGGGAAAAACACTTTTGGCTAAAACCATTGCTAAAGAGCTTAATGTTCCTTTCTGTATTGTAGATGCAACGATTTTAACAGAAGCAGGATATGTGGGGGAAGATGTTGAAAGTATTCTTTCGAGACTTTTAATGGTTGCAGACTACGATGTAGAAAAAGCAGAAAAAGGAATTGTTTTTATTGATGAGATTGATAAAATTGCCAGAAAATCTGATAATCCGAGTATTACTAGAGATGTTTCGGGTGAAGGTGTTCAGCAGGGTTTATTGAAACTTTTGGAAGGAAGTATTGTGAATGTTCCGCCACAAGGTGGAAGAAAACATCCTGATCAAAAATATATTCAGGTAAATACTCAAAATATATTATTTATTGCAGGTGGTGCTTTTGACGGAATTAAAGAAATCATCGAGAGAAGAATGAATAAGCAGGCGATTGGTTTCAGTGCTGAAAAAATTAATAAAGTAGAAGAAGACGAGTATATATTAACAAATATTAATGCTATTGATCTTCGTTCATTCGGATTAATTCCCGAACTTTTAGGAAGATTTCCAATTATCACTTATCTCGAAAAGCTAACTAAAGAGACGATGATAAGAATCATGAAAGAGCCTAAAAATTCTATTATCAATCAATTTGTAGAGCTTTTTAAAATGGACGGAACGAAATTGGTGTTCACAGATGAGGCTATAGAAATGATTGTTGACGAAACTATGGAGAAAGGTTTGGGCGCTAGAGGCTTACGTGGAACTACAGAAAAAGTGCTAGAAGACTACATGTTTACGGTGGGAGAGCATGATGAAATTGTACTAACAAAAGATAATATTTTGATTATTAAGTGATTTTGTTCTTTTTTTGAAAAAAAGTCTTATCTTTACAGCGAATATTTTTTTTGACACAAAAAAAACAGTATACGACAATGAAAAAAAATTTATTAACTATCGGTGTTTTAGCGATCGGTTTATCTGTTCAGGCGCAGGTACTACTTCACGTAGACGATACAGCTAAAATGTATGTGAGTAACGGAACTCTCGTTTATAACGGTGGAGGTCTGCAAACAAGAGGAACCGGCAATGTTGATTTGCACGGTAATATGATGGTTGTAGGCAGTGGTTCTGATGTGGTGAAAACCATTAACACGGATGCATCCAATAAAGCGGATGGATCTAATATTATTGTAAGAATTAACGATACTGCCAATCCGGTTAGCTCTTCCTACGGTCAATTATATATTAAAGGTATTGCACAAGGTAATATTACTGGTGTAGTTGATAAGGAATATGCTTGTACAAAGCATGGTGCTTATCAGCAGATAGGTATTCCTTTTATGGGGAAAACATTCTCTAGTCTTAGTACTGATCTGGCTGGGAATTTTAATAATTCCAGATGGCAGGGGAGAGAAATTCTTAAATGGAGTAATGCCGATCGAAGATTTGACGGTTCTATAATTCCATCTGCACCAATTACAAGTGCTTCTACAGCAGGTATTACAATAGATGTTAATTCTGCTGTTACTACTGTAAGCGACAGAACAGCTTATTACACATTGGGTACAGCAACTATGAATCCGGCTACTTTACATACGATAAAAGGAACTCCTTATGCGGACGGAATAAGCGGTGGTAATACGATGTCTTTATCTCCTTCTTCAGTTCCTGCAACATTTGGAGCAGGTGGTAACAACAGGAATATTTATCAAGAAAAGTATAATACATATATTTATGATCCTTTTGATAATGCCATTCCTTGGAATACTACAACAACTACTTTTGGTCGGTTTTTTTATCAGTTTTCTAATCCTTATTTAACCAATATTGATTTGTCTATGATTGGGATTACTGAGGCGGGAGCTGTTAATGATAATAATGCGTTTGCTAATATATGGGGGGTTGCGATTGATCCGCAAAATGTAACCTATAATACGACAACAGGGGGGACGTCTTCTTATGCTGGTTCTCAGATGGTAACCTTTGATTCTAACCAGAGACCAACGGGGAATATTACTGCTTTAATTGTAAAACCTTTAGGGACATTCAAAATTAAATTAAGAAATTCTACTCCTCAGCAAATGGATTTTGATAATCTTAGAAGATTTAGTTCTATTCCAAGAGCAGAGGGAACTTCTTATAGTGTTACTGCGGCAAAAAACATTACTACAGGGTCCATTAAACAATTAGGGGTTTTAGCATTGGATGCTAATGGTAATCAGATAGGCGAAACATACTATGTTGTTGCACCACAATTTACTACAGGTAATCTTCCTGATGCTAGCATATCTTCCGTACAGGCAATGACGAATACTTCTGCAATTATTCAGACATTTGAAGAAACGGCTAATGGTGATATTGATCAGAATTATTCTTCTACCTATAGGTTATATATTAATGAAGCGAATGAAGTTGATTATCTAGGTAAAAAAATTAATCTTAGTATTTTTGGGCAAAATATAAGTTCTTTGAAATTTGAAATCAGAGACAATGTAGATTTAGTTCCAAATGGGACGCATGTTTTGTCCGGAGGTACAGGTTTCTATTATACGGTTGCAAATGGGCAAGCTGTACAGATTAAACAAGGTGACATTATTCCGGTAACAAATTCTAGCTATGGTCTTTATTATGGGGCTCCTCAGGTTAATGGAACATTAAATACCAATGATGTTAAACCTCTATCTAGAACATTAGTTGTTTACAATCCAAGTATTGATGATTATATCGTTAGATTTGATCCGTCTTGGAAATCAGCTTCTATTGAAGTTTTTGATGCAAGTGGAAAGCTTGTTATTTCAGAAAAATCTGTGAAAGCAGATGCTGATTATGTAATTAAATTAGATTCTGCAATAAAAGCAGCTTATGTTGTAAAGGTTGTAGGCAATGATGGAAGTACAGTAAACACCAAAATATTAATTAAATAATACCAAGAATATGTTAAGATTTTTTAATAAAAAAATATTTTTAGTACTATTTATATTGGGTGTTAATATTATGAAGGCACAAGATACACCTGGTGCTCCATGTGGTATTCCTGGTTTTCCCCCTTGTGAAAGACCAACTTCCCCAATCGACATGTATGTTTATGTATTAACTATTGCTGCAATTATTGGGATTGTTTATTTTGCAAAAAAATACAAGACTCAAAAAATATAAAAATTATATTAAAATATTTCAAACTCTCTGATTACTCGGAGAGTTTTTTTATTTTTACACTATGAAAAAGATACTTGTATTATCAGGAATGCTGTTAGCATTTTCTATTAAGGCGCAGTTTTCTGTAAATATTCAGTCGCAACCAGATTTTAATGAGCAAGAGGCTGTTTTGTATACATTAAATGGGTCTAAAGATATTATTGTTACCAAAGAAAAAAGTAAAGGAAATGTATGGACTTTCAAATATCCCAAAAATTATTCTGGAATGATGAAAGTGTATTTTCCTAACACCAATAATTCTGTAACTTTTATTTCTGAAAACAAGAATATCAATATTCAACTCGAAACAAAAGCTAATAAAATACAGAATATTATTTATCAGGATGAATCGAATGAGTTGATGAATGCTATTCAGGAATCGTCTCAGAAAAAAGAAATCATTCTTCCTGCGTTAGTTCAGATTAAAGAATATTATAAAGACAATACTGACTTTGGAAAAGCCCTAATTAATGAAATGGGCAAACTTTCTGGTACAAGTAGTGTTGATCAGACGAAGCATCCGTTTGTCTACTATTACAATACCAATTATAATAAATTCCTTTCCAATAATCCTGCTAAAAAAGTTACTCAGGAGGATATTGTTAATTTTATCGACAAATCAAATGATATGTTAGAGAGTTCGTCTCTTTTGCGTCCGATTTTGGTGTCTTATCTTAATGTAGGTGGTAATACGAATGTCAATACTTCTGTTGATACTTTGATCAATAAATTAAATGTTGAAACACCAAGAGGTCAAACTGTACTTTCTGAGCTGATTGATATCTTTGACGTATACGATATGAATGATTTTAAAACAAAATATCTTGCGTTGGCAAAAGGCTTAAAATGTACAATTAATGATCGTTTGGCTTCTACGTTGAAGTCTAATGCTGCAACAGATATAGGGGCTGTTTTTCCGGCATATAAATTCCATTCTGCAGTAAATACCAATGCTAAGTCGATTGCCGATGTAAAGGCTGATAAAAAAGTGATTGTATTTTGGTCTTCAACATGCTCACATTGCGAAAATGAATTACCACAGCTTTTAACCAAATACAAAGATTTACAAGCAAAAGATGTTCAGATAATCGGTCTGTCTCTTGATGTTGATAAAAATGCTTATACAACTAAAATTGCTGCATTTCCTTGGATCAATGATTCAGAATTGAGAGGTTGGAACAGTTCTTTTGCTGAAATTTATAATATTCATGCAACACCAACGTATTTTATTTTAGATGCTAACAATAAGATTATCAGCAAGCCCAATCATGTTGGTGATGTTTTAGAATATTTTAAGTTAAAATAATTTTGGAGGTTAGTAAATATTTTCTATATTTGCACCACCAAAACGGCGAGGTAGCTCAGTTGGTTAGAGCGCAGGATTCATAACCCTGAGGTCACGGGTTCAATTCCCGTCTTCGCTACAATTTTAAACCGCAATCAATGATTGCGGTTTTTTTGTGATTTTTTTGTAAAATTAAAAAGATATAAAACAGAATGGATGGTTCATAATATTATACTCTATAATGAACTAAACTTTTTCTATTGCAAAATGACTCAAGGTCACAAGGAGAAAAAAATCTGTACATGGATTTTAGTAAAAATATTCTTAATCGGTTTTAACCACAATTTTATACTTCCGATTAAAAAATATTTTATAAATTTAGATAAGAATTAGGATCATTAGTTCCAATTGGGGATATTTTTTATATTAAATGATGAAAAGAAAGTTATTTTTTGTTTTTTTATTTTCTAATCTTGTGATTTTATGCGGTGCGCAAGAAGTAAAGTCTTATGCGGTTTTCTTAGATTCTGCGAATAGCATCAAGTATAAAAATGCAGAAAAAGCAACACAGTACATTTTAAAAGCTAAAAAAATCGTTTCTGATGAAAGTCTGGGAGATTTTTATCTTAAGACTATTCAATTTTATATCGATATCAATCATTTTGATGAAGCATTAGAATATTGTACCCAAGCCCATGATATATTTACCGAAAAAAAAGATTTTGAAAAACTAGCAAAAGTGAATAGCTTTTTTGCATTTATTTATGCTCAGCTCAATGATCCTCAAAGAGCGATAAAGTATTATAAAATATCCTTAGGCTTTTACGAAAAGAAAAATGATAAAGCCGGAATGATTAAAGGTTTAAATAACTTAGGCAATGCTTATTTTGCATTAGCTAAATACGATTCATCTCAGTATTACTTCCAGAAAAGTCAGGCTATTTTTAAAAATTATGAAGCGCCAACTTTAAAAGCTTTTGTAATGTCGAATCTTGGTAAGCTTTTCTATAATAAAAAAGAATATTCTCAGGCAGAAAATTATTTACTGGAGGCAAAGAATATTTTAGAGCAAAATAAGATAAGCGATCCTGAAGCAAATTACAATGCCAATTATAATCTTGCGAGTTTTTATATTAAACAAAATAATCCTTCGAAAGCATTATCGTATGCAATAAAGACAGGTGATTTTATTCAAAAAAGTTCTGTAGACTTTAGTAATATAAGATATTTAGATAATTTGTATAATGCCTATCTTCTAAATAATGATTATAAAAATGCAGCAAATACTTTTAAAAAGTATGACTCTATAAGAGATATGATGAATATTGAAGAGAAAGCTGTAAATGTAGAGCGCATAAAAGCCCAGCATGAATATGAATTGAAACAAAAGCTTAATAGTCTTAAGCAAGAGAAAAGAAATTTAGTATATATTATTATATTGGTAGCTTTTCTACTGATTGTTGTTATCTGCATTTTGTATACAATAAACTACAGGAATAAAACTGAAGCACTGAATCTTGAGAAAAAGCTGATTGAAGCCAGAGAAAAAGAGCTGCAGTTTGATAACCATATGAAAGAAAAGCTCTTGGTGTATCAGTCGATGGAACAGCAAAAAGTAGATTCTATTTTTAAATCTATTCTGGAAAAAGTAAATGCATTGAAAACAAAATATCAGCATGCAGAAGAAATTTCAGAGATTATTAATGAAATTAAAATAAGTGTAAAGCCAAATACTTGGGAAGATTTTGAATATCACTTCTTACAAATTCATGAATCTTTTTATAAAAATTTAGAACTAAAACATCCAAGTCTTACCAATTATGATAAAAGATTGGCGGCGATGCTAAAGCTTCGATTATCAACTAAAGAAATTTCAAATTTGTTGAATGTAACTCCTAAGACTATAGAAAATTCGCGTACAAGACTTCGCAAGAAATTGGAATTAACCAACACAAAAGAAGACTTGTCTAAGTATCTTGATGATTTTTAAAATATTGTTATTCAGTTATTTATTTTTAAGTGTGTGGTCTGTGTGTGTGAAATTTTATAGCTATAGGTGGTAACTATGTAACATTTTTTTATTGTACTCTCAAAATACTTTATTCCTTTGTTCAATACAAGAAAATAATAGAGAGATATGAAAAAATTAATTACATTATTATTTACGGGGTTCATGATTTCTGCAACATCTGCACAATGGAATCCTAATACAGATCAAAATTTATCTGTTGTTAATTATGAAAATGCATCTTCATTTGCGTCTACTACTAATGATGGGAAAACTTATATTGCTTTTTGGAAAAAAGTTGCCGCTCCTACAAATTTTGAATTATGGCTACAGATATTAGATCAGAATGGCGATAAACTATTGGGAACTGATGGTATAATGCTTAGCAACCAGATCCCGATGGGAACTTACACAGTAGTAGAAAACACAGCAGTTGATTCCTCTAATAACCTTTATATTGGAGTAACAGGTACAGGGACAGGAACTCCTTTGAGAATTTTTAAAATAAGCCCACAAGGTACATCATTATGGCCTAACGGAATTAATGCAGGTGAAGGATACTCTCCAGAAATTCTTCCTTTATCAAATGGTGATATTGTCGTAGGAAACCTGGCAACAACGCAAGTGCAAATGAGAGTACAGAGATATAACGGATCTGGACAGCCAGTATGGGCAAATCCTATCAGTATTGCATCTGATGATCCAACAAAGACAACTGCACCTGCAGATTTTTTTGAATTACCAAATAATGAGATAGCTCTTTTGTTTCATAAAAAAGTATCATCAGGAACAACAAGTTACCTGTTTGCCCAAAAAATAGATTTTAACGGGAATATTTTATGGTCTGATGGTCCAATACAAGTAAGTACAAAATCACTAGGATACAATGTTAAATATTCAGGAGTTGTAGATGGGGATGTAGTATATTTTGGATATAGCACCGGACAGAATAACAGATTTGACTCTTATTTGCAAAGAATCAATTTTGCAGATGGTAATAAGCCTTGGGGTGTTGATGGGGTAGATTTTGATATCAACCAAACCAATTTTGAAAAGAACATGAGAATAGCTTTTTCATCTGGTTCTCCTTATATTTGGGCTGTATGTAACTATACAACGACTTCACAAGGAATGGGCGGTGAATATGTTCAAAAATTTGATAAGAACACAGGGAGCAGACTTTTTACAGATAATGCTAAACAGGTTTTCCCTATCACAGCTGAATTCATGACGCACAGTGGTGACTTACATTTATCAGATGGGAAACCTTATTTTGTAGTTGAAAAAAGAATTAATACTGCATTATTACCCACTTCTTTAAATGCTGTTTTACTTACTGATAGCGGAGATTTTGCATGGACTCAGCAGTATATTCCTATGGCGACTTTCAATGCAAGTAAATCTTTTCTTACTGTTTTAAAACCGATTAATAATCAAGCAGTAATTGTATTTAATGAGAAAAAAACGGCTGATGCAGTTCCTGCTGTTTATGCACAAAACTTAGTTCTTCCTGCAGCATCATTGGGTACGAGAGATATTGTAAAATCACAATCAATAAAATTATATCCAAATCCTGCTACAGATGTTATCCATTTAGATGGTGCAGATAATTCTAATTTTGTTATTTACAATGCTGTAGGACAATTGGTGAAATCTGGAGAAATTAAAAAAGGAGAAATTGCAGTACAAGAGCTTGTAAAAGGACAATATATATTGAAATTAAAAGGCGAGGATAAAGCAATAAAATTCATCAAGAAATAATTGAAATTAGATAATATTGGTAACTGTATAATTATTAATAATTTACATGTTTAATAACAGGATGATTTCAATCTGTTATTGAAAATTAAAATTTACGATACCATATTCCATTAGACCTAAAGAAATTTAGGTCTTTTTTATGTGAATTTCTTTGCTTTTTATAACTTAAAAAAAAGATCTTTATTCTAATTAGTTTTTTCTAAATTCTTTATTTAAAAATTATACTTTTTCTGCTATTTACACTCTCAAATTCAGTTTTAATTGTTAATGATGCTTCTTTTTGAAGCGTACTCTCTGTAAAATAGAATTTTAGAATGTGTTTTTTTAAAAGAGATCAGTATTTTCATGAAAAGATTTGTGAAAAATAGTTAAAATTTAAAACTTAATATTATTTGCTTGTTTTTTAATTATTTTTTATTTTTCTCAAGTCTTTTTCTTGAAAATACTTTTGTAATCGATTGTTCACGGTATATTTGAAAATCATAATTATGAGAGAAATAAGGATTTAAAAAGTTTCAAATCATAAAATTTTCATAAAAGTTACAGAAAATTAGGGGTTATATTTTGAATTTTAAAAAAAAATCGTAATTTTACAGTGCCTTGAATGAGGGAACAAGTCAAGGTAATAAATTTTTTTTCATCATTTGTGTTTTTAGAATCGTATCGCCTGATACGATTCTTTTTTTTATGTAGTAAACATACTTTTGTAACGTACCAAAAGATCGATGAAATAAGAATAAGTAATAGCACCTTCTTGCTGATTGCTTTTAAGAAAAAGATTATTGGTAAACCCAAAAAATACATTCAGATATCCTTGATGTTCTGCTATAAATTTCTTTTCGTTCAACCGGTCTCGCTTCATTCCTTCAGAATAATTTTCTAAAGCGGTTTTTACAAACTCTTCATCTTCATCCACAATAGAATTCAATAAACTTTTTAAAGTAAAATACTCTGTACTGTATCTAAGTTCAGGATTTTTTGAATGTACACCAATCAGATAACCTATAAAATTTGCTTCCTGTTCTCTTGCAAATCCTAATTGATGAGAACTTTCATGAGAAAGTGTAAATGGGAGGTAAGAAGAGGGTAATTCAGCGTTAAATTGAGCTTCTGCAGTGAAAGGATTGTAATATCCTAAAATCCCTGTAAAACTCATTGTTTTTCCAAACAAACTGGATTTAAATGAATGGGTTGTAGTGCTTTCTTTTTGATTGATAAAACTTGGAAGGTTTTTTTGTTGATTTAAAATTTCCTGCTGAATTGCACTTAAATCTTTAATAACAAAAACTCCGTTGTTATCTTCTTTAACGAGCTTTCTGGTTGCTTTCGATTTTTCAAGATATTCTAAAGCTAATGCTTTTCTTACGTCCAGTGTAACGTCAGTTTTTGGAAGTTTTGTGATAATCGGGATCTGAAAATACAGCATTCCCCAAAATATCTGATAAGTGAAATAAGCGATATTTAAAACAATTAATATTCTAAATAAGGCATTACTTCTAGTTTTCTTTTTAAAGAGTTTGATGATTAAATAAATCAATAAAATTCCCAATAAGATATACAGTAAATCCCCAAATGAAAAAGGGATCCATGCGAATAACAATTGATGGATATTTTTCTGAAATTCAAATAACTTTTCAAAAAATAAAACGGCAAATTTTAGTTTTGAAAAAGTATAGAACAAAAGAAATTGGGCAAGTAAAATACCCGCCCAAAATCTCTTTTTTTTATATGTTTTTGTAGTATTAATGCGCACCTTCAGATTCTAAAACGTCAACATCAATTCCTTGTTTGCTTAAGGTCTTCTTTGCAAGATAAGCAAATAGGGTAATATAAGCAAAGCAAAGTACCGGGATAATATACGAGCTGTGAATTCCGATAATATCAGAAAGTTTTCCTTGTAACGGAGGGATAATTCCACCTCCCAAAATCATCATTACCAAGAATGCAGATCCTTGAGCGGTATATTTTCCTAATCCTGTAATCGCTAAAGTAAAAATTGATGGCCACATAATGCTACATGCAAGACCTCCAGATAAGAAAGCGTAAATAGCAAAATTTCCGGTGGTCATTAAACCTACAATCATTGCAATAACTCCAAAAAGTCCGAAAATAATAAGTGTTAAAGCGGGTTTGTTTTTACTCACTAAGAATAAAATCACCTGAATAACGATACAGATTGCGTAATAATATAAATGTGACATATCTTTTTGCGCAATTATATTAATTCCTATAATGACAAAAAATGCGACAAACGGAACAACAATTGTTGCAATCATCTGTTGCTGTTTATTCAAATTGAAAACACTGATGGCACCTGTCCATCTTCCAATCATTAAACTTCCCCAATACATCGAAATATAAGGCGCTAAATCTGAAGACTGATGTCCTCCGAATTCCGGTAAGCTTAAAAGTTCACCCAAATTACTTCCAATAGCAACTTCTACTCCTACATAAGCAAGAATAGCAAGCATCCCCAAAACAAGCTGTGGATATTTCATCGCTCCCCATCCTTCAGGATTTTTCTTAGAGCTTGTATTTGCATAAACAAGACAAAGAACTACCGCTAACAAAGCACCGCCTAAATAGTACATTCTTGTTTTTTCCAGAGGATGTTTTACTTCCAGTAATTCTGCTTTTTTAGTGTCAATATTTTGTTGGATGTTTTCTATCGTAGCAGCATTGGTTTCAGATTTTTTGCTGTCTTGTAAAACGGTAATTTCTTTATTTAAGTCCTCAATTTTTATAGCTGCATCAGAATTATAACTAGCAAATACAGGAATGAAACAAAGGATAACCAAAACGGTCATTGCAATCAGATTTTTTCTTGCTTTTCCTGCTTTTTCCATAGGTTCTGTAGAAATTCCGGCAGGTAATTTTTTAGAAAAATGGAAAATTCCGGCAGCAATTAAAAATAATGCTCCAACAGCAGTATATAATAAAATTACTTTGTCTAAAGCCAAATGTTTGATCTGATCATCATCTACAGTTGCAGTAGTTCCGAAAAGAGCTAAACCAACGATGATTGGACCAATTGATGTACCAAAAGAGTTGACTCCACCTGCAAGATTCTGTCGGCTTGTTCCTGTTTTAGGATCTCCTAGCAAAACAGCGAAAGGATTGGCTGCAGTTTGCTGGATAGAAAAACCAAGCGCTACAACGAATAATCCAATTAGCATTCCGTAGTAAACATTTGCTTTCACTGCAAGTATCATAATGGCTGCTCCAATTGCGGAAAGGAGAAGACCGTAAACAATACTTTTTTTGTAGCCCCATTTTCCAATAATGTCTATACCTTTGATTGTACTAAAGATGAAAAGCAATAATGCTCCCAAAAAGTATGCTGTATAGAATGCAAAGTCGATAAGCTGCGACTGGAACTGATCGAGTGAAAAATAATTTTTACAGAAAGGAATAAAAATGCTGTTTCCTGCTGCAATAAAACCCCAAAAGAAAAACACTAAAATCAGTGTATAAAGTGCGGGGTAATTAGTAGGTTGAGTAGTTGTTTTTGACATATTTGTTAAAAATAGATTCTTAATAACAAATATATATTTTTTATGTGATTAACTGTGTTCTGTTAAAGTTTTTTTTATTGTCTCAAAAGCAGACAGCTTTAAATCTTTTGGAGAATTGGTTGGCTCCAGAATATCGTTGAAAAATACTTTTACTTTTCCGGGATATCCTTTAGAATTGTCAAATGGAAACATTTCCTTCAAACCTATAAAAGTAAAAACAGCAATAGGAGAGTGGTGTTTTGATGAAAGTGTAAAAGCTCCATCTTTAAATTCATCTAAAACAATTGAGGTATCATCTGGAACACCGCCTTCAGGAAAAATAACAATGCTGTTGCCTTCTTCCATTTTTTCGGCACATCTTCTGTAAACATCGGCGCGACTTCTGGCGCTGCTTCGGTCAACCATTACGCAGATTCTTTTATAAATAGTTCCAAAAATCGGAATTTTTTCCAATTCTTTTTTTCCAACATAACAAAGCTGATGATTGGGGAACAAAATGCAGGGAAGCATAATATCCATAATCGAAGTATGGTTTGAAATGATAACGTATTGTGTGTTTTTATCAATTTTTTTATCGGTAAGATTGATGAGTTCGTATCTTAAACCCATTCCGAAAAACATTCCGTAGCACCAAATTCTTATTAAAACATGGGCATATTTGAATGTGCTTTTCTTTAAAGACAGAATGTATACCGGTAATCCCAGAATAATAGTCAGAACAAATGCTAATATAATCAGCCAGAATCTCCAGAGGTAATTTAAAATTGTAGTCACAAATCAACCGTTAAATATTACTTTTTTCTTCACAGAATAATTAAGAATAGAAACCAATAAAATAGCGGCAATCTTACTAATCATTTCCGGACTCAAGGTATAAAAAATTAAATCAATATTATCTTTAAATATAAAACTATAAAAGATTTGGAAGAAACTTAAACTTAAAATGGTTGAAATAAAAGAAACTACCATAAAGTAGGCAAATTCTTTTCGTTTAGAATGTTTTCCTCGTTCAAAAACAAACCAGATGCTCAGGAAATAATTAAAAAGAATTCCGCAGCTTGTTGATAAAATATTACTTAACGGATAATGAATTCCGTGAAAATTTTGCTCCTGAGAAATAATTTGTGGAAGATAGGTACTGAAGACTTTGAAACTGCCGATCTCCACAATCGCACTGAGTCCGCCTGCAATGATAAATAATAATACTTGTTTGTGGCGTAGTAGTAATGCTCTCATCTATTTTAATAATACGCAAATTTATAACTATATGTTAAACAGTGAAAAAAGTTGTTAATTTTTTTTTTCGTGTTAAAATAATTTCTAAATTTAATTTTCAGAACGAAAGAAACTGTACCTGATAAAAAATTCATTTTCAACTTTTTCTGTTGATGGTCTTTCTATCTTGTAATGCACGATGAGAAGTATCTGCACAAGTTTTACAAACCACATTAACCTAAATATTTGTATGAAATCTCAAAACAAATACAGAAAATTTCAGCTTCAGCAAAAAAATATTGAAGTTTTGGAAAAAGAAAATACCCGTTTCAAAAGGGTGTACTCAGAGTACGAAAATATGTCAAACGACCTTTGGAATCTTGAAAATTCTAATGGTGATCCTGTACCCGACGATTTTATCAACGCGATGGTAATGCAAGCAACCTATCTTGAAGAAGAGATAGAAGACTGGCTAATACAGTATAACCAAAATAAAAGCGAAATTAAAAACTGAACTTAATCATAAATGAGAGTATCTTGTGTCTGTTTTTGAGGTCTAATTGAAGATAAATTCATAATTTAGCCCCTTAAAATTAGAAATATGGTTGCTATTGTTGATAGTGGTTCTACTAAATCTGACTGGGTAATCTTGGATGACTTCAAAAATGTTTTCTTAAAGACCGAAACTATTGGTTTCAACCCCAATTTTATCAGCAAAGAGCTTATTGTACCGGAAATTGAAAAAAATAACAGTTTATTATCTGTAAAAAATTCAATTACCAAAATCTTTTTCTACGGTTCTGGTTGTGGCGTTAGAAAAAATTGCGAAACAATAGAAGAAGAAGTAGGAAAGGTTTTTACCAATGCAGAGATTATTGTAAAAGAAGATTTGTATGCAGCAGCTTATGCAGCGTATAACGGAAAACCAACAATTGTCTGTATTTTGGGAACGGGTTCAAACTCATGTTATTTTGACGGAGAAAATTTAAAGATAAAACTTCCTTCATTAGGTTATCTTATGGGTGACGAAGGAAGCGGAAGCGCCATCGGAAAACAGTTGGTGCGCAGATTCTTTATGCAGAAGCTTCCTCAGGATTTACATCTTGAGTTCAAAGAAATGTATGGATTAACGATTGATGAAGCATTGAAAAACATGTATCATACAACCAGACCCAATGCATACTTAGCCAATTTCAATAAATTTGTGGTCGAAAGAAAAGATCATCCTTACTTTAAGGAAATGGTTTTGGAAGAGATGAAAAACTTTTTCGATTATCAGGTTCTTCCGTATGAAGAATCTCAGGATGCCGAGATCAATTTTATCGGCTCTATTGCTTATTATTACGAAAATATTTTACGTTCTGCAGCGTCAGAACTCAATTTGAATGTGGGACACATTGTACAGAAGCCAATCGAAAGCTTGGTTGATTACCACATTAAATATATTTTATAGTAGATAATAAGTTTAATAAAAAAAATAATATATAAATAAATGTCAAATTAAGTAATAAAATTTTAGCGGAGAAATCCAGTCTTGAATTTTTGGTTCTTTTGTTTTAAGACAAAAGAACATTTATAACTTCTAATTTGATACACATTAAATAAAAAACCGAAAATTATATGTCAAGTAAAACTCACCGCGACGAAAAAAACTTTAGTCAGGCAGCGTTAGATTATCATAAAGCAGAACCCAAAGGAAAGATTGAGGTAATTCCTTCAAAGCCACACTCATCGCAGAGAGATTTGTCTTTGGCATATTCTCCGGGAGTGGCTATTCCTTGTCTGGAAATTGAAAAAAATCCTGAAACGGTTTATGATTATACAGGAAAAGGAAATTTGGTGGCGGTTATTTCAAACGGAACAGCAGTTCTTGGTTTGGGAGACATCGGAGCTGAAGCTTCAAAACCGGTAATGGAAGGGAAAGGTCTTTTGTTTAAGATTTTTGCAGACATCAACGTTTTTGATATTGAAATTGACGAAAAAGATCCCGATAAATTTATCCAGATCGTAAAAGGGATTGCTCCAACTTTTGGAGGGATCAACCTTGAAGATATCAAAGCTCCGGAAGCTTTTTATATTGAGCAAAAATTAAAAGAAGAATTAGATATTCCGTTGATGCACGATGATCAGCATGGAACGGCTATTATTTCTGCAGCAGCATTGATCAACTCTCTTCAGATTGCCAATAAGAATATCGAAGAAGTGAAAATGGTGGTAAACGGAGCAGGAGCTGCGGCAATTGCTTGTACCAATCTTTATATTTCTCTTGGTTTAAAAAGAGAAAATGTATTGATGTGCGACAGTAAAGGTGTTATCAACCATAAAAGAGAAAATCTTACTCCTGAAAAATTAGATTTCATCGCTCAAACGGATATTGAAACTTTAGAAGATGCTGTAAAAGGATCAGATGTTTTCATTGGTTTATCTAAAGGAAACGTGATGAGCCCTGAAATGCTTTTAAGTATGAACGAAAATCCAATCGTTTTTGCTTTGGCAAATCCGGATCCTGAAATTGCTTATGATCTTGCGGTAGAAACCAGAAAAGATGTCATCATGGCGACGGGAAGAAGTGATTATCCTAATCAGGTAAACAATGTTCTTGGTTTTCCATATATTTTCCGTGGCGCATTAGATGTTCAGGCAAAAGGAATTAATGAAGAAATGAAATTGGCAGCAGTTCATGCAATTGCTGATTTGGCCAAAGAACCGGTTCCTGAAGCGGTAATTTTAGCTTATAACGTTAAGAATTTACAGTTTGGTAGAGAATATTTTATTCCGAAACCATTTGACAACAGATTAATTACCAAAGTATCAAGTGCAGTTGCAAAAGCGGCTATTGATAGTGGTATTGCAAGAAAAACAATAGCAGATTTCGACGAATACGAAACTCAGCTTCTCGACAGAATGGGAAGAGATGAGAAGTTGGTAAGAATGATGCAAAACCGTGCAAAAGCTAATCCGAAAAGAATCACTTTAGGAAATGCTGAAGAATATAATGTTCTGAAAGCTGCACAGATTTTATATGAAGAAGGAATTGCTCATCCTATTCTTTTAGGAGACAAAAAGTATGTGAAAGAGCAAATGGAGCGTTTCGGAATCAACATTGATGTTCCGATTATCGATCCTAGTGATGACGATCAAAAAGAAAACAGAAAAAAATACAGAGAAACCCTTTGGAAACTTCGTCAGAGAAAAGGGATGAACGAGTACAAGGCAAAAAGATACGTTCGACAGAGAGACTATTTTGGTCCTTTGATGTTAAAACATGGTGATACAGACGGATTGATTATTGGTTTTTCTAAAAACTATGTTTCTACTTTAAGACCTGTTTTAGAAGTAATCGAAAAAGATAAAGGGGTTGATAAAGTCGCGGCAATGATGATGATTTTATCTGAAAAGAAACCTATTTTCTTTGCAGATACTTCGATTAACCAAAATCCTACCGCTGAAGATTTAGTGAATATTGCTA
Source organism: Chryseobacterium sp. YIM B08800 (assembly GCF_026163565.1). Taxonomy (GTDB): domain Bacteria; phylum Bacteroidota; class Bacteroidia; order Flavobacteriales; family Weeksellaceae; genus Chryseobacterium. The sequence continues at coordinate 93,501 of NZ_JAPDKN010000030.1, forward strand.
AAATGGCAGAACACACCGTGAAGTCATTCGCTATCGAGCCGAGAATTGCCATGTTAGGTTTCGAAAACTTTTCTGCCATTTCTGATACTTCCAAAAAAGTGGCGAAAGCAGTAAATATTCTTCATGAGAAATTCCCGAAAATGATTGTGGATGGAGAAATTCAGCCTGATTTTGCAATGAACTCTGATCATTTAAGTGATTATCCGTTCTCAAAATTAGGAACAACTCCGGCAAACACATTCATCTTCCCGAATCTAGAATCTGCAAACTTATCTTACAAAATCATCAGAGGAATGAAAGTTGCTCAGGTAATCGGACCAATCTTGATGGGATTGAAACAGCCGGTTCACGTTTTACAAATGCGTTCAAGTGTAGATGAAATTGTAAACTTAGCAACAGTTGCAGTTTTGGATGCACAGAGAAGAGAGGTTAAAAAATAATTTTTGATTGAAGTCCCGAAGGGACGACTTAATAAAGGATAGGATAAAATCCTATCCATCAAAAATATAAATCAAAAAAGTCGGGCAGAATTCGTAGAATTCTGCCCGACTTTTGTTTTTACGTAAGCTGTATCTTCGATTTAGCAATACCTTTCCTTAATATAATAAACGTGGTCACTCCCACAATTACTTCTATCAAAGCGCTTCCCCAATAAATACTTTTCACT
>NZ_JAPDKN010000031.1 GCF_026163565.1 Chryseobacterium sp. YIM B08800
GCTGTATCTTCGATTTAGCAATACCTTTCCTTAATATAATAAACGTGGTCACTCCCACAATTACTTCTATCAAAGCGCTTCCCCAATAAATACTTTTCACTCCAAAATAATACGGAAGAATAAGCATTAATGGAATATAAAGAATCAACTGTCGCAAAAAAACTAAGAAACTCGCTTTTTTACTATCGTTCACTGCAGGATAATAGGACAGTGCTAAAACAGTAATCGGTAATAAAGGAAGTACAGAGAAAAATAATCTGAAATCCTGAATCTGACTTGTGTTTACCGTATATCCCGGAAGCATTAATCCAATCAATTGCTGCGGAAATAGTAAAGCAATTAAAAAGAAAGGCGAAAGTATCGCAGCTCCTGCTAAAATATAGGTTTTTAAAAATTGTCTGGCTCTTTCAAATTGTCCGGCTCCGAAATTAATTCCCACAACAGGCTGTAAACCTCGCATTAATCCAAATAAAGGAGTTAATAAAAACAGGAAAAATCGATTCAAAACGGTGAAGAAAGAAATGTCGTCTTCCGTTCCGTAAGAAGCAATCGCATTAAAAATAATAATACTCTGTACAACTCCCATTACCGATAAAATCATTTCCGGAAGCCCTAATTTTAAAATTCTTTTTCCAATTTCAGGATGATAAGAAACCGATTTCCAATTGGTTTTGAAAGAACTTTTTCCTTTAGCATAATAATGAAATCCGAGTAAAGAATAAATCAGCATTCCACAATTAGTTGCCCACGCTGCACCGGAAACGCCCATTTCTAAAGTCGAAATAAAAATTGGTTTTAAAATAATATCGATGACCAATCCACCCGCAATCATTATTGCAGCAGTTTTCATTTTTCCTTCTGCCCGAATTAACATATTTAAAGCTAAACCGTAAATCCAAAAAATGGTTCCAATCAAAGTAACACGGAAATATTCAACTGCAATCGTTTGTAATTCTCCTTTTGCGCCCATCATTGCCATCAGTTCATTCGCAAAAATGTAGGCCGGAACTGTACAAATTAATGAGAAAAATATACATAGAAAATTGAAGCTTCCGAAGAGTTTATATAATTTATCCTGTCTGTTTTCGCCAATCCAAATACTTACAGCTGCACCTGCGCCAATTCCTACCAATCTTCCAAATCCTAAAACAATTTGCGACAACGGAAAAGCCATTCCTACCGCAGCAAGAGCTTTTGTATTAATTAAATATCCAACGAAAATAGCGTCCAGGAAATTATTGATCCCGTATAAAACGATCGCTGCAACGGCAGGCCATGAAGTTTCCCACATGACCTTTTTTAAGTCACCTTTTAAGATGAATGTTTTGCGATCCATTCTTTTGAGGTATTGAATTGCTGAAAGGCAATGCGTTTTTCTACTTTGTAAATTTCTTTTCCGGCTATAGAATTAATGATAATAGCATTTCTGTAAGCACACATTCCCAAATCCGGAGTGACGAAACCGTGAGTGTGAAGCTCTGCATTTTGTACAAAAATATTTTCTTCATTATCGATGGTGTAATATCGACTTACATCAAATAAACCGTCTTCGTTTCTTTTAATTTGATTTTCGATTCCTTTCAAGAATTTCGGCTCGTTATAGGTATATCCCGTTGCTAAGATCACATAATCTGAAGTGTGACTGAAAGTGGCCTCATCCTGAATATGAGTGAAATTAAGAACATAAGAATTTCCTTCAGGAGAAATAGAATCCAGTTGGCAACTTGGTTTTAATTCTACATGTAGAGGAACATTTCCAACACTCATTTCGTACATTGTATCAAAAATATCGTTGATGAGGTCAAAATTAATTCCTTTGTAAAGTGGATGTTGTTTCGCTAAAATATTTTTACGCTGAGTGGAAGGCATCTGATAAAAATGGTCAACATATTCTGGGGAAGTCAATTCTAATGTCAGTTTCGAATATTCCATCGGGAAAAAACGATCAGGTCTTGTAAACCAGCTCATGAATAAATTATCATCTGTTTCCGGAAGAAGGTCTTGAAAAATTTCAGCAGCACTTTGTCCGGAACCGATAATAGAAACCGATTTTGAATTTAAAATTTCTTCTTTGTGATTTAAATATTCTGAAGTATGAATGACATTCGGATAATTTTTATCTTTCATAAATTCAGGTAACTTGGGCTGAGTTCCTGTTCCTAAAGACAGTTTTTTAGTATAATATTTTTTAACATCATTGTTTTTTAGATCTAAAACTTCGATGATGTAAATTTTCTGAGTTTCGTCAAATGTAATGTTTTCAACTTTTTTTCCGAAAAGACAATTTTCCAGTTGATTTGCTGTCCATTGACAATACAGATTGTATTCTTTTCTTAAAATAAAAAAATCTTCTCTTATAAAAAATTTATACAAACGGTCGGTTTCCTTTAAGAAATTCAGAAAACTATATTTACTTTTCGGATCTGCCATCGTCACCAGATCTGCCATAAAAGGAACTTGCAAAGTAGCGTTGTCAAGCATCAAACCTGGATGCCAATCGAAACCTTCTGACTGATCTAAAAAAAGTGAATCTACAGATTCTACAGGTTCTAAAAGGGCTGCCAATCCAAGATTAAAAGGACCAATTCCGATCCCGATGATGTCGTATATTTTATTGTTTTCCAATGTTTTTGTTTTTGAAATTTGAATTATTTTAACCATTAAGATTGAATTAAGAAGTTAAGATTATTAAGAGATTTCTCCTACGTCGAAATGACATGCGAACTGTCATTCTGAATAGAGCAAAGCGAAATGAAGAATCTAACTTAAATTCCTTAACTCCTTAATTCAATCTTAATGGTTCATTTTAAATATTAAATACTTTTCGCTTCCAGTCTGCTTTCCGGACATTTTTCCCAATATCCTTCACGGGTGCAGAAAGTAAGATAAGCGGTTTTGTGAGGCATTTCAATCACACCTTCGCGAGTGTACCCTAATTTTGTAATGATCCTATCCGTCGGAACTGCATCGACAGAAGCTTCACCGATACATTTTCCCACTTCAGGAAGCATAAAAATATAATCTAAAGCCACTTGAAATGATTGAAAAGAAAACTTTTTATCTTTCTGAGTTTCGGCAACAAAAAAGTGCGTTCCATAATCTGTAGGAAGTGCATCATAATAAGCTCCCACAACATCTCTCATTGGCCAGTAAGGTTCAAAGCTGAATTGCGGAACATCATTTACATAACCGATAAAACTGTGTTGCTCGTCACTTGGAAGTATAGTTCTGAACCAAAGTTCTAAATCTCTTTTCGGGCCATCCATTTTCCAGAAAGGTTTTGCATGTTCCCTATTGAACCATTCGTGGATCATTTCAAAATCATTTTCAATGTTGAAAGGACGAATGCTGATGTTTACATTGTCTTCTTCAAAATATCTTGAATAAACGATCTCTTTAGTTTCAGGTTTAATTAATTTATTTGAGAAAAAATATTTATTTAATGGATTTGGTGTATCAAGAAAAAAAGCAGGATATTCTAAATTTTCGTCTGCTTCGTTGATGTTTTGTAAACTTGTAATTAAATTTCCTTTCGTGTACCAACTTCTTTTATTGATGATGTAATCTACCAATCCTGTTTCGTCTTCATTTTCAAGTTCTTTAAATGATTTGTAAACCAGATCGATTAGTTTTCTTTCATCCGCTAATTGGTTACAACCTAAAGCATTCACCACTCCTAAAATATTATTGGTCACCAAATAATACGTGTATTTTGGAGCTAAAGATCCTTCATCAATGATCGACTGGCTTTCATCGGCAATTCCGGGGAGTACATTCGAAACCAATTCTTTTCGGCCTTCTCTAAAGAAAAATCCTTGATTGTCTCTGAAATAAATTTTCGCAGGGAAACCTTTCTTATCAAGTTCTATCATTACGTTTTGCTGGTGGAATTCACATGCTAAACCATATTTATTCAAAATCCCAACAATCGGTCTTACACAGATGTGAAGATATTGTTTAAACCAATCTAAAGTGACCTGTTCTACAGATAAATCAAGATTTCTTGCGGTGTTGACAATAATATTCTGCAGTCTCGAAGGCTGACCAAAAATTCCGTCCTGACAAAGAGCTGCCAAAAGCGTTACATTTTTAGTTTTATCTTCACCCTGAAAAGGATTTCTTCTGATGCTGATATTAAAACCATTAATGACTTTATCGTTAAATTTTACAGCAATAAAAGCCGGATCAACCATAAAATCAATTTCAGGATAGTCTTTCTGTAAATTTTTTCCCCAATCTGTTTTTAATAACTGACTGATGTCGTGACCACGATGAAGTTCAGGATACAGATTAATTCTTTCGGAGTTTGTAATTTTTACATGCAGAGAAAATTTATACATCCATTTACTGTTCTCGCTGTAAACTGTTCTTACCGATGAAGTAGGGGTGAAAAATTCTCCATAATGACCTAAAGCAAACAAAATTCCCTGCTCTTGCATGATCTGAACATCTTCTTGAACTAATAAATATTCAGCCTCCCAAGGATGCATCGGAACAATTTGATAATCAGTAAATTCGTTCCACAATTTTTTATGTTCTGAATTTAAAAGCGGATATATTTTCTCACCTAATTCTTTAGTTACAAACTTTCCGTCTGCATTTTTTTCAATTACATTTTCGGGATTGATCAAAAAATAGAACAACTGAAACTGTCCTGAAGTTTCCGGAGAATATTTCAACAGATCTTCCTGGTTAAAACCTTGCTTCGATTTTGGAACAGGATGTAAAATGTGTCCTAAAACAAGAGATTGTTCAGCCTCAATAAAAGACATTTCCAAATCATTTACCAACTTGTTGTTTTCGACTAAATGATCTAAATAAGTCGTCAGATTTTCAATGCTGTTATTTAATCTTTTCAAAACTGTGGAAGCATCAATATCGGAATGAATTCCTCTAGAATATTCTGCGATAAGTGTCATAAAACCGTAAATATCAACTTCCGAAACTTCGTCTGTTTCCAAAATCCTTCTTAAAACCGGAAGATCAAAAAGATGTCTTCCGGTTTCAGAAAAATAAGCAACAGGAATATAAACGTCACATCCTATCGAAGAAAAATCGATTCTGATATGAAGATTTGTTGGCGTTTTTCTGATGTTTTGGGCAATGGCAATATCATATTTAGGGATTCCCAAATAACGGCTCCAGTTGGTAAATTCTCTCATGTAGCAATTGATGAGAGCCGTGAAATTGATCTTTTCTGCGTATTGTTGATTAGTTAACTTCAATGTATTCATTTCCGTATTTTTTTATTGTGATTAAGATTGATTGGATGTCTTCAACCGTTGTTAAAGGATTGAGAATGGTAAATTTTAGATAAAACTGTCCGTTGACTTTTGTTCCTGCAACGAGAGCGTTTCCGTTTTTATACAATTGTGATTTGATGTACGTATTGATTCTACTCAGGTCGAAAGTTTTGAAAGGATTCGCCGAATAACGGAAAACCAAAGCCGAAATATCAGAACGGTTCAACAATTCAAAATGCGGATCATTTTCAAGAAAAATTGCGGCTTCTTTTGCCGTTGAAATAATTCTTTCAATATAATTTCCGAGACCTTTTTTACCGATAATTCTTAAAGTAAACCAGAGTTTCAATGCATCAAATCTTCTTGTCGTCTGAATCGATTTATTAACCTGATTCGGAATTTCATTTTCGTCGTGATCTTTTGGATTCAAATAATCGGCATAATGCGTAATTAATGTAAAATAGTTTCTGTCTTTCACCAAAAATCCGCTGCTGCTTACAGGCTGGAAGAAGGATTTGTGATAATCAACGGTTACAGAATCTGCATTTTCAATTCCATTAATTAAATAACGGTATTTTTCGGTTAAAAGTAATCCGCAACCATAAGCTGCATCTACGTGAAACCACATTCCGTATTTTTTGGCAATCGCTGAAATATTGATTAAAGGATCAATGTTTCCAAAATCCGTGGTTCCTGCTGTTGCAACCACGGCGATAGGGATATTTCCGTTTTCGATCTCTTTTTGAATGGCATCTTCCAACAAAATACTATTCATTTTGAAAGACCGATCGGTTTTAATTTTAATAACGGCTTGTTCGCCCAATCCTAAAATAGAAGCACTTTTCTGAATACTGAAATGGGCTGCTTCCGAAACAAAAATCCTGAAACGGTGAGCATTTTTCGGTAATCCATCTTTTTTAATGTTGTGATTAAAATGTTTGATCGAATAATGATCTCTTGCCAAAAGCATTCCCATCAAGTTACTTTGAGAACCGCCACTTGTAAAAATTCCGTCTGAAGATTTTCCGTAGCCGATTTCGTTGCAGGTCCATTCGATTAATTTTTGTTCCATTAAAGTTCCACCTGCACTTTGATCCCAAGTATCAAGAGAAGAGTTGATAGAGCTTATTAACATTTCTGCAGCAACCGCCGGAATAACAACCGGACAATTGAGATGGGCAACGTATTTTGGATGATGAAAAGCAATGGCGTGTTGGGTATAAAGCGTTCTGACCTCTTCGAAAACCTCTTCATAACTTTGTGGATAACTATTAAGGTCAATGTTTTCAAACTGCTTTCTCAGGTCTTTTGGAGAAACTCCGCTGAAAGGTTGGTTGTTGTCTTCTAGAAATGCAATCACACTTTCCTGTGCTTTTTGCATTACATTTTGGTATTTGTGAATGTTGATATCACAAAATAAGTTCTCCAGATTTGGGAAAAGACTTTCCTTTTCCGAAACCAATTGTTCGGTAATAACTGTGTTCATAAAAATTTTGAGTTGGTGTTTCTTTTACTTTTTAATTAATATTTCTAGGATTTTTTTAATTGAACCATTAAGATTTTATTAAGGAGTTAAGAATATTAAGGCAGCTTCGCTTAAGTAAAATCAGTATGATTTAATCTTAATTAAACTTAACATCTTAATAAAATCTTAATGGTTAAAAACTTTCAGATATAATTAATAATTTATTGTATATCCTACAGAAAATGTAGTTCCTCGTCCCTGATAAGCAAAGGCTTTTTGTGGCGCTCCGTAGAAAAATACAGAACGTTGTCCCCAAATGGTGGTGTACTGTTTGTTGAAGATATTTTGTACTCCAAAATTGATGACTCCTTTGTTTAATTTCACATCTCCAACTAAATCAAATAAGGTATATCCATTGATTTTAATATCTGATAGATCGGTGTAATTCATAGAATTCTGCATTTGTAGTCTTAATGAAAAACTTTTTGCATTCCATCCCGTAAAAATCATAAATTTTGATGGGTTTGTCGTGTAAACCGACTGGTTTTGCCAGCCTTTATCAACGGTTTCTGTTTCAGACTGCATCAATAAAACGTTTCCTCCCAATTCTAAACCTTGAGTAAATCTGTAGCTTAAAGCACCTTCAAAACCATAGTTTCTTAATTTTTGATCAAGCAAAGAAATGGTGAAAGTTGCATTGTCGATTTTCAAAGTTTTGTTGGAAAGTGCATAGAAAACCGATCCTTGAGCAGAAAGTCCTTCTTCTGAAGTTCGGTTGTGCCTAAAACCAAGCTCCATCTGATCAGTTTTAATTCCGCTTAAAGGTTGTTCGGCAATATTCATGCTGTTGAGTAGATTCCAACGATTATTGTTCAATTGATATTTTCCGAAACCGTAAGATTTTGCAGCATCAGGAACGGCAAATCCCTGAGAAAAATTTAACCAAGTTTGCCAAGAAGGATTGAATTTATACAGTAAACTGGCGTTCAACAAAGTGACATCATAATTGTTTTTACCTCCTTTCACAGCATCTGCAGAATTTCCATATCCAAAATGCATATAAACCTGCTCTTTAAATCCTACAAAATCATCCAGTTCTACATTGATCAACTGTTGACGAACACCTCCTGAAAAAGTTAGTTTTTCTGTAATATTCCAATCTGCCTGAATAAAACCTGAAAGAGCAGATGTTTTGGTGTCGGGATATCTTCCTACAAAAGCATCGGTCTGATTCACCAAACCTCCCGATTGTGCACTTTTTTGTGGATTAAAAATTGCCTGATCGCCTGTGAAGTTTTCTAGATCAACATCAATTCCGTAAGTGAAGTTGAAAGCGTTCCATTTTTTATTTAAAACCAATTTTGCCCCATAAGCATTCGTATTTCCTCTTGCGGATGAGAGAAAAACCGGAAGTACAACTCCAGCCGGTGGTTTCGGAACTTCTGCAAAAGATGCTCCGAAATCTACTTCTTCTCGTCTTCCATAGGCTTGTAAGATTAAATTTTGTCCACCCCAAATATTTCTCACATTGTAATTAAGATTGGCCATAAAACGTTCTGTTCTTGGAACAAGATCCGAATCGGCTCCGTCTAAAACATTAATCAAATCGGGATTTTTTGTGGTAAATCCGACAAAATTCCCCCCGAAAGAAAGCCATTTTTTATTTCTTACTTTTGAATTGTAATATTGTAAATCTACATTAAAATCTTGGTTGGGAGCCAGTTTAGCACTAATTCCTCCCAAAAGATCGATCGATCTGTTGTATTGAAAGTCTGCCTGTTTTACATCGGTGATTATTTGGTCGCCATTCGCATCAAAAGCACCTTCGTTTTGTGTGAAAGCTGCTCCCAATCTGAATTTCACTTTATCAGTTCCGCCTTCTACAGACTGAGCAATTCTTTTATCTAGATCATCTTTGTGAAAACCTGATTTTAATCCAACAGAAGTTTCAAAAGCCAGTTTGCTAGATGTCGGTTTTTTTGTAATAATGTTGATGATTCCTCCTGTAGAATCTCCTCCGTAAATAGAAGACGCTCCAGAAAGAACTTCGATTCTGTCTATATTGAATGGATCAATCGCATCAAATTGTCGGCTGGTTGCTCTTGTGCTGTTCAGAGAAATTCCGTTAATCATCACCAAAACATTTCTTCCACGCATGTTTTGAGCATAGTTTGTTCGACCTTGATTCCCAAAATCAAACCCCGGAATCATATTTCCTAATACCTCTTTCAAACCTGCACCGCCTCTAATTTGGGTCTGAAGTTCCTTTTGACCGATTACCCAAACTGTTCCCGGAATATCGCTGATTTGTTTTGGAGAACGTGAAGATACCATAATCACTTCGTTGATATCTTTGGTTTTTAAACTGTCTTGTTGGTTTTGAGCTGAGGTATTGGCGGCTAAAGTTGCCAATAAGAAAATTGAAAGTGCGTATCGCTTTTTCATTTATTTAGAACAATTAAAAATAATGAGGTAAATATAAATTATTATCTATGGAAAAATCAACCTGACTTTTGTCACATAAATGCTTCAATACAAATCAAACACTATGTTTATTGATATGTGAAACCGATTGATCGCCTTTCAATATTCTTTTAACTCAGTCTCAAAATGAGATTATAGAATGGAAGAATCGAAAGAATTTCAAATATTTTTTTTATTGCTGGGCTTTTCTTTGTCTAAAAACCATCGATTTCTTAATAATAAAAATCCCCAAAAATGATAGAGAGACTATATAATTTCAACTTTTCGGAAAAGTAGATGCTCTGTTTTGAATATTTTAATGAAAAAAAATAGTGATTTTAAGAGAGAAATGAACGGCAAAATTTAAAAGAAGAATTAAAATAATTTTGGTTGACAATATAGAAAAATCTTATTTTGGAGTTTATTCGTTTAAAAGCTGTTTTTATTGTATTTGCTATTTAAAATTAAGTTAAAAATCATTCTTGTTTGAAATGAAAACATTAGTTAGTTTAAATTACTATATTTGGAAGTTATAAAAATAAATAATGATATTTTCTTTACAAGGCATCGTTCAGGAGCTTACCCCAACTTACGCTGTAATCAACGTAAATGGTGTAGGATATTATGCCGGAATCAGTCTCATGACTTCTCAAAGACTAAGTTTAAATAAAGAAACATTTTTATTCATTCAGCAGATCATTCGTGAAGATGCGCACCTGCTTTTTGGGTTTCATACTCGTTTGGAAAAAGAAATGTTTAATCTCTTAATAAGTGTTAACGGTGTAGGTGCAGTTTCTGCACTCATTTTATTATCTACTTTAAGCCTTGAAGAAATTGCATCGGCAATACTTTCCGGAAACGGAGCTGTGATTCAGAAAGCAAAAGGAATCGGGGCAAAAACTGCCGAAAGAATTATTGTTGATTTGAAGGATAAGGTTCAAAAATTTGCGACTACTGAAGCGAATATTTCTTCGTTTGAGAATAATAAAGTGAAGGAAGAATCGTTATCAGCATTAGAAGTTTTAGGAATTCCTAAGAGAACAAGTGAGAAAATTGCAGACCGCATTTTAAAGCAAACTCCGGAAATTACTGTAGAAGAATTGGTAAAACAAATTTTAAAAAACATTTAACATTTGGTGAAAAATAATAAGTTTCTCAGCATCTATATACTCTTGTCGTTTTTATTCTGCTCAATGAATGTTTTTGGGCAGGTACAAAATCAGCAAGGTGTTTCTATAAAAAAGAATTACGAAGTTACAGATCCAACGTATTACGAAGCCTATTACGATGTAAAAATCGGAATGTACTACGTGTATCCTAAAATTGGTAATACAATTACCGGACCACCTGTTGCGATGTCGCCGGAAGATTATAAAGAGTTTATGCTTGCAGAGCAGTCTAAAGCTTTTTATAGAGATAAATCTGACAGCTACAACTTAATGTTCAGAAAAGATAAATCTGATGCGGCAAAGAAAGGTCTTATTCCTTCTTTAACGATCAATAACCGACTTTTTGAATCTATTTTTGGAAGTAATAAAATTGAAATCATTCCTTCAGGTTATGCTTCATTTGATTTTGGAGGTTTATATCAAAAAATAGACAATCCATTAATTTTACCACAAAACAGAACGAGTTTTACATTTGATATCGATCAAAGAATTCAATTGGGATTGATTGGGAAAGTTGGTGAAAACTTACAGCTTAAAGCCAATTATGATACTCAAAGTGGTTTTGCTTTTGAGAACAGAATGAATTTGGTTTGGCAGTCAAAAGGAACCTGGAAAGATCTTCAGACAAAAGGTTTGAATGATGTAAATAAACCCAATGCAGGAGGTGAAGACAAGATTATCAAAAGAATCGAGTTTGGTAATGTGAATATGCCGCTTTCAACAAGTTTGATCCGTGGTTCTGAATCTTTATTTGGGGTGAAATCTGAATTCCAGTTGGGTAAAACTTTCGGAACGGTAGTGCTTTCGCAACAACAAGGTGAAGCAAGAAATATCGTAGTGCAAGGTGGCGGAACGATGAATAACTTTAAAATAAATGCTATAGATTATGAAGAAAACCAGCATTATTTTATAGGGCAATATTTCTTGAATAATTATGATAATGCTTTGCTTAATTATCCTCAAATCAACTCGAGAATCAGTATTTCCAGAATGGAAGTTTGGGTTTTAGATCAGGGAAATTCAAATTTAGCCTATCAGAAAAGTATAATCGGGATCAGGGATTTAGGGGAAGGAGCTTCAGGAACTCCGGATAACTCTCAAAACGGATTATACAATCAAGTTAATAACGCCATTGGAAGTCCTAGAGAACAAGGAAAAAATTATCTGACCAATTTTCAAGGACAGACATTTCCAGGAAGTACCCAACCTTACGAAAATGGGGAACACTTTGTTTTGAGTACAAAAGCCAGAAGAATGGATGCGAATGAATATACCTTTCATCCGCAATTGGGATATATTTCTTTAAATCAAAAACTGAATGACAATCAGCTTTTAGCAGTTTCATATTCATATACAGTAAACGGTACCAATCAGGTTTATAAAGTCGGGGAATTTTCAGAAGAAAGCCCGGTTTTGGTTACTAAATTATTAAGATCAAACAGTAATACAAGAGTTGATTCACCGATGTGGAATCTAATGATGAAGAACTTTTATTCTTTAGATGCAGCTCAGGTAGACAGAGACGGCTTTATTTTAAATGTGTATTATCGTGATGCTAAAACTGGAGGGAAAGTAAATTATTTACCTGGTACTTCCGTTGAAGGCACCAATTTACTTAAACTTTTCAACTGGGATAGGCTTAACGTGAACGGTGACTTACAGGCTAATAATGGCGTTTTAGGTGATGGGGTTTTTGACTTTGTGGAAGGAATTACGATCAAAAAAGAACAAGGAAGGATCATGTTTACCAAAGTGCAGCCTTTCGGAAGTTATATGACGCAGGTTTTAGGCAGTAGTAATTCTCAATATGTATTTTCAGATCTTTATTCACAGCAAAAACAAGTAGCAAGCCAGAGTAATCTTGCGTTGCGATATACGATGGAAGGTCGTTACAAAGGAGCTCAAGGTCAAGGAATTTCTTTGGGTGCCGTAAATGTACCTCAAGGTTCTGTAAAAGTTTCTGCAAATGGAGTGCAGCTTACAGAAGGTATTGATTATACAGTAGATTATATGCTGGGAACAGTTACCATTATTAATGAAACGGTAAAACAATCGGGTCAGGCGATTAATATTTCATTAGAAAATCAGCTGACTTTCAATACTCAGAGAAAAAGATTTTTAGGTTTAAATTTAGAAAGAAGAGTTAGTGAAAACTTTATTTTCGGTGGAACGGTTGTTAATTACTCGGAATCTCCGCTTACCCAAAAAGTAAATTACGGTCAGGAAGCTGTAAACAATACAATGGCGGGAGTGAATATGATGTACAACAATCAATTGCCATTCCTGACTAGATTAACAGACAAAATTCCGGGTATCAATACTGAAGCTCCTTCTAACTTAAACTTTAAAATGGAAGGTGCCTATTTAATTCCGGGTATCAATAAAGGAACAAATGATCAATCTTACATTGACGATTTTGAACAAACTACTTCGAAAATTTCATTAAAAGAACCTACAGCTTGGAGCTTGGCTTCTAAACCTGAAAAAAGTAAAGGCAACCCACTTTTTGCCGCAGCAGGTACTAATGATGATTTAACGAATGGATACGGAAGGGGTTTACTTACCTGGTATAATATTGATCCAAGATTTTGGGGAGTGGGAGGTAGAGCTCCGCAGGGAATTACTCCTGCATCAGTTTCTAATCACGCTTCAAGAAGGGTGCAATTCTCAGAAATTTTTAATAACAGAGATTTTGTAGCGGGAGAACAGACTTTTACCAATACTTTCGATATCTCTTATTTCCCTCAGGAAAAAGGACCATACAATGCTAATCCAGGAACTGAAACCACACAACAAAGATGGGCGGGAATCATGCGTCCGATAAGTGTTACCAATTTTGTGAATTCGAATATTGAATATGTAGAATTCTGGATGATGGATCCTTATGCTGATGGAAATACTTTAGGTACAAATCCTAAACTTTTGTTACAATTAGGTAACGTTTCTGAAGATGTTCTTAAAGATGGTTTAATGCAGTACGAAAACGGTTTGCCAACCGGAGGAAGTCCATCAACTACGACCAGTTCCAATTGGGGAATACAGCCAAAGCAACCTCCGATTTTATATGCATTTTCAAGTGAAGGTGCAGATAGAACCGCACAGGATTTAGGATATGACGGATTAAGTTCAGATCAGGAAGCGATGAGGTTTGGAAATACCTTTGTAAATCCGGTAACCAATCTTTCTGACCCTGCTGTTGATGATTTCGTATTCTATTTATCAGATAAATTTACGGGAAGTCAGGCTGCGTCTATCGTTCAGCGATACAAATATTTCAGAGGCCCTGAAGGAAATTCACGAAGTGGTTCGTTAGAAGTTTCTTCACAAACTCCGGATGCAGAAGATATCAACAAAGATTACAATCTGGATCAAACTGAAAGCTACAATGAATATATTGTTGATTTAGATCCTGCAAGTTTAATAACAGGAACAAGTAATTATATTGTAGATCAAAAAACAGTTACAGCTACTTTCCAAAATGGTTCTACTGATGATGTAAAATGGTATTTATTTAGAATTCCTGTTTCTGATTACAATTCTGGTAAACCCAACTTAGGAGGTGAGAAAAGTGCAGCCGTTCTTAATAATGTAAGATTTGCAAGATTGTTATTAACAGGATTTGATCAGACTTCAACATTGAGATTTGGTACGATGGATTTGATTAGATCAGATTGGAGAAGATATACCAAAAATATAGCGAAGTTTTCGGATGGAACTACAATTCCGGATCCTGCAACTGACGAGGGTTCAACGATACAAAATATAGATAACTTTGAAGTTGGTAGTGTAAATATTGAAGAAAATGCTTTAAACCAACCTCCTTATGTGCTTCCTCCAGGAATTGATAGACAAGTTCTTAGTGGGAATGCAGGAGCACAAAGACAAAATGAATCTTCACTTTACATGAAAGTTAAAAATATGGGGGATGAAGCAAGAGGAGTTTTTAAAAATACAAGTATTGATATGAGAAGGTATAAAAAGTTAAAGCTTTTTGTACACGGACAAAACTTAGATAATCCTCAATCTGCTGATTTAGATGAGAATTTTAAATTTTTTATCCGTTTTGGTAGTGATGCGACTGACAATTATTATGAATATGAATCATCGTTAAAATATACTTCAAGCACATCAACAACACCTCTGGAAATATGGCCGATAGAAAATGATGTTGATTTTAATATTCAGGATTTTGTAGATGCTAAAATACAGAGAGATAAAAATTCACCAAACTCGATTGTTGAGAGAACATGGATTTCTAATTGGGGAGATACTAATAAAAGAATTTATGTAAAAGGTAGACCTTCTTTAGGAAACATCACAACAATTATGATTGGTGTTAGGAATAAAAATTCCAGGATAGGAGCAAAAGGTAGAGTTCTTTGGGTAAACGAAATTCGTCTTTCTGAAATTGAAAATGATGGCGGTTATGCAGGAAACGCAAGCTTAAATTTCAACCTGGGAGATTTCGCAACAGTTAATACGAGTGCTTCTTATTCATCTGTAGGTTTCGGAAATATAGATTCTAAACCGGCAGAAAGAAGCCAATCTACACAGTCGGCTTTCAGTATCAATACCGCAGTAAACGTAGATAAATTCTTACCTGAAAAGACAGGGATGAAAATTCCGGTGAATTACTCTTATTCTCAGACCATCGAAGATCCGAAGTACAACCCTTTAGATACCGATGTTGAGTTTAGCAAAGCAGCTAACAAAGAAGAGCTTAAAAAAGTAGCAAGAACGTATACTCAGCAAAGAAGTATTGGGGTTGTCAACATGCATAAAGAAAGGGTAAAACCAAACAGTAAGCCTAAGTTTTATGATGTGGAAAACCTTTCATTAACTGCGGTTTATAACGACGATCATTACCGTGATATTTATACCAAGAAAAACTACAGACAGTATTTCAGAGGATATTTAGATTACAATTATACATTCAAACCTTGGGTAGTAAAGCCATTCAATAAAATGATCAGCGATACGGCAAAATCTACAAAATACCTGAGATGGATAAAAGAATTTAATTTCAACCCAGTTCCTACAAGGTTATCTTTCAGAACTGAATTAGACAGAAATTATAACGAGCTTGAATTTAGAAATATTGATGCCATTCTTAGTGGAAATCTTAATGATGATTTTGCTGCTTTGAAAAACAGAAACTTCTACTTCGGTTGGCAATATGGTTTAGGATTTAATTTTACTAAATCTTTGAAATTAGAAATCAATTCCGCAACAAGAACATTAAATGATCAGGTTGATGTGAATACGATGGATAATTCTTCAATCTTCGGAAACATTTTCAGATCGGGAAGACCGGTTTTATATAATCACAGAGTTCAGCTAAATTATAAATTACCGTTCCAATATCTTCCGTATCTTGATTTTATTGATGCAGAAGTAGGTTACGGATTTACATATAACTGGAATGCGAGGTCTACAGCACTTCTTGCAAGTCCTGAAGGAAGTTTAGGTTCAATAGGGCAGAACACCAATGTTATTTCGGCGAATGCTACTGCAGATCTACCGAAGTTCTTTGGTCAGTTTAGTTATTTTAAAAGAATGTCGGCTACGCTTCAAAAACGTAAGCAGGAACAAGACTCGTTGAACAATGCAGTTAATCAGGCTTGGGAGAAAAACAGATATGCGTACAAAAAATATAAGTTTAAAAACAAGCTTTCTATTTTACAGAGTGCAGCATTTGTACTTACTTCTATGAAACAGTTGAATGTAACGTATACAGAAAATAATGGAAGTGTACTTCCTGGTTTATTGTCTGCTCCAAACGGATATGGTTATGGTCAGACTTTAGGTGGTCCTTCTTTAGGTTTCCTTTTTGGTTCACAGGCAGATATCAGACGATTATCGATGGAAAGAGGCTGGGTAAGTGATTCGCCATATATGATTGATCCCTATATGAAGATGTCTACCCGAGAATTTAGAGCCGATTTACAGGTTGCTCCGGTGAATGATTTTAATATAAGTTTTAATGTTTTACAGACTTATAACCGAAATTTCTCACACACAGGATTCAATTATGTAGATGAAGTAACAAAAACTCCAAATCCGAATCTTACATTTGCAAGTGATATGGTATCGTATTCTAATACGGTGGTTCTTTTAAATTCATCATTTAAAGAAAGTACTGTGATTTATGATGCCATCAGAGCCAATGCTCAGCTGATTTCACAACAAATGGGCGGAGTTTTAAATCCGAATGGATATACAGAAGGACACGGTATTTCTAATGCTTATGTTTTAATTCCTGCTTTCCGTGCTGCAATGGAAGGCAAAAATCCTGAGCGTTTAGGAAATGCAAAAAAAGCTGGACTGCCGATTCCGAACTGGAGAATTATCTATTCAGGGCTTAGAAATATTCCGATCATTAACGGGCAGTTTACCAAATTTGATATTCTTCACAGTTATACTGCAACGTATACAGCAACCGGAGTACAATCAAATATTGATTACTTCAACAGCCGAATAGATAAAACAAGTTCTCAGAGAGATGTTAATGATAATTACATCAATCCTTATACATTCTCTCAAGTAAGTTATACAGAATCTTTCTCACCATTGATCGGAGTAGATGTTACGATGAGAAACAATATGCAGTTTGGGGTGCAGTACAACAAAACAAGAAGTATGATTCTTGGTTTGGTTAATCACTCTCTTACCGAAGATGCGTATACAGAATATGTAGTAAGATTAGGATATATTGTAAGAAACTTCCGTTTGGGAACCAATAATCAGAGAGGAGCAAGAGCAAAAGGTTCAGATTTAAATATCCGTGGTGATATTTCCTTGAGAGACAGCCAGACAAGTATTATGAATATCTTATTGAATGATTCTCAAATTACGGGCGGACAAAAATTAATGAACATTAAGCTTTCCGCAGATTACAATGTTTCTGAAAATCTGAATCTGAGATTATTCTACGAACAGATGACTTCAAAATATAAAATCTCAACAGCTTTCCCGCTGTCAACAATCAGAGCCGGGATTTCTGCGACATTCACTTTTGGTGATTCCGGAGGTTTATAAATAAAACAAATAAAAAAATCCTTTTCTGAAAAAAGAAAGGGATTTTTTATATCACAGCTATTGGATGATAAGTTTTCAATTATTATCTTTGGTAGGTAATAATAATTAATTTAAATAAGAATAAAAGATGCGCAGTATTGTGTGTCTTTTGTTTTTTAATGACCAATATGGAAGCTTCGAACAATAGAAAGAAAATTTATAAAAAAAATAATTTATTAAAATCTGGAATCGTTATTTTTTTAGGTTCTTTAATAGGGAGTATTATTTTATCATCTTTTAATGAATCAGAATTTTCTTCGCGAGTTACTCGCTTCAACGATTTTACCTTAATTCATTTTATTGCCGCTTTTACAATCGCTCCTGTTTTGGAAGAATTGATTTTTCGTGGAATTTTCACAAGGAAAAAGATCTTTAAATATGTAATGTATTTAGGATCTCTATTCTACATTATGTTATTGCAGAATTATTATCTGATTCCATTACTGGCTATATTCATTATAAGCTATGAATTGAATAAAAATAAAGAAATTCCAAACTATGTCTATTACATTAATGCATTGCTTTTTGGTCTCATGCATTATGAATTCGATGACTTGAAACTGTTAGATACTTGGATCGGAGTGATCATGACTTCAGGAATGGGATTGGTTTTAATATGGATGGTTCTGAATTTCGGATTGATGTATTCAATAGCATTACATGCTCTCAATAATTTTACTGCAATTGCGATTATCGTTTTAGCACACGAAACTTCAGATATGACTCTAAAGAAAGTAGAAACCGAAGATTTCACGATGAAATATCAACGTGTTTCTCTTTTTATTAAAGATGGAAATATGCAGGTTGAGAACAATAAATTTTTAAAAGCAGAAAATATAAGTATTTCCACAGTCTACAATGCTGTATGTTTTGATGAGAAGCTGGAAGATCTTTATTTTGGGAAATTTAATATTTCAATTGAAAGAAAACCAAATAGTACAAAAAAGCTAGATTGCCAATCTCTGCATCAACTTTTAAATAAAGCAGACTTTAAAGAAAACAAATAAAATTGGAAGTTTAGAATCATTAAATATTTCAACATTTTATTGGAGCATTAATGTATTTTTGAATAAATTTGTCAACATAAAAAAAATAAAATGAATACACCGTCAGAATTAAAGTACACTAAAGACCACGAGTGGGTAAAGATCGAAGGTAACGTTGCTACAATTGGTATCACAGACTTTGCGCAAGGAGAGTTGGGAGATATCGTTTATGTAGATGTAGATACAGTAGATGATGATGTGAATGGAGGAGATGTTTTCGGAAGTGTAGAAGCTGTAAAAACGGTTTCAGATTTATTCCTGCCTATTTCAGGAAAAGTTACAGAGTTTAATTCTGCTTTGGAAGATCAGCCGGAATTGTTAAATACAGATCCTTACGGAGACGGATGGATCATTAAGCTTGAAATTGCAGAAGGAGCAGATCATTCAGAATTGCTTTCAGCAGAAGAATATCAAGCAATCATTGGATAAAATTTCAAACATATTTATTAAGATACTGCCCATTTATTGGGCATTTCTTACTTATATGCTTTTGCGTCCCGGTGTCGAAAATCACGAATATTTCTTTATGTTTGATGGTATCGACAAGGTTTTGCACTTAAGCATATTTGCAGCTTTGGGTTTTTGTTTTATGGCTGCCTTTCCCAAGGTCAGATTTTCTTATTTCTTTCAGATTATGCTTATTTATGCATTCCTCACAGAAATTCTACAGGAAGAAATGAAACTCGGCAGATCAATGGAAACACTCGATATCGTTGCCGACACTATTGGCTGCCTAATCGGATACTATATATATAAAGTACTCGCCAAACGTTTCCTCTGATTCTATCATAAAAAACTTGAAAAACATATTTTACCTCTGAATATTTTCGGAGGTATTTTTTTGTGAGCTATTTCCCGCTCTCCGCACTCGCTATTTTATTTTGAAAAAATAAAATGAGCTCAAACAAATGCTTCGATCGGGGCTAAAACGAAAGTCTGCAATAAAAACTTTTGATTTATTTAATGTTTAGAGTTTAAATTTCAAGTCTAACACCATATATTAATCCCCAGTTGAATAATCTGGGCTAGTCCATTAAATACAATTAAAGGTAGCGCTCCTCCGGAGCGCGCCCTTTGTAGCCCAACAATAATTAGTTAGAATAAGAGCTCCATCGGAGCGCTACCTTTGTAGCAAGGTATTTGTTTTTAGAATAGGAGCTCCATCGGAGCGACACCTAAAACATAAATCCCCCAAAAAGCAAATCACAGACAGAACAATATATAAAAAGAATATCCTTTCACGTTTGAATCCTTTGTTTTCTGATTTGTTTTTCTTTACTAAGCGAAACGCCTTTGTTTATCTTATATAAGGATAAATAATACCTTTTAGTTTGTTTTTGCGATAAAACAACGCTCTTATAATTTTCATATATATTCCTCTGAAGCTTTCTTTCCTGTACTTTCAGAGTCCCAGAACCTAACCCTTGTCTCCCAACCCCTCCGACACTATTACTCTCCAACTCTCCAACAAA
>NZ_JAPDKN010000032.1 GCF_026163565.1 Chryseobacterium sp. YIM B08800
AATAAAAAATAAAATTTAATACTATGAAAAAAATCTTAATGACATCACTTTTCGCTTCTGCAGCTACATTATCCGCACAAATTTACGCTCCTACAGGTAGCACAATTGGCACAACATTAAATTCAACATCTACTAATATTGGTATAGGAACAAATGATCCTAAATCCACTTTAGAAGTTGCAGGCACAGCAATCTTTAGTGATATTGTTAGTTCAGGCTCAAATTCTTGGAGAATCCACACTCCTGATGACGGAAGAAAAACAATACATTTTGCTTTTAGAAGTCCTGGAGATACAGATTACTCAAATTGGGAATGGGACAAAGCATTCATCATTAATGGCGAAAACGGAAACGCCATGGTTCAAGGAAAACTTGAAGCTAAAGAAATAAAAGTAACTCTTACCCCAACCGCAGACTTTGTATTCGCAGAAGATTATGACCTTCCAAAATTAGAGGATGTTGAAAAACATATTAAAGAGAAAAAGCATTTACCTGAAGTTGCCTCAGCAAAGCAAATGGAAAAAGAAGGTGTGAATGTAGGTGAATTTCAAATTAAACTCTTGCAAAAAATAGAGGAATTGACTTTATATACGATTGAGCAGAATAAACAACTCAAAATTCAAAAAGAAGAAATTGAGCTGCTTAAAAAGCAGATGAATCTTAACAATCAAAAAAACAGATAATTGATGAAAACAAAAAATATTTATCTAACATGTCTGTTTTGTTTGGGATTTATCAAGGTTTTTTCCCAAGGAGAGAATGATAATTGGCATTTTAGTGCAGGAGCCGCTATCAATTTTTCAGGAATATCACCTGTTGTAATTAACAATAGCCAGATTTCGGGCTTTGAAGCGGTAGGTACAGCAAGTGATAGCAATGGAGAATTATTATTCTATACCAACGGTTCAGATATTTGGAATAGACAAAATCAAATAATGCAAAATGGATCGGGTTTATTGGGTCATAATTCTAATCAACAATTGCAGATTGTAAAATATCCTAATAACCCAGGAAAATATTTTATTTTTACAACTGGAATCACGATTTCTACTCCTGTTATAAATAATTACATTGCATATTCTATAGTTGATATGTCTTTAGGAGCTAATGGTACAGGACAGCCTTTAGGTGCTGTAATGCCTGCTTTTAAAAATATTCCTATTTTGGATAATAATGGAAACACTTTCAAAAGTGAGGCTATTACTGCTATTCCCCACACCAATGGAGTTGGTTTTTGGGTTGTTATTCCTTATGGAACAAAATTATTCAGCTACCTTGTAGATAATCAGGGGTTTCATCCTACACCGGTTGTAAGTAACATCAATTTTCCGGCTAATTTGCAGACAGGATATTATTTTAATATAAAGGCTTCTCCAAAATTAAATAATCCTGCGTTTAACTTTTCTAATTTTATCTGTATTAATACATGGAATGGAACAGCGGGTATTAAAACGTATTCTTTCAATGCAACTACAGGGCAGATTACCAATCAATATGTTTTAGATATGAGTAGTCAGCTATCTACTTATTCGGCAGAATTTAGTAAAGACGGTAGTATTTTATATTTAGGCAGGCATGAAAACAATACGGCTGTATACGCCGTTAATCTTGTAGCCTCCACAACTTCTTTGGTTTACAATCAAATTTTTAGTCAGAATGACTTAACATGTGCTGCAATACAAAGAAATAAATATGATGATATTTACATCAGTTTCAGAAATCAGCCTTATCTAAGTAAAATTAATAACCCTAATGTATTTGGAGGGAGCTCAGTAAATGTTAATGAAATTTTTTTAAATGGAAGAACAACACAAATGGGACTTCCGCAGCTTATTCCGGGCATACAGCATTCTCCACCTAATCCCAACCAATGTCTTACAAATATTTTACTTACAACAGAAGAACTTAATACAGTTTATACTCATCAGGCAAGCAATACAATTATTACCCAAGATGATTACTTGATAAAACCGCGTAAAGATATTACGATGATAGCTGGAAAGAGTATTACCTTCAATCCTAACACACACATTATGTATGGAGCGAAACTACTTGCTAAGATTGAAAACTGTGAAGGAGTAATACCTGAAGTAAATAAAAAAAGTGAACAGAAAGTTTACATAAAATTTGAGTTGGATAAAGATGTTCTACGAGATAATGTAAATATTTTCCCAAACCCAGCGTCAGATTTTGTTAATATCAATTCACAATTGAAGATCAAATCTTGGAAGGTGTATGATTTATCTGTAAAGCAAATCTCAAAAGGCAATTCGAGTAAAATTAATGTAAAGGATTTTATAAAGGGAATTTACATGATTAATATCTTGTTTGAAAACGGGAAAAATATATCTAAAAAAGTTTCTGTTAAATAATACAACAAAAAAAAGGTTCAGAAAATTCTGAACCTTTTTTATTTTAAACAATAGAAAATTATTTGTTGAATAATTCCTCTACTTTATCCCAGTTTACAACGTCGAAGAACGCAGATACATAATCAGGTCTTCTGTTTTGATAGTTTAAGTAATATGCATGCTCCCAAACATCCAATCCTAAAACAGGAGTTCCTTTTACATCAGCAACAGGCATTAATGGGTTATCCTGATTTGGAGTAGAAGTTACAGAAACAGATCCGTCTTCATTTTTTACCAACCAAGCCCATCCTGAACCAAATCTTGTTTTAGCAGCCTCAGAAAAATCATTTTTGAATTTTTCAAGACCACCATAATTTTCGATAGCAGCTTTTACGCTTCCTACAGGCTCTTTGCTTCCTCCCGGAGTTAATATTTCCCAGAAAAGAGAGTGATTGAAGTGACCTCCACCGTTATTTCTTACTGCTGGTTTTTCAACAGCTGTTTTACAGATTTCTTCGATAGATAATCCTTCAAGATCAGTTCCTTCGATTGCTTTATTTAAGTTATCAACATACGCTTGGTGATGTTTTGAATGGTGGATTTCCATTGTTTTTGCATCAATTGTTGGCTCTAAAGCTTCATAAGCATATCCTAATTTTGGTAATTCAAATGACATAAGTTTATTTTTAATGTTATGATTCAAAGTTAGCCAATATTCAAGCCATTATCAAAAATTGAAGATTACTTTAATAAATCTTTAACATTGATAATAACAAAAAGGCATCTAAATATTGATAAATCCATTATTTTTTTAAATTTGTCGTTATGAAGAAAATTTACATACTCTCAACATTATTTTTATTATTGATAAGCTGTAACTCAGGAGAAAAAATTTCGTCCGATGAATATTTAGTGATCAATAAAGCAATTGGTCATATTTTACAGCCTTACGGAACAACTTTTACCGATACCGAAGAACTTAATGAAATTGCGAGAGAATATAATATTGATATTACCCGTATAAGTCAGGAAGATTCAAAAAAAATTAATGAAATCATCTCGTCGAGAAGAGGATATGAGTTTGCTGTTGTAGATACTCTTGCAGAAACAGATACCAAAAGCGGAAAATACACCTTTGATTTAAAAATTGACAGTTTGATTCCGAGTGTTGAAAAATTACCCAAAGCAGTAATGAACAGTGAAATGTTGCGATTTCCTGAAAATTACACAAGAGTAAAGACAGTAAATAATCCAGAAAATTTCTTAGGCAAAATTAAGTTGGAACGTGTAATATTTAATGATGCTAAAGATAAAGCCATGATTTTTTATACTAAATGTAAAAAGATGAATAACAAAGAATGCTCATTCAATACAATTAGTTTAATTAAAGAACATAATGAATGGTATATTCGCCATTAATAAAGCAAAAAGCAGTCAAAATTTTGACTGCTTTTATATTTTTAAAGTAAAATACTTTATTATCTGTTCATAGACATCAAGAACTCTTCATTATTTAAAGTTCCTCTGATGTTTTTGTTGACAAATTCCATTGCTTCGATAGGATTCATTTCTGAAAGATACTTTCTGAAGATCCACATTCTCTGTGAAGTGACCTCATCAAGCAATAAATCGTCTCTTCTTGTACTTGAAGAAACCAAATCGATAGCAGGATAAATTCTTCTGTTCGCAATTTTTCTGTCTAATTGAAGCTCCATGTTTCCGGTACCTTTGAATTCCTCAAAAATAACTTCATCCATTTTAGAACCTGTATCAATTAAAGCAGTTGCGATAATCGTTAATGATCCTCCGTTTTCAATTTTTCTTGCAGCTCCGAAGAATCTTTTCGGTTTGTGAAGAGCATTTGCATCAACACCACCGGAAAGTACTTTTCCAGAAGCAGGAGTTACGGTATTGTAAGCTCTCGCCAATCTTGTAATTGAATCTAAAAGAATCACCACATCATGACCACATTCTACCATTCTTTGCGCTTTCGCTAAAACTAAATTAGCAACTTTTACGTGTTTATCTGCAGCTTCGTCAAATGTAGAAGCAATTACTTCTGCATTCACACTTCTCTCCATGTCGGTAACTTCTTCAGGACGTTCGTCGATCAAAAGCACCATCATATAAACTTCTGGGTGATTGGCTGCGATAGAGTTGGCAATATCTTTCAACAACATTGTTTTACCGGTTTTCGGCTGAGCAACGATCATCGCTCTTTGACCTTTTCCGATAGGTGCAAAAAGATCTACAATTCTTGTTGACATCGTAGAATTATCTCCAGAAAGATTAAATTTCTCTTCAGGGAATAATGGCGTAAGATATTCGAAAGCGACACGATCTTTAATATATGCTAAATCACGACCGTTTACTTCTGTTGGTTTTAGTAATGAAAAATATTTTTCACCTTCTTTCGGAAGTCTTACAATTCCTCTTACGGTATCTCCGGTTTTTAAACCAAAATTTCTGATCTGTGCTGTCGAAACATACACATCATCCGGTGAAGAAATATAAGAGAAGTCTGATGAACGTAAAAATCCGTAATTATCTGGTAAAATTTCTAAAACCCCTTCAATACTAACCATTCCGTCGAAGCTGAACTCTTTTTTCTGCTCGTGTTGCTCCTCTTGTCTCTCAGCTCTTTCAGCATGTTGCTGTCTGTTCTGATTAGGATTCTGGTTTTGATTAGGGTTGTTTTGATTAGAATTCTGATTTTGGTTATTGTTCTGATTTCTATTTTGAGAATTTCCACTGTTTTGCTGTGGATGGTTTTGACCTTTTTGTTGTTGAGGCTGACCTTGCTGTGGTCTTTTAGGTCTTTCTTCTTTAGCTTGTGCAGGTGCACTTGGCTGAGAATCTATATTTAAAGGAAGTTCTATTGTTCCTTTTGCTTCAATCTCGCTGCTTTGCGAAGGAGGTGAAACTCTTTTTCTTTTTTGTCTGTTGTTAGAAGGAGCAGTTTTCTCTTCAACATCAATCTGTGGTGTTTCTGCTTTTACTTCTTCCACTGGAGCTTCTTCCGTTTTAACAATTTCCGGCTCCGGTGCAGGTTGAGTTTCTTTTGGCTCAGCTTCAGCTTTTGGTTCTACCTTAGGTTTTGCGGTCTTCTTAGGAGCTGCCTTTTTAGGAGCAGCTTTAACCGCTTTTTCAGCTGGTTTTTCATCCGCACTTGCAGCTGTTACTTCTGTGGTATTGAAATAATCTTTTGTAACTTTAGGGTTGGAAGCCTGAAAATCTAGGATAGCAAAGATTTTATCATTTTCATTGCTGTTTCTTGCAACCTTAACGCCCAAATCTTTTAAGATTTTAGTCAATTCCGTTACAGATTTTGACCTTAACGTTTCTATGTTAAACATATTTAATGTAAAAATGTAATTAGTTGTGAGTAAGAAAAGTAAGTCGGGTGACTTTTGTTTTCAAGTACATTGTATGTTGCAAATCTACACTTATTTTTGAATTGTGCAAAATTTATGTTATTTTTGCTTCTGAATTTAAAATTCTATGTTACAGAGAATACAGACCATTTGGATTTTGCTGTCTGTTTTAGCAGCAGCTTTCTTATATATTACAGGACAAGATGTAGATGTTTTCGGAAAAACTCCGATTATCAGTATCTCGTCAATTGTTTTAGTTTTGGTAGGAGCATTGAGTTTATTCAGTTTTAAAAACAGAAAAAGACAAATCTTGCTGAATACGATCAGCATTATTATAAACGCTTTGTTGATTGGTGTATTGGTGTACTGGATGCAAAACTTATCCGGAGGAATAGATTTTCCTGAGAAGGGTATTGAGCCGGTTTTCCCATCGATTGCGGTAATTTGTTTGTTTTTGGCAAATATTTTTATCAAGAAAGATGAGAGGCTCGTAAAATCTGTAGACAGACTACGATAACCTTACAACGATTTTTTGAGTGAGAACAGCTTCCTTTTTGGGAGCTGTTTTTTATTTCCCAAAGATTTCGCAGATTTACACAGATGATTGGAAATAAAATGATATTATTAATTTAGAATAGAGAATAAAATCTGTGAGAATTCGTGAAATCTGTGGGAATTAAATAAATTGAGATCAATCAAAACTATTTGTATTACTTAAACGAAGTGCCTTTTATCTTAAAAAATAATTTTCTTTTCAAAAAGACTTTGTTTAACCTTGCGATAATTAAACGCAAAGCAAGACTAAGAAAATCAACTCATGCTATGAAAATAAGATAAACAAAGGCGTTTCACTTATTTCCGAAATACAAAAATGCATAACAGATCATTTAGATATTTTGAATCACTTTGCAACATTTTATATAAAACCGCTACTTATTCAATTAGTATAAAGAAATAATACAATTTAAATATGAAAAAGCTAATCTATCTTTCCTTATCATTTTTCGCAATTTCAGCTTTTGCACAGGATGTTTCTGAAGAGAGAGTAAAAACCGTTATTTCAACTCTGGCTTCAGACGAAATGAAAGGTCGTGAAATTGGAACTCCCGAAAACGACAAAGCTGCAGAATATATTGCACAGCTTTTTAAAGAAAACAATCTGGAATATTGTACAGGTAATTCTTATCTCGTTCCTTTTAATTATAAAGGAAAAACAGCTTACAATGTTTGTGGAATTAAAAAAGGAAAATCTGAAAAGTTTTTAGGATTTACTGGTCACTTTGATCATATCGGAGTTAGCAATAAATCCGGAGACAATATTAACAATGGTGCAGATGATGACGCAAGCGGAATTACAACTTTGGTAGGCATTGCCGATTATTTTAAAAATAAAACTCCCGAATTCTCAATGGTTTTCATGGCATTTAATGGAGAAGAAAAAGGAATGTTGGGTTCAATCGCTATTTCTGAAGACAAAAAATTAGATCATATCTACAATAATCTTTCAGCTTTATTCAACTTCGAAATGGTTGCTACAGAAGCTGAATTTGGAAAAAACACAGTATTCATTACCGGGGACGAGTTTTCTGATTTGGATGAATTGTTTAATAAAAATGCCGTAAACGGTTTAAAAATTTATCCCGATCCTTATGCGAAGCAACAATTGTTTTACAGATCAGACAATGTAAGTTTTGTAAAAAAGAAAATTATTGCCCATTCTATTTCTACTGCAGACATGAGTAAAATCACCCATTATCATCAGGCAAATGACGATATGAGCATCGTAAATTCTGAAAATATGACGCAGATTATCAATAACTTTGCAAAAACTTTAGAGAAATTAAGCCCTAAAAACTTCAATCCGAAGTATAATGATAAAGTAAATTTCAATTAAAAACGTCTATCATTTATATTTTAAGTAATTTTGCTATCCAATTTTATTGAATGAACGAATATAAAAAAATACTCAAATTCGCCCGTCCGCATCAGAAATACATTTACGGAAGTTTATTCTTCAACCTGTTATATTCTGTGTTTCAGATTGCCTCTTTAGGAACCATACTTCCGGTTTTAGGGATGCTTTTTGGCACCATCAAACGTGAAAACTTTAAATCTGCTCCTGTCTATTCCGGAGATCTTGTAGATTTATTTTCATATCTAAAGACCTATTCTAATTATTATATTCAGACTTTAGTTGATGATTATGGTACGCTGAATGTTTTGGCTTGGCTTTGTATCATCACTGCATTCATGTTTTTATTGAGAAATGTCTTCAGATATTTGGGATCTTTTCTTTTAATTAATTATCGTGTTGGCGTTACCAAAGATCTTAGAGGTGAAATGTATCGTAAGGTTTTATCTTTACCTGTTTCATTTTTTACAGAAAGCAGAAAAGGAGATATGATGTCTCGTATGTCGAATGACGTAGGCGAAGTGGAAGGAAACATTTTAGGAAGTTTGGTTGAATTAATCAACGCTCCGTTTATGTTAATCAGTACATTAATCAGTCTTTTCTGGTTAAGCTCTGAACTTACGCTTTTCTCTCTTTTGGTTTTACCGGTAATGGGAACCATGATTGCTTTGATCGGAAAAAGTCTTAAAAAAGATTCTCACGAAGCGCAAAACGAAATGGGAACCATCTTCTCAATCGTTGATGAAACTTTGAAATCTTCTAAGGTGATCAAGATTTTCAGCGCTGAAAAAATCATGGACAACCGTTTTATGGGCTCTATGCAGAAATGGATCAACAGCTCGATCAGATTGGGTAGAAAAAAAGAACTAGCTTCTCCAATAAGCGAATTCTTAGGCTCTGTTACTTTTTTAA
This sequence comes from Chryseobacterium sp. YIM B08800, assembly GCF_026163565.1. GTDB lineage: Bacteria > Bacteroidota > Bacteroidia > Flavobacteriales > Weeksellaceae > Chryseobacterium. The sequence goes on from NZ_JAPDKN010000032.1 coordinate 8,550, forward strand.
TTATTGCTTGGTATGGCGGTAAACAGATTATTGTAGACCAAAGTATTGCTCCGGAAGACTTTCTGGTGTTTTTGGGAATGTTCTTCCAGATTTTACCTCCTGTGAAAAGCTTATCGGCTTCTATTTCTAATGTTCAAAAAGGAGAAGCTTCTCTACACAGAGTTTTGGAAATTCTTGAAGCTGATGTAAAAATAGAGGAAATTGCAGAACCTGTTTCTATTTCTACTTTAGATAAACAAATACAGTTTAAAAATATTGGTTTTTATTACGATAAATCTAATTTGATTCTAAAAAATTTCAGTTTAACAATTCCAAAAGGAAAAACAGTTGCATTGGTAGGACAAAGTGGAAGTGGAAAAACGACGATTGCCAATCTTTTAGCCAGATTCTACGATGTTTCAGAAGGTCAGATTTTAATTGACGAAACTGATATCAAACATCTAAAATTAACCGATTACAGAAAACTTTTAGGAATGGTTACTCAAGAGTCTGTATTGTTTAATGATACCGTTTACAACAATATTTTGATGGGTAAACCTGAAGCAACAAGAGATGAAGTAATTGCTGCAGCAAAAATCGCCAACGCAGATAATTTCATTACGCAGCTTCCAAATGGGTATGATACCAACATCGGTGACGACGGAGGAAAACTTTCCGGCGGACAAAAGCAGAGAGTTTCTATCGCAAGAGCCGTTCTGAAAAACCCACCGATTATGATTTTGGATGAAGCAACTTCTGCTTTAGATACAGAATCTGAAAAATTTGTACAAGATGCCCTTGAGAAAATGATGGAAAACAGAACTTCACTGGTTATTGCTCACCGACTTTCAACCATTCAGAAAGCAGACTGGATTGTAGTGATGGAGAAAGGTGACATTGTAGAACAGGGAAGCCACCAAGAATTAATGGCAAAAAGAGGCACTTATCACAAATTGGTAGAGCTTCAGAATTTTGACTAAACAATTTTAAATTCTATTTAAAATGAATCCTATACAAGAGTACTTCTACAGAATCGATGAGCCTGAAAGAAGTACTCTTTTGTTTTTACGAAAAAAAATCTTAGAATCTGATCCCGAAAACATTACAGAAACTCTGAGTTTCGGACTGCCCTTTTTTAAGTTTAAAAAGAAAATGCTCTGCTATCTTTATTACAGCAAAAAGCATAAGAAACATTACATCAGCTTTTATCACGGCGATCGATTAGACCATCCATTACTCATTAGTGAAGGCAGAAAGAAGTTTAAAATCCTTCTAATTGATGAAAATGAGGATTTGCCCTTGGAATTTATTTTAAGCCTCATTACAGAGGTGAAAACGCATATTAAATAAAAAGAAAGAGAAACCAATTAAATTGGCTTCTCTTTTCTGTTATAATGAATGTTTAAACTACTTTTTAATAACTTTATGCTTAAACTGAGTTCCACCTTCCAATGTAATATCTAACAAATAATTTCCGGATGGGTATGCTGATAAATCAATTTTAGAATCTTTAGTTTCATTCAATCTTCTTCCATCAAGTGAGTAAATAATTACATTTCTTACTTTTTTATCGGATCTGATATTCACAAAATCTGCAGTAGGATTAGGAAAAACAGAAACATCAACCGTAGAAACGTCTTTTACAGATAACAACTGATTGTTGCTTTGCATATAAATAGAAAGCACTACTCTACCGTCTTGCCCATTGAAAACAGCGGCAGGAACTTCATATTTCAAAGTGTGACTTCCGCTTGAAAGCGTAGGTGTAGTAAAGCTTCGAATAGGGACAGAATCTCCGGGACACCAATTGTTCCAGGATGTCCACCAAGACTGACTTTGCGCGTTTTGTCCATAAATACCATTTCCTTGTGTGTTATACATTCGGTAAGGTTCACAAGATTTTCCTCCCGGTGTAAACGTTAAAACCTGAGTATTGTCTAAAGAAACAAAGTTTTGTCTTCTTACGTATTCTTCACCGCCAGAACCTGCTCCGTGTGGTGTAGAGATAATAAAAAACTTTGCATTGTCTGTACTTTGGTTTAAATTAAAATTAACCAGTCTTACCGTTTGTCCGGGTTGATCTGTATTGTTATAATTATTCAGTTCGTTTGAATCTAATAACGGAAGTAAATTATTGTAAGAAGTGGTGATTGCAGGATCATTAGAAGTAACAAAATCAAGCGTTCCGGCAAAGACATCATTTCTTCCTGAACAACCCGCAACTTGCGTATTTGCAGCATAAGGAACTCCAAAAACATCAAGCTCCACATAAATATCATAGGTATTTCTTAAAGTTGTATTACTGAAAATAGAATACAAATTATCAACATTATAGGTATAAGGAACAGAAGTCGGAGAAATATTTTTATTCATAAAAGGAGTAATATATCTTCCAATTTCAATTCTTTTGACATTTGTATCACTTAAAGAATAAGTCAATTGATCTTTTGGAACTAAAGCCAAATGTACCCCTCCAATTCTGTCATAATTATCACATAAAGCTCCAATGGTAACATTCATGGTAATTTTATTCTGAAAAGAATTCAGCTCGGCATCTGTAAGTTTTTTAGCGTATCTGTAATTAGCAAGTCTTATTGTATTTGCAGGAACCGGGTTGGATACATTCGATGCATATCCGTCATAAAAAACGATTTGGGAAAATACATTAATATTGGTTTGAGCATACGTGTTAAAAAGTCCGGTAAAGACCATTAAAGGAAGTAGAATTTTTTTCATTAAAAAATTAGATTTTTGATTTGGCATCAAAACTACAACGTAAAATAGTATTTACAAGCATCAAAGTATTAAATGAGTATCACAATAACAATACATTTTAATTTTTAATCTCGATTCAATAAAAATATTATGATTTATTTGAAACAAAAAAAGACCGCTTCTCTCGAAACGGTCTTTATATATTTTCATTAAATATTAATCTCTCATTTTAGCAATCACATCGATTCCACCTTTGGTAATATCACCTATTTTACAGATAATCTCGGTATCGAGCGGCAAGAAAACATCCATTCTTGAACCGAATTTAATGAAACCAAACTCATGACCCGCTTTTGCAGCATCCCCTTCATTGCAATAGAAAACAATTCTTCTCGCTACATATCCCGCAATTTGTCTGAAAACCACTTTATGATTGGTTAAACTTTGTACCGCAACCGTTGTTCTTTCATTTTCTGTAGACGATTTTTCGTGCCATGCAACCAAGTATTTCCCAGGGTGATATTTTTTATAAATTACATCTCCAGAAACCGGATATCTACAAATATGAACATTCAAAGGAGACATAAAGATAGAAACCTGAATTGCCTTTCCTTTAATGAATTCATCCTCTTCTACTTCTTTAATCATCACCACTTTTCCGTCAACAGGAGCAATTACATTTTCTACGTGATCCAAAATATCACGATTCGGAACTCTGAAGAACCAAAATACCAAACTGTAAATAACCAATAATGGTACAATGATCAAAAGCGACCATATTTCAAGAAAATAAATAGATGCAGCAGCAATAATTGCGAAAAGTATAGACGCTACCGTGATGGTTCCTTTCGACTCTTTATGTAATTTCATAATGGTATTAATTGTTGTTTGTTATTGCCAACGCAGTTTACGAAGTATAACAAAAATATAGGTTTAAATAAATTTTTCTAAAATAAAGTACAAATATACGACAGGAACACAAATTAAAAAACTGTCTAATCGATCTAATACTCCACCATGTCCCGGAATGATGTTTCCGCTGTCTTTTACGCCAAAATTTCTTTTCAGTTGACTTTCTACCAAATCTCCCAAAGGTGCAAATGCAGCAATCAGAAAACCTACAACCATCCAGTTTCCGCGAAGCTGTGGTTGATACAGCTCAACAAAATAAGAAAGCACTAAAGTTAGAACAACACCTCCAATGTAACCTTCCCAGGTTTTTTTTGGTGAAATTTTCGGTGCCATTTTATGTTTCCCGAAGAATTTCCCAACGAGATAGGCAAAGGTATCGCTGCTCCAAATTAAAATAAATAAGAAAATAACTTCAAGCGAAAATGTATTTTCAATTGAAGAATATTTAGGCAAACCTAAGGCAAAAGAAAACGGTAAAGCGACATAGATTACGGTAAAAATAAGTTTTCCGCTGTCGATATAAAGTTCGTTTGAAAATTTAAATAAAGTAATAACCGCAATAACCGTTAAAGAAAGGGCTAATATTTCCGACAGCCTGAAATCAAAATAAAATCCGTGCTGAAAATATCGTTTAGAGAAAACATAGAAAATAAAAATGACTAACGGAAAAACAATCCACTTTTCGTATCCGTCTCCGAATTTCATAATTTTCATGCATTCCCATGTTCCAACCAGCAAAAGAAAGCTTATTAAAGCATAATACAAATATTGCTGCTGAACGAGACCGGGAGAAACCGAGTCTAAAAGCTGTGCACCAAAAGGTGTTGCACAAAGAAATATTACGGCTACATAAACCAGCCCTGAAAGCGTTCTCTGAATAAGATTTTTGTCCAAAATTTAAAATTTAGAAAGCGATGCTAATCTTCCAGTAAAAGTAAAAATAGCTTCGTATTATTGTTTGCAGCAGCATCCAGCTTAGAGTGGTTTCCGCTGATTGAAGTAAGGTTTTTGATGTTTCCGGTGCGTTTTATTTTGCCCATTGCATCATTCAGATTATTGACGATTTGGGAAACATTTGCCATAATAATTATTTTGCTCGGCAGTCTTGAAGAATGATAATGCAGAATGTTATTGTGCGAAAGCATGATTCTGCCATCGTACGCAATAAGGTATTCGCATGATATAAAAGCGGCATCGTTACGCGATTCCAGCTCGGGCGTATTATTAATTTTTATTACGTTCAAAAATCCCTGAAGATCTTTATCACAGCAAAAAACAGAATTAATTCCCTCGATTTTTAAAATCTGATTCAAAGTCTGCAATGCTTCTGATTCATCTGCACAATAGTTGAAAAAGCCACCAGAATGCGTAAATAATTGCGCAAACTTGTAGTCGAGATCAGCATTTTTCAGCGAATCTCCAAGCTTTTCCAGGCTCTGTTTTTCATCATCTTCGGGCTGGTTGGTTAGTTTGCTTACAATTCTTTTAAATAAACTCAACTTAGTATATTTTTAGTCAACTTATATACAAAAATAGAAAATATAATTATAATTCGTCTAAGAATATAGTTTAAATAACAAAAAACCCGACAAATAGATTTATTTGTCGGGAGTTATTTTAAATCCAATAAGGATATTTTTAGATTTGAGTAGAACTTTCAGGAGCCTGAATTTCACTTTCGTTTACTTCTTGCTCACTTGATGGCTCTTCTTCTTTTTCCTTCAAAGGAATAGTGTTGGTTACCGGCTTTTCTGTCAACTCAGGATCCCAAGCTCTTTTCCCGAAAATATCTTCCAAATCTTCACGGAAGATTACTTCTTTTTCCAAAAGTTTGTTTGCCAAAGCATCCAGCTTATCTTTATTATCTGTAAGAATCTGAATTGCTCTGTCGTACTGATTTTCGATAATACTTTTGATTTCAACATCAATTTTCTTAGCCGTTTCTTCAGAATAAGGTTTTCCAAAAGAATACTCAGACTGACCTGAACTGTCGTAATAAGAAATATTACCAATATTTGTACTCAAACCGTAGATTGTAACCATTGCCTGAGCTCTTTTAGTAACACTTTCAAGATCAGAAAGCGCCCCTGTAGAAATATTATTGAATATTACCTGCTCTGCAGCTCTACCTCCTAAAGTAGCACACATTTCGTCTAACATTTGCTCGGTTGTTGTCAACTGTCTTTCTTCAGGAAGATACCAAGCTGCCCCTAAAGAACGTCCTCTCGGAACAATTGTTACTTTAAGAAGCGGTGAAGCGTGCTCTACCAACCAAGAAATCGTTGCGTGACCTGCTTCGTGATAAGCAACTCTTTTCTTTTCAGAAGGTTTGATTGCTTTATTTTTCTTTTCAAGACCACCAATAATTCTATCAACAGCATCCAGGAAATCTTGTTTTGTAACAGACTCATGATTGTTTCTTGCTGCAATTAATGCTGCTTCGTTACAAACATTTGCAATATCTGCTCCACTAAACCCAGGAGTTTGTTTAGATAAAAATTCTCTGTCTATATTTTCGTCTAATTTGATTTTCTTTAAGTGAACATCAAATATCTGTCTTCTCTCATGAAGTTCCGGAAGGTCTACATAAATCGAACGGTCAAAACGACCTGCTCTCATTAAGGCTTTATCCAAAATATCTGCTCTGTTGGTTGCCGCCATTACAATAACGTTGGTATCGGTTCCAAAACCATCCATTTCTGTTAAAAGCTGGTTTAAGGTATTTTCCCTTTCGTCGTTTCCGCCTGAGAAATTATTTTTACCTCTTGCTCTACCAATAGCATCAATCTCATCGATGAAGATAATTGCAGGAGATTTAGCTTTAGCCTGAGCAAAAAGATCTCTTACTCTAGAAGCACCTACCCCAACAAACATTTCAACAAAATCTGAACCCGACAATGAGAAGAAAGGAACTTTAGCTTCACCCGCAACAGCTTTCGCCAATAAAGTTTTACCTGTTCCCGGAGGACCTACCAAAAGTACACCTTTAGGAATTTTGCCTCCCAGTTTTGTATATTTTTCAGAGTTTTTCAAGAAATCTACCACTTCCTGTACTTCTTCTTTAGCACCTTCCAAACCTGCAACATCTTTGAATGTTACCTGAATTCTTTCTTTCTCGTCAAAAAGTTTAGCTTTAGATTTTCCAATAGAGAAAATTTGTCCACCAGGACCGCCACCGCCGCCCATTTTTCTGAAAAGAATAAAATAGAAAAGTCCTAAGATTGCAATCCAGATTAATGCCTGAATAAGAATGCTCATTAACGGACTTTCGCCTTCTGCATAATCTTTTGTTGTTTTTAATGCGGGATTTTCAGCTTTCAAAGTTTCAAACTTTGACAAAAACAACTGTAAATCACCATACTTAAGTGTATAATCTGCTTTCGGAGTCATTCCCAATGATGAGAACGGGTTAGAACTTTTATCCTGAGCTTTTACCGTTTCCGTTTTAGCAGCTTGCGTTAAATAAACTTCAGCGTTTTGTTTTTGCTTGTCTATTAACACTTTCTGAATTTTCCCAGCCTGCATCTCTTTGAAGAATGAATCTTCATCGATCGATTTTGCACTGTTATCACCCATAGAGCTGGCGATAAAAAATAGCACAAGTGCTATAATTATGACAGGGAAAAACCAGTTAAATCCTTTATTATTCATTTATTACTTTTAAAATTTATATTTCACTTTCTATCCTTGTGATTTTTGCATCTCCCCAAAGTTCTTCGATGTCGTAATATTCACGAGTCTGCTTTTGGAAAATATGCACTACCACGGTAACGTAATCTACCAATACCCACATTGAATTCTCTGTACCTTCTACATGCCAAGGTCTGTCTTGTAGATCGTTTCTTACCTTTTTTTCTACACTTCCTGCCAATGCCGAAACTTGTGTATTTGAGTTTCCGCTACAAATTATAAACGTTTCTGCAACTGAGTTTTCGATTTTAGTAAGGTCAAAGATCATAATGTCTTCCCCTTTTACGTCTTGAATTGCCTCTACAATTTTATCTATTAGCGCTTGCTTTTCTGCTGTTTTATTCATTAAAATATACTATAATCTGCAAATTTATTGTTTTTCTTTTACTTTAGCCTTACTTTTAGGGTTTTAAAGTCTTAAAGTTTTCTTAAATGAGTGAGCTATTTTACCGCAATGCGTGTTCTTCTACTAATGACGAAATATCTGACGTTTTACTTTATCCGCAATCAAATTTTGTTGGTCTTTACACATTCAATCAAATAAAAGGGCGGGGACAATACGGAAACTCTTGGGCATCAGTAGCAGAACAGAATCTTGCTTATACATTGGCTGTAAAAACCTCATGCATTCTTCACTCAGATTTCTTGTTCAATTATTATACCGCAATCGCTGTACAAAATTATCTTGCCAATCTGACTGAAAAGATAGTAAAAATAAAGTGGCCCAATGATATTATCGTAAAAAATAAAAAAGTTGTAGGAATACTGATTGAAAAGAAAAAAATCAATCAGGAAAATTATTTTATTATTGGAATAGGAATTAATATTTTACAGGAAAAATTTGACGAAATTTCTAATGCAGGATCACTTTTAACGCAAACCGGAAAAAGATTTAATCTAAAACAATTCACAAAAGATCTGCACTTATTTTTAATTGAAAAACTAACCCATATTCCTGATGACGAAGAAATCTTGGCTCAGTTTAATTCAAATTTATTCAGAAAAGATGAAGTTTCAGTTTTCGAATTGAACAAAGTAAGACAAAATGGCATCATTAAAAATGCCGACGAAAATGGTAATATCTGGATAGAATTGGAACAATCCGGACTGCAATCTTTTTATCACAAAGAAATCAAGCTCCTTTATTGATTAGCACGTTTTAAATATAAAAACAAAGTAATCGGGAAGAAAATAATATTCGGGAACCACATCGCCAATGCGGGCGACATACTTTTATTTTCCGAAACCACTTTTAAAGCTTCAAAAGAGAATACAAATACAAACGCCAAAGAAATACCAATCGCAAGGTTAATTCCCAAACCTCCCCTTTTCTTTTGTGATGAAAGAGAAAGCGCCAAAAACGTCAGAATAATAATTGAAACCGGCATTGAAGTACGCTGATGCAACTCGTTTAGGTGAGAATTCAGGTTGCTGTTTCCCTTATTTTTTTCACGCTCAATGAATTTTATAAGCTCCGGAGTTACTTTATTTTGACCTAAAAGTTCGTTTGGAAATAACTCTTCGGGATCTTGGCCGTAATTTTTTTTCAACTCAAAACCCTGTCCCAGTTTTTCGGGATCATCTTTATTGATGGTCTTTTCCAAATAACTATTCAGCACAAAACTTTTTTTGTCTTCTTGCCAGAAAACATCGGTTGCTTTAAGTTCATAAATGAGTTTTCTATCTTTATCAAACTTCTGATATAGAAAACCATATCCTCTTTTTTCTCTTTTATTCCAGGAGTTAATGAAAATATATTCGGTTTTACTTATCTGCGCAGAAACAGGAGCGGTTCCTAAAATTTTTTCTTTAGCAGCGGCATTGTAAGTATAGGCTTCTAACTGGTTTTTCTTAACATTTGCCCAAGGCAAAACAAAGTGATTCACCGTTAAAGAAATAAGAGCAATAAATAAAGAAGTCAGCAAATAAGGTCTTGCAAACCTGTGAAAACTGGCACCACTGCTTATGATCGCAACAATCTCGGTATTATTTGCCATTCTTGAGGTAAAATAAATCACCGATATAAAAACAAGAATCGCCAAGAATGTAATCACCAAATTGATAATCCAATATGGATAAAAGTGAATAAGAAAGTAGGTTAAATCTAATTTAGGATCAATTTCAGTTGCTTTTTCAATTCTTGGAATTTTCTGCTGAACATCGATTACCAAAACCACAATAGACAGCAATATCAACATGAAACTAAAAGTTCCAAGGTATTTTTTTACGATATATCCGTCTACTATTTTAAGCATTTTTATTTATTTTTTAAATAAAATTCCGTCCTATTTTCTATTAAATCCTTCATTCAGGATTTCTCATTTTTATTTCTAAAGTCTTTGTCTCAACACAGGAACTATAGAATCTTTCCACTGATAGAAATCTCCTGCTAAGATATGTTCTCTTGCCACTTTCACCAAATCTAAATAAAATGCAAGATTATGGATTGATGCAATTTGTTTCGCTAAATATTCTTTAGACACAAACAAATGACGCAGATAAGCTTTCGAATATTCCTGATCTACAAAACTTGTCCCAAACTCGTCTAACGGAGAAAAATCTTTCTTCCATTTTTCGTTTTTCATATTCATCACACCTTGCCAAGTGAAAAGCATAGCATTTCTTGCGTTTCTTGTAGGCATCACACAATCCATCATATCGATTCCTAAACCGATTGATTCTAAAATATTCCACGGAGTTCCTACTCCCATCAAATATCTTGGTTTATCTTTTGGCAAAATATCGGTTACCTCATCGGTAATTCTGTACATTTCTTCTTCAGGTTCGCCTACAGAAAGTCCGCCAATAGCATTTCCTTCTGCTCCTGCTTCTGCAATAACTTCTGCCGAAATTTTTCTTAAATCTGAATAAGTAGAACCTTGAACGATTGGGAAGAATCTTTGTTTATAACCGTATAATTCAGGATTTTCTGCATTATAATCGAGACATCTTTTTAACCAGCGGTGCGTCATCTCCATCGATTTTTTCACCTGATTATATTCTTCAGGATAAGCAACACATTCATCAAAAGCCATAAAGATATCTGCTCCGATTTGTCTTTGGATTTCCATCGATTTTTCCGGAGTGAACAAATGATAACTTCCATCGATGTGCGATTTGAATTTTACGCCTTCTTCAGACATTTTTCTGCTTCCTGAAAGAGAAAATACCTGAAAACCTCCTGAGTCGGTAAGAATCGGAAGATCCCAATTCATAAATTTATGCAAACCTCCTGCAGCTTCCATCACTTCCATTCCCGGACGAAGGTAAAGGTGATACGTATTTCCCAAAATAATCTGAGCTTTAATATCGTCTTTTATTTCTCTTTGGTGAACGGTTTTTACACTTGCTACAGTTCCTACAGGCATAAAAATCGGTGTTTGAACAGTTCCGTGGTCTGTATTCAAAACTCCGGCTCTTGCTTTGCCTTCTGAGGTTTTTTCTATATTAAAAAAATTCATTCTTATACATTTTAACTGCTTTGCGAGAAAGCATTACTTCATTATCGTCTTTCCAGTTTTGGTAATTTTGTATCTTTTAAATCAATATCACCTTTTATTTTCTTTTCAGACTTCGGGTCTTTTTCTATAATAATTTTCTGGGCATCTTCTACAATCCCCTTCATTTTTTGCTTTACGATATAATAACGGTAACTCGCAAGAAAATCTTCAGTTTTCACCTCATGATTTTTTAAAATAAATCTTGTTCCGCTTTCTAAATTTGTTTTAGGATAAAGATAGATAACCTGATCATTAATCGCCAAATCAGCAATAATTTCTGCCATCTTGGTTTTCCCAACAAGATTTTTCGGTTTATCTATATATTCATTACATGAAAATAAACACATTAAAACAAAAAAGAAAATCAGCTTTTTCATAATCTGTTGATAATTGATTTCCATTTTAAATTTAAAACACCAAACACTGCTTCATGGATGATTCCGCCATTCATTTTACTTTCGCCCAAAATTCTGTTGGTAAAAATGATAGGAACCTCTACAATTTTGTATCCTTTTTTGAAAGTTCTGAATTTCATTTCAATCTGAAAACCATACCCTTTCAATCTTACATTATCTAAACCGATTTCTTCTAAAACTTTTCTTGAGAAACACACAAAGCCCGCCGTTGTATCATGAATTGGAAGACCTAAAATAAATCTCACATATTTCGAAGCAAAATAAGAAAGCAAAACTCTTCCCATTGGCCAATTCACAACATTCACTCCTTTAGAATAACGTGATCCAACTGCCATATCTGCATTTTGGCAGGCTTCAAAAAGTTTTGGTAAATCTTTTGGATCATGAGAAAAATCGGCATCCATCTCAAAAATGTAATCATAATTGTTTTGAAGTGCCCATTTAAAACCATGAATATATGCCTTCCCTAAGCCATCTTTAATATGTCTTATGGAAAGATGAAGAGTGTGAGGAAATTTTTTTTGAAGTTCTTTTACAATGTCTGCCGTTTTATCTGGCGAAGAATCGTCTACTACCAAGACGTGAAACTCTTCTTCCAATGCAAAAACAGCGGAAATTATATTTTCTATATTCTCCTTTTCGTTATAGGTCGGAATTATGACGAGTTTTTTCATTTCAATTTGCAAAGATAGTTTATTTAAGTTTTTTATTTTATACAAAATAATCTATAATTTTGCAAAAAATTTCCTTTGCCATTATTACAAACTTTCAAAAACGAAGTAAGAATACCTGAAAATAATGATTGGGTAGTTTTTATCCTTATCGGCTGCCTTTTTTTGTACATTTTTATGATGAATGTGATAGAACGTGAAGCCAACCTTAAAGACTTTCTTTTGCAGAAATACTATGATGCAAGCAATAATCTTCCGAGCTGGATAATTACTTCGCTTGTTACCGCTTTAAGCTTAAGTGTTCTGGTATCTCAATACATCCCGATTGTGCCCAAATATGTTGCCGATTTCCAACCTTTTGGTTATCAACTTAATAAAATAGGATATACTTTAATTATTATTTCACTTTTTTATTTCATCCGAACAGCCTTTGGCTTTTTATTTTACCAAGCGATAGGTGATGGTAAAAAATGGAGTATTTTTTATTTTACCTCCACAAAATTCCACTTCATTCTTTCAGTTTTACTGATTATTTTGTGTGTAACCCACTACTATTTCCCGATAGACAGAAATAGCGCATTTATTTATTATATTTATTTTTTCTCTTTTGTGTTCATTTTCAAGGTGTTTTTTTATTTGTTTCACAGAAACAACATCTTACCACAAAAATGGTATTATAAATTTTTGTATATTTGCACCCTCCAAATCGCACCACTGTTGATGCTTTGGAAGTTATTATTTATTTAATAAAAGTACATGATGAGAATAAAGTCAATATTGGTTTCTCAACCAGCGCCTAGTGAGTCTTCTCCATATCTGGAAATTGCGAAGAAGGAAAAAATAAAGATTGACTTCCGCCCTTTTATCCACGTCGAAGGAGTAGACAACAAAGAACTTAGAACACAGAAAATAGATCTTACGCAATATACCGGTATTATTTTTACCAGTAAAAATGCGATAGACCACTATTTCAGGCTTGCTGAAGAATTAAGGTTTGCCGTACCAGACACAATGCGATACATTTGTCAGTCTGAGGCGATTGCCAATTATCTTCAGAAGCATATTGTGTATAGAAAAAGAAAGATCAGTTTTGGTGAAAAGAACTTTGCCGACCTGTTGCCTCTTTTCAAAAAATTTCCTTCGGAAAAGTACTTATTGCCTTCTTCGGATGTTTTGAGCCCGGATATTCCAAAAACTTTGGATGCAGCCAACATCGAATGGACAAGAGCAATTATGTACAGAACGGTTTGCAGTGATTTAACAGACATCAACATTAAAGATTACGATATGTTGATTTTCTTTAGCCCGCAAGGAATAAAATCTCTACAGCAAAACTTCCCGGATTTCAAACAGGAAGACACCAAAATAGGAGTTTTCGGACCTACAACTTCAGCAGCAGCAGAAGATGCAGGTTTAAAAATAGATTTAATGGCTCCAACAAAAGAAACGCCTTCTATGACTATGGCACTTGAAAAATACATCAAAAGCCTACACAAATAGTTTTAAAATATTTGATACAAAACAGCCGTCTTTTCGATAAAAAGAAAAGATGGTTTTTTTTTAATTAAATTTGAACAAGAATTAACATTAATGAAAGCTCCCACGGCAAAAAAAATAGAAAAAGTACTCGAAATACACGGTGACAGAAGAATTGACAATTATTTCTGGATGAATGAAAAAGAAAATCCGGAAGTTATACAATATCTTGAAGAAGAAAATGCCTACGCAGACTTTGTAATGAAAGATTCTGAGGAATTTCAAGAAGAACTTTTCGAGGAAATGAAAGCCAGATATAAAAAGGATGATGAGTCTTTGCCTTATTTCTTTAATGAATATTGGTATATCGTGCGTTACGAAGAAGGAAAAGAATATCCGATTTTCTGCCGTAAATATAAAACTCTCGAAAACGAAGAGGAAATTGTTCTTGATGTTAATATTCTTGCAGAAGGAGAAGAGTTTTTTGAAGTAGCCAATGTTGCGGTAAGTCCCAATAACAAATTAGCTTCATTTTCATCAGACAATGTAGGAAGAAGAATTTATACTTTAAATTTTAAAGATTTAAAAACCAATGAAATTCTTTCTGATAAAATTGAAAATACAACCGGAAAAGCTGTTTGGGCAAATGATAACGAACATGTTTTCTACATCATAAAAGATGAAAGTTTAAGAGCTTATAAAGTTTACAGACATAAATTAGGAACCGACACTTCTGAAGATGTTTTGGTTTTCCATGAAGAAGACGAAACTTTTGATGTGAATGTTTTCAAGACAAAATCTATGGAATACATTTTCATGGCGAGCTCAAGTACGATTTCAGATGAGCATCATTTTATTCCGGCAAATAATGTTTTTGCAGAATGGAAAGTCATTCAGCCAAGAATTGATGATTTAGAATATTCTGTAGAACACTATGAAGATGAATTTTATATTATTACCAATGCAGATGACGCTACCAATTTTAAAATTGTAAAAGCAAAAATCGACAATTGCGGAATGGAAAACTGGGTAGATGTTATTCCGCATCGTGAAGAAGTTTTATTGGAAGGATTTGAGATTTTTAAAAATTATCTCATTCTTGAAGAAAGAAAAGAAGGTTTATTGCAAATAAAAATCATCGACGAAAAAACTCAGGAATCGTATTATTTACCTTTTTCAGACCCAACATATACTGCTTATATTGGAACTAATTTAGAATTTGATACCGAAGTTCTTCGTTATGGATATACTTCTTTAACACAGCCAAATTCGACTTACGAGTATAATTTAAAAGAAAAAACCACCAAGCTTTTGAAAAGACAAGAAGTTTTGGGTGGAAAGTTTTTCCCTGAAAATTATATTTCTGAAAGAATCTGGGCAGACTCAAGAGATGGCGAAGAACAAATCCCTATTTCTTTGGTTTATCATAAGGACACAAAAAAATCTGCAGAAACCCCAGTTCTTTTATATGGTTACGGAAGTTATGGTCATACAGTTGATGCAAGTTTTTCTAATGTAAGATTATCAATTCTAGACAGAGGATTTATTTATGCCATTGCTCATATTCGTGGTGGAGAATATCTGGGAAGAGAATGGTATGAAGATGGAAAAATGCTGTTTAAGAAAAATACATTCTTCGATTTTATTGATGCAGGGAAGCATTTAATTAAAGAAAATTACACCTCTTCAAAGCATTTGTATGCAATGGGCGGAAGCGCAGGAGGATTATTGGTGGGAGCTGTGATGAATTATGAACCTACTCTATTCAACGGAATTGTAGCGCAGGTTCCTTTTGTGGATGTAGTTTCTACGATGTTGGACGAAACCATTCCTTTAACAACCGGAGAATACGACGAATGGGGAAATCCGAATGACGAAGAATATTATCATTATATGAAAGCATATTCGCCTTATGACAATGTTGAAGCAAAAAATTATCCGCACACATTGATTACGACTGGTTTCCACGATTCTCAGGTGCAATATTGGGAACCTGCAAAATGGACCGCAAAACTAAGAGAATTAAAAACAGACAATAATCTTTTGATTTTCAAAACCGACATGAGCTCAGGACACGGTGGTGCAAGTGGAAGATTTGAATCATTAAAGGAAGACGCATTAGAATATGCATTCTTGCTGAAAATTGACAAAATGTAATTTAATCTAACTCAAATTTCAATGATATGATACTTCTTATAATAATGATTACGATCACTGTCATTTACTATCTTATTCAAAGAGACAGGATCATTAGAAATGAAAAGAGGGAGATTTTAAAATTTAAACAGGAAGAAAAACTTGCCGAACTTCTAAAAAAGGCAAAAGAAGAAGATTTAAAGAAAAAAGAAGAACAAAACAATCTCTAAATAAAATGTATCATTCTAAAAGCTGGATGAATACAGACCATATATTATGACAGAAAGTGAAATTTGGCAAAAAATAGAACAATTTTTTATTGAAAATTTTGATACCGAAAAAAACGCTCCGATTGAAACCTATTTATTCTTAATCGGAGTACAGGAATTGGGAAGCGGACAACAAAAATATACCAAAGATGACAAACTAAACATTCTTCACATTGCCGTTTGTCGTTTGCTGGAACCTTTCGGATATTTTAAATTTTCACATTACGACGACGACGGTTATCCTCATTTTGAGGAAACGGAAAAGCTTCCGGAACTTAAACCGAACGAGCAACAAATCCTGATGAAAAAAGCAATCATTCAGTATTTTCAGGATGAGCAATTAATTTGAAAATGAGAGAATTTGAAAATTGGTTAATTACATAAAAAATGGAGAGTAAGTTTTTACTTTCCATTTTGTTTTTTTAGAAATCATCAGTTGAAGTAAATTTTCAAAAAATCACATAGAGTTTTTTTCAATTAATAATTTTCAAATTAACACATTCTCAAATTTTCAAATTTTCAACTTACTAAAAATCTCTTCCAGCTGGTTTAAACCCATTTTAAAACCTTCTTCAAAGCCCATTTCCAATTGTTTTTTCATATCATCTTCAGAATTGAAATGAATGTTGAGAGAAATTTTCGTTCCTTGCTCAACTCCTGTAAAACCAATCAGCCATTGTGTTTGCGGAAATCTCTCGTCAACATTTCCATTGGCATCACAAAAAGCATCAATCCCATCTACACTTCTATGCTCATCTATTTTACCGTATTTTACCAGCGAAAATATTTTTTCTCCTTCCGGTCCGTTCATAGAATATAACCAGACTCCACCTTCTTGAAAATCTAATTTTTCGGTTTCACATTTCCAGGGTTTGGGAGCCCACCACAGATCCAGTAATTCTGGTTTTGTAAAATACTCCCACACTTTCGATACTTCGGCAGAATAGATCTTCATCACATAAATACTTTTGGTATGAAAATCTTGATTAAAAACAATTTTTGAGCTCATAGTTATTTTGATTTTGGTTAATAATTATCACAAGTTTCTTTAAGAAAATTAGTCAAAATTTATAATAAAATGTTAAAAGCTTTATTTTTAAGAAAAAATAAACAATATTTTGGCGCATTTTTTGTTTATCAAATCTTAAAATGAGTAATTTTAACATTCACAACTTTAATTTTCCAATGCAATGAATAACAAATTCATCCCGATAATCTCGGTTTTTATGACGATATCTCTCATTGTATTTGTCACGCTGCAGTTTTATTGGCTTAAAAATTATTACGTTGCATTAGAACAAGAGTTTTCTAACAAAGTTTATTCCGCTTTGGAAAATACTTCAAAAAACATAGCAGAAATTGAAGTAGAAAAGCTTTTTAATGAGAATTATGCAAATTTAAGAGACAATGTAAAAGCAAATAAAGACAAGCCCTCCCTCACTACGATTCAACAGACACAGGATTCAGGAACTCAAAAATCGATTGTATATTACAGAAACCTTACTGAAACTATAAAGCTCCCTATTTCTCTCAAGGGAGATTCTCTGCGCCTCACAACCATGTATACTGACGACGCAGCATATAAAGTAAAAAAAGATACAACTAAACGAGAAATACTCACTTCAGAACTGAATCAGGATATTAGAAGTGGTGATTATAGCCTAAAAGAATTTGTTGAAGTATATGGAAACAATCTTCCTCTTGATAAAAGAGTAGACCGTGCAGTTTTAGATTCTGTGATTACTAAAGAACTTAGAATGAAAGGAATCAGTGCAGAATTCGGCTATGGAGTGACAGATAAAAACAATAAACTAACGAACATTGTAAACAAAGTCTTTAAAGAGAAAAAAGATGCCAATTCTTACTCTTACCCCTTATTTACCGATAATAAAGACCGTACTTTATATACTTTGGCTTTGGTTTTCCCTAAAAAAGAATACTCTTTGGCAATGAACAATTGGCCGATGCTTTTGGGAACTTTTCTTTCACTTTTGACAATTTTGGGAATTTATATCATCTCAATTAATTATATGATGAGACAGAAAAAACTGGCAGAAGTAAAAACTGATTTCATCAATAACATGTCGCACGAATTCAAAACGCCACTCGCAACAATTTCTGTAGCTACAGATTCTTTGGCTAATGATAAAATTGCGACCAATCCTGATAAGGTAAAATATTACTCAAACCTTATTAAACAGGAAAATCTGAGGATGAAAAAGCAGGTTGAAAATGTTCTGAACATGTCTAAATTAGAACGAAATGAAGTAGAGTTATTCTTAAAAGAAACCAACGTACGAGAATTAATTAAGAAGACAACAGAATCATTTAATCTGATTATCCAACAGAGAAACGGAAAGCTTACTGAGGAATTTAATGCAACTCATTACAACTTTAAAATTGACGAATTCCATATTTCAAATATGCTGGTGAATCTTTTAGACAACGCCAACAAATATTCACCGGAAGCTCCTGAAATCAGCATTAAAACTAAAAACGAAGGAAACTGGTACGTTCTGGAAGTTGCAGACAAGGGAATGGGAATGGAAACCCACAACAAAACCAAAATTTTCGAAAAATTCTTCAGAGAAGAAACCGGAAATATTCATAATGTAAAAGGGCAAGGTTTGGGGCTTTCTTATGTTAAAAAAATAGTAGAGCTCCATAAAGGGCAAATCATTGTAGAATCACAAAAAGATCTGGGAAGCAAGTTTATTATCAAACTTCCAATGGCATAAAAAATAATTTAAACAAATAATAAAATATAAAAACATATGAGCAACAGGATATTATTAGTAGAAGACGATCAGAGTTTCGGTGCGGTACTGAAAGATTATCTTACGATAAACAATTTTGAGGTTACCCTTGCCGTAGATGGCGAACAAGGTCTAAAAGAATTCACAGAGAGTGAATTTGACATCTGTATTTTCGACGTGATGATGCCGAAAAAAGATGGTTTTTCATTAGCAGAAGATGTAAAAAAGATTGATAAAAATACTCCGATCATTTTCTTGACCGCAAGAAACATGAGAGAAGATATTTTGAAAGGATATCAGTTGGGAGCAGATGATTACATCACAAAACCATTTGACACTGAATTACTTTTATATAAAATTAAAGCGATTCTTCAGAGAAGCTCTACTTTGGAAAATGAAGAGCAGGAGCAATTTAAAATCAGTAATATTTTCTTTGATTCTATGCTGAGACAATTGAGAGTTGGTGATAACGAATACAAACTTTCGCCTAAAGAAAATGAACTTTTAAAATTACTTTGTCTTCACAGAAACGACTTTATGCCTAGAGATTTAGCATTAAGAAAAATCTGGAAAAAAGAAAACTATTTTACAGCAAGAAGTATGGACGTTTATATTGCCAAACTTAGAAAATTGCTGAAAGACGATGAAGGTTTAGAAATCATCAACGTACATGGTGAAGGTTTCAGACTTTTGGTTAAGAACTAACCGAACGTTAAAATAGCAACATAAAAATTCAAATTAGCAAAACAATTCAAAATGTTTTGCTAATTTTGTTTTTCAGGGCAATTTTTAATGTAAAATTGTAAACTTTGAATAAAAGTAAATACAAACTTAATTATTGTCAGGAAAAATAGAAATCTAATTATGAAAAATTTACTTTTTGGGCTTTTGGCAACTTCTTTAATTGCTGTTTCTTGTAAAAAAGACGAAAAACCAACATATTTAAAAGATGAAGATGGAACTCAGCAACCCAATGTTGCAATGAATAATACTCCAAAACCTTCTTTAATTGATCAGGCAGGAATAAAAACTTCCAGCGGATCTACAATGGTCACTGCTTCAGGAATGAATCCTCCTCATGGACAACCGGGTCACAGATGTGAAATTCCTGTTGGTCAACCTTTAAACAGTGCTCCTACAGCTCAAAATTCTGCACCTCAAGCTATTCAGGTAAATGGCAACAATACTGTTCAGATTGACCCAAATTCTGTAAAGCCTACGCAAATTACACCTACCCAAAACAATCAACCTGTAAAAACGGCTCCAGGAATGAATCCTCCACACGGAGAACCTGGTCATAGATGTGATATTGCCGTTGGACAACCTTTAAACAGTAAACCTACAGCTCAAAATACAACTCCTGTACAAGCTCCACAACCAGCTCCAACTCCGCAATCGGTAGTTGCCAATACAGGACCAAAGCCAAAAAATAATCCTGCGCATGGTCAACCTTGGCATGACTGCGCAAAACAAGTAGGTGCGCCACTTTAATTATTTTTTGTAAATTTGTACTGTGAAACCGATTCAGCTACTATTAATTATCTTTTGTCTGGGAATTTTTTTAATTCCTAAAGATAATTTTTATGCTCAAGCTTCAAAAGAAACTTGCTGCAAATCTGAATCTAAAATGTCGTGTTGTGAAAAAAATCACGACAAGCACAATTCTAAAGACAATAAAAGCAACCATAAATCTTGTAATGATGATTGTTGTTCGTCTTGCATGACCTGCAATACTTTCGTAGAAAATAATTTTGCGAAAAACAATACTTGGGGAATTCCCTCATTCAAAACAATCTCAAAAATTCAGGTTCAGTACGCTGATCCTTACATTTCAAACGGTTTAAAAGAAATCTGGCAACCGCCTAAACTAGGTTAATTAAAAATTAATTTAACGATGTATCAGTTTACCAATCTTCCAATGATTGTAAGGCTATTTACATTGTTAGAATGTTACATTAATTCAATTAATCTAAATTTTAAACAAAATGAAATTATATTTTACCAAGGTAATCCTTGGCGTATTCTTACTATTCGCAACATTTGTATCAGCTCAAAACCTTTCTAAAAACCAATTTAAGGTAAAAGGAAACTGCGAGATGTGCAAAGAGAGAATAGAAACAACGGCTAAAAAAGCAGGTGCAAAATCAGCACAATATTCCATAGATTCACACACTCTTACTATAGAAACTTCAGAAAAAGTTTCGCCCGAAGACGTTCTAAAAAATGTTGCAGAAGCTGGTCATGACAATGAAAAATTCAAAGCTTCTGATGAAACGTATGAGAAACTTCCGGGATGTTGTCATTACGACAGAGGCCTAAAAACGGAAAATTCAAACGTAGAAAATCACAATCATACTAAAGGTGAAAACGAATTTTTCGTGAAAGGAAATTGCGAATCATGCAAAGCCAGAATAGAAAAAGTGGCAAAATCTGCCAGAGCAAATTCCGCAGAATGGAGCGCTGAAAAACAAACAGTAACGTTAAACTTTGATTCTTCTAAAACATCTGCCGATCAAATTCTTAAAAAAATAGCAGAAGTAGGTCATGATAATGAGAAGTACAAAACAACTGATGATGTTTACAAAAAACTTCCGGGATGCTGTTTGTATGACAGAGATACTGAGTTTGGAGAAAAAAACGAAAAAGTACACTCTAACGAAACCGAAAAGGAATTTGCAGAAAAACAAGCCAACACAGAAGCTTCCAACCACAGTTCTCATGCAACTGGTGAGAAAAATATAGAAGGAGTAATGATTACTGCATCAAAAGCAGCAACTTCTATCAGTAAAAAGGAAGCTGGTTTAGTATTTAATATCGATTCTAAAGAACTTTTAAAAGCAGCTTGTTGTAATTTGTCTGAAAGTTTTGAAACCAATGCTACTGTTGATGTTTCTTTCAGCAATGCTGTAACGGGAACGAAACAGCTTAAAATGTTAGGCTTAGACCAAAAATATACGAGTTTAACGAAAGAATTACTACCAGAGATTAGAGGCTTGGCTTCCGCTTACGGATTGAATTTTATTCCAGGAAGATGGATCGAAAGTATTCAGTTAACAAAAGGAGGAAGCACGGTAACAAACGGTTATGAAAGTATTACCGGACAAATCAATACAGAGCTTATTAAGAATGCTAAAACACCTGAAACGTCATTAAACCTTTTTGCCGATTTCAACGGAAGAGCTGAAGCAAACGTTACGCACGTAGCAGCGATTAATGATAAATGGTCTCAAACTTTTCTCCTTCACGGAAACGGAACTTTCGGAGACACTGATATGAATGATGACAATTTCCTTGACCGTCCGAAAGGAACTCAGATCAATGCAGCTTATTTATTGAATTATAACGATTTAGAGCGTTCAGGTTTTGGATCGCATTTTGGAATTAATTTCATTAAAGATGAACGAACTGCAGGACAAATAGGATTTGATAAAAAGCTTTCTCAAAAGGAGCAGTCACTTTACGGTGTTGGAATTGATATTTCAAGATTTCAGGTTTGGAACAAAACGGGTTATGTTTTTAAAGGAAAGCCTTACCAAAGTTTGGGCTGGATGAACCAATACACCTATCATCAGCAAGACAGTTTTTTTGGTTTAAGAAACTACTCGGGGCAGCAACACACTTATTATTCTAATTTGATCTTTGAAAGTATTTTAGGAAATACCAACCATAAATACAAAGCTGGAGCGAGTTTCTTATACGATGGTTATGAAGAAAACTATTTAATTGATAACTTTAAAAGAAACGATATTGTTCCGGGAGTTTTTGCAGAATATACTTTAACAGGTTTAAAATATACTTTAGTTGCGGGCGCAAGAGCAGATTTCCACAACTTGGCAGGAACACAGTTCACACCGAGAATGAATTTTAAATATGACCTTACTCCACAAACTATTTTTAGACTTTCTGCGGGAAGAGGGTTCAGAACAGCGAATGTTTTTGCAGAAAGTCAGCAATATTTTGCATCGAACAGAAATATTCAGATTTTACAAAACGGCGGAGACATTTATGGTTTAAGACCGGAAGTTGCTTGGAATTACGGGGTAAGTTTACAACAGGAGTTTAAAATTTTCGGTAAAAAATCTACTATTGTTGCCGATTTTTTCAGAACAGATTTCCAGAATCAAGTTTTAGTAGATCTTGACCGTTCGCCTCAGCAACTGACGTTCTATAATCTAGATGGAAAATCTTTTGCCAACTCATTCCAAACACAGTGGGATTTTACTCCTTTCAAAAACTTTGATGTAAGATTGGCTTACAAATACTATGACGTACAGGCAGATTATTTAGATGGAAGACGTGAAGTTCCTTTTATGGCAAAACACAGAGGTTTCGTAAACCTGGCTTATGCTACCAACAAAAATAAAAACGAAGGATTCTGGAGCTTTGATACGACATTGAATTGGGTTGGAAAACAAAGACTTCCAAATACGTCAAGCAATCCGGCAGAATTTCAATTACCTATGTATTCTGAATCTTATGCCATTTTGAATGCACAGATTTCTAGAAATTTCAATAAAAAGTTAAGAGCTTATTTAGGAGGTGAAAACCTAACTTCTTATCACCAAAAAAATGCGATTATGGATTTTAGAAATCCTTTCGGAAATTATTTTGATGGCGGAATGGTTTACGCACCCATTATGAAAGCCAATTTTTATGTTGGGTTTGATGTAACATTTTAATATTGAGGCTAAGATTAATATAGTAAGTTGATTAATTTCCAAATTATCTCATTTTCAAATTCTCAAATTAAAAAGGCATGGTTTCGATAATTTAATGATTATCAAATCATGCTTTTTTGTATCTTTATGTTAAATTAAACATCAAAAATTTTAATATGAAACGTAATGCAACAGCCGTTTGGAACGGTACCGTAAAGGAAGGAAAAGGACATTTAACAACGCAAAGCACTACCTTAAACCAAACTCAATATTCTTTCGGAAGTCGTTTCGAGGATGGAGTTGGAACCAATCCTGAAGAATTATTGGCTGCAGCTCACGCAGGATGTTTTACCATGAAACTGAGCGCAGAATTAACTCAAGCTGGTTTTACACCTGAAGAATTAACCACAAAATCAGTAATCACATTAGATCCTGCAGCAGGAAAAATCACAAAATCTGAATTGACTTTAACCGCTAAAATCCCTGGAATTTCTGAAGAAGATTTTCAAAAGTATGCGAAGATCGCCGAAGAAGGTTGTCCTGTAAGTCAGGCTTTCAGTTTTGAGATTAGCTTGAATGCTACTTTGGCTTAAGATTATTTAAAAAATCGAACAGCATTTTTGTCATTCTGTAAGAATCTGGGTTAATGTATTATTTATTACATTACAAAATCAATGCTTAGATTCCTACGGAATGACAAATTTGAAAAAAATAAAATAAAAATTACATCATCAATAGGAACGGGCTAACGCCTGTTTTTTCATTTTAAAACAAATCTAAATAGCTTGGAACTATAACTTCAGATCACACTCTTTCCATTTCAACAAATAAATTAATAAAATTTTAAGTTTTAAAAATATACCGATTGGTATATTTACGTATATTTGTACGTTGATTTTTGAAAATGTCAAAAGCAGAAAAGACTAAACAATTCATTATTGAAAAAACGGCAACTTTGTTTAATACCAAAGGTTATACCGCTACGTCTTTATCTGATATTACAGAAGCAACAGGTCTCACCAAAGGCAGCATCTATGGAAATTTTGAAAACAAAGACGAAGTATCACTCGAAGTTTACAAATACAATTCGGGAATTCTCAAAAAAAATTTGATGAGATCATTCAGCGAAGAATTTCCAACGATGACTGATAAATTATATGCTTTTGTTGCTTTTTACAGAAAAAACTGGCAATTGGTTTTTCTACATGGCGGTTGTCCTCTAATGAATGCAGCAACAGAATCTGATGACACTTTCCCTGCATTAAACAATCAGGTGAAATTATCTTTTCAAGACTGGACAGAAACTATTTCTAAAATTATTAAAACCGGGCAAACCAATAATGAGTTCAGTCAGGAAATAGATCCAGAGCAATATGCTTCACTTTTCATTATTCTTATTGAAGGTGGAATTTTACTTTCAAAAACAACAGGCGACGAGAAACATTTAAATTTGGCTTTAGACAGAATTTTAATACTCGTTGACAAAGAAATTAAACAAAATCCTTTAAAATAAATGGTATGGATAAATTACAGGCATTACAATCATTTGTCGGAAAAGAATTTACAGCATCACCCTCTCCTTTTATGAGATGGCTGAATCCTGTGGTTATTTCGGCTGAAGAAGGTCAGATTGAATTTCAATATACCGTAAGAGAAGAATGGCTAAACCCGATGGGAAATATGCACGGCGGAATTACGGCGGCAATCATAGATGATATTATTGGTGCCACAATGTTTTCTTTAAATGAAAATAATTTTATCGTGACCATCAACAACAGCATCGATTATTTTTCTACCGCTAAATTAAATGAAGAGATCATCGCCGAAACCAAAATTATCAAACGAGGAAAGCAGTTTGTAAACGCCGAATGTGAAATTTGGAACGCAGACAAAACAAGGCTCATCGCAAGAGGAACCTCAAATTTATTTAAAATTAATAACTAAATATAAAATCATTATTACTGAATATCTTTTGTAAGTAGAACAGTAAAAATTGTGATTTTAAATGACTTAAAAAATATAAAAGACCACCTATGAAAAGAGTTGTCATTACAGGATTGGGCGCCGTGACGCCTTTAGGGAATAATGTTGAAGAATTCTGGCAAAACAGCATCAACGGAGTAAGCGGAGCAAATAAAATTACTCATTTCGATACCGAAAAATTTAAAGTACACTTTGCTTGTGAAGTAAAAAACTTTGATCCCAAAGTATATTTAAATCACAATGAAATAAAAAGAAGCGACCTTTTTTCGCAATACGCAATGTATTCATCTGCAGAAGCAATCAAAGATTCAGGATTAGAATTTGAAAAAATGGATCCTTTTGATACCGGCGTGATCTGGGGAACAGGACAAGGTGGAATGTGGACTTTCGAAAGCGAAGTAATGAATTTTGCAGCGAATGATCAGAATCCGAGATTCAACCCTTTTTTCGTTCCTAAATTTATCGCCAATATGGCTTCAGGAATGATCTCTATGAAATTTGGTCTTCAGGGAATCAATTACACAACGATCTCAGCTTGTGCTACAGGAAATACCGCTTTGATGGATGCTTTCAACTACATCCGTTTAGGAAAAGCTAAAGTAATTATCAGCGGTGGTTCTGAAGCAGCCATTACTCCCGCTTCCGTTGGCGGATTTTCGGTGATGAAAGCAATGTCTACAAGAAATGACGATTTTGCAACAGCAAGCCGACCTTACGATGCAGACCGGGATGGTTTTGTAATGGGAGAAGGAGCCGGAGCTTTGGTTTTGGAAGAATACGAACACGCGAAAGCAAGAGGTGCAAAAATCTATGCAGAATTAGCTGGAGCCGCAATGACTGCCGATGCCTATCACATGACCGCACCTCATCCTGATGGAGTTGGTGCTATAAAAGCAATGCAATTGGCATTACAAGAAGCTGGAGCAAATACTGAAGATATTGATTATCTAAATCCTCATGCAACCTCTACTCCACTTGGAGATTTGGTTGAGCTAAAAGGAATCAGCAAATTATTTAAAGGAAGTAAGAATCTTGATGTAAGCGCTACAAAATCGATGACCGGTCATTTGTTGGGTGCAGCAGGAGCAGCAGAAGCCATTCTTTCGATCAAAGCAATTGAAAAAGGAATTATTCCGCCAACGATTAACCTTCACAATATCGATGAAAGCATTCCGAAAGATGTAAATATTGTTTTTGGGGAAGCAAAAGAAAAAAATATCGAATTTGCATTAAGTAACGCCTTTGGATTTGGAGGACATAATGCAACTTTGGTATTTAAGAAGTTCTCTTAAATTGTATTCTCTAGCAGATTAAGCTAATTTAGCAGATAATTATTTATAAAAAATCTACGTCATTTGTAAAATCTAAGAGAGAAAAAATTTTTAAGATTAAAGATTTAATCGATTCTCTCTTCATCAAAATGACATTACATTGGAAAAATTAGAATCAATTTAATGCAAATAAAAAAGCAGTCATTTTTTTGACTGCTTTTGTTTTATGCTTCTTTCAACCACTCCGAAGAAGAAAGATAATTCTGATCAGGATAATAAATAAAAAGAACGTTTTTTCCTTTTATTGTATTGATAATCGGCTCCGTTAATGCTCTCGGAATTGCAGGACAACCCCAGCTTCTTCCGATTCTTTTGTGTGCTGCAGCAAATTCTTCACTTACATAATCTGCTCCATGCATTACAACAGCTCTTTTGTAAGCTGCATCATTGTATCCTTTATCCATTCCTAAAAGTTTTAAAGAATATCCATTGTCACCATTATAGGTTGATTCTGTTATATAGAAACCCATACTGCTTTGAAGTGAGCTTTCTATGTTAGAAAAATTGGTTGCAAATTCTTCTCCTGTATTTTTCCCGTGAGCAACTAATGAATTGAACAGTACTTTTTTCTGATCCATATCAATCACCCAAAGTCTTTTGGTATTTGATGACATAGAAAAATCACAAACTGTTAATAAGTGTGCATTTTCATCTAATTTTCCGGCTTTTTTAAGATTATTAAAACCTAAAATTGCTTTAGAAAAAACATCAAAATTGAGTTTATGATCTGTTTCGAATAGTATTGAATTGTAAAGTTCTTCAGAAGAACTCATTTCATTTGTGCTTTTATTAGATTTAATTTCAACTGCAGTTTCTATTTTTTTTGTGTTGGTATTTTCATTCTTTACAGTCTCGTTTTTTGGTGAAACATAAAAAGAAGTCGTTACCATGTACACAATGCCTAATAAGCTATAAAATCCTTTCATTAAATATTATGTTAAATTAAAATTCCGGGTACAAATTTATAAAATCATAATTATCAATGAGTTAAAATGAAAAAAGTTTAACTCAATTTAAGAAACTTTAACTCTGAAAAATTAATTCTCAGAATCCGGAACAAACTCTAAACTTATAGAGTTCATGCAGTATCTCGTCCCTGTTGGAGCAGGCCCGTCATTAAAAACATGACCTAAATGAGAATCACATCTTTTGCAGACCACTTCAATTCTTTCCATACCATGAGAAGAATCGCGCTTGTAAGCTACTCCATTTTTATCGGCTTCAAAAAAACTTGGCCATCCGCAGCTGCTCATAAATTTCTGATTAGAACGGAAAAGGTGATTTCCACAAACCGCACAATAATATTCTCCCAATTCATCAAATTCATTGTATTTTCCCGTAAAAGGTCTTTCTGTTGCCGCTTCTCTTGCAATAGCGTACAAATCTGGTGAAAGAATTTTAAACCATTCATCATTTGATACGTTCAGTTTTGCAGTATCAGTCCTTGAATAATATGGATTGTTTTTTAATTCGTTTTGCATAGAATTTATTTAAAATTAGTAATACATCACAAAAGTTTATTTTAATATTTGCTTTTTAAGAGTGCTTTTGTGGTTGAGTTTATTTGTATTTAAAAATTAAAAGCTGAATTAAATTTAATATTTTTAGTACTAATTAATTTCTATTTTAGAAAAAATCTATTAAAAATTATATTTTAATACGAAAAACAACTCGATTTTATAACGCTTTATGCGCAATATACTATATTTTAGTAATCTAATTGAAATAGTAACTAAACACACATCTGATGTCTCAAAAAAAACTTGGCGAATGGTACGCTACCGCTATTTGCGGAAATGATATTACCTCATCTGCTTTATATGTATCTGCTCTTACGATTGGCGTTGCCGGACAATATGCATGGATTTCTCTACTTATGGTGGCCGGAACTCTTTTTCTCTTTAGGAAAATATATAGTGAAGTTGTAGGAGCACTTCCTTTAAATGGAGGAGCTTATAACGTTTTGCTAAACTCATCTTCAAAAAATAATGCCGCTATTGCTGCTACACTCACCATACTGTCTTATATGGCGACTGCAGTAATATCTGCATCCGAAGGAATGCATTATCTGCATCATATTTTCCCAAGCTTTAATGTTATAATCGCCACATTCTGCTTATTGCTTCTTTTCTTATTTCTTACCGTTCAGGGAATTTCAGAAAGTGCTATTGTCGCCTTAATTATTTTTATACTGCACATTACCTGCATGGTGGTTTTGGTTATATTCTGCAGCATTTTTATATTCCAGCACGGTATCGATTTCTTCGTTCATAATTGGCATTCGCCTCTACAGACAGGCGGAATTTTTAAAGCTTTGATATTAGGATTCAGCGCTGCAATGCTCGGAATTTCAGGTTTTGAAAGCTCGGCCAACTTTGTGGAAGAACAAAAAGCCGGTATTTTTCCAAAAACTTTAAAAAATATGTGGATTGCTGTTTCTGTGCTTAATCCTTTAATGGCGATTTTAGCAATAGGAATTATGCCGCTTTCTGAAGTAAATGAATATAAAAACTCTTTTCTTTCACACATGGCTGAGCTTACCGGTGGAAAAACGCTTGCAACAATTATTTCGGTAAATGCAGTTCTGGTTTTAAGCGGAGCGGTTCTCACCTCTTTTGTCGGCGTTAATGGATTGATTAAAAGAATGACCTTGGACAGGATTCTTCCCAACTATTTCTTAAAAGAAAACAAAAAAGGAAGTACGTACAGAATTTTGATATTATTCTTTTTACTCTGTGTATCGGTTCTTCTTGTTACA
Organism: Chryseobacterium sp. YIM B08800; assembly: GCF_026163565.1. Classification (GTDB taxonomy): domain Bacteria; phylum Bacteroidota; class Bacteroidia; order Flavobacteriales; family Weeksellaceae; genus Chryseobacterium. The sequence continues at coordinate 37,800 of NZ_JAPDKN010000032.1, forward strand.
AAAGGAGAAATCGGTCCTTTGGCAGGTGTTTATGCCTTATCTTTTCTTACAGTGATGGCCTTTTTTGCAGTTGGAAATATTTTGCTTAAAATTCGCAGGGCGAGACTTCCGAGACCGGAGTATGCATCTCCAATTTCGGTATTGATAGCCTTAATTGCCGTTATAATTGCTATCTACGGAAATATAAAAACAAAACCAGAATATCTGCTCACTTTTCTTACTTATTTTCTTCCCTCGGTATTGATCGTTTCTGCAATGTTGGCTCGGAAAGATATTATGTTTTTTATTGTAAAAACTTTTAAATCTACCAACCCAAACTACAGAAAACATATTATTAAAAGTGAAAGATCACTAAACAGCTCCATCAAAAGACTTACCGAGCAGCAGTTTGTATTTTTCTCTAAAGGAGATGATATTTCTACATTAAACAAAGTAATGATGTACCTTAATGAGAACGAAGTTACCAACAGAATAAAAATAGTATCTGTACTGGAAGAATATCAAATGCCTACGAATCAGTTTCTTTCAGACTTTGATGCGCTAGACAGGGCTTATCCGGAAGTAGATATGGAATATATTATCGAACAAGGACAGTTTACGCCACAAAAAGTAGATGAGCTCAGCAACCGCTGGAATATCCCAAAAAACTTCATGTTTATTTCTTCACCAGGAGAGCGATTCAGTCACAGAGTGGAAGATTTAGGCGGCGTAAGACTTATTCTGTAAGTTATATATATTGACTATTTTAGCATAGATAATTTTACTTAATATTTTTGAATAAATATGGATTGTTTTTTGATGTAATATTAAAAAACGCCATTTTTACTTATAATTTTTGAGAATATGACTGATGAAGCCAAAAGAAAACAGCTCAGAAAATATAAAGCTTTTGCCACAGGACTTTTTGTTTTGATGGCGATTATTTTCATTGTTACTACAATTTTACAAAAGACTCACGACTCTCATTGGATTGGTTATGTTCGTGCATTTTCTGAAGCTGCAATGGTCGGTGCTTTAGCAGATTGGTTTGCAGTAACGGCGCTTTTCCGTCATCCTTTGGGACTTCCGATTCCACACACCAATTTAATTGAAAACAGCAAAGAAAAACTGGGTGATAATCTGGGAACTTTTGTTGTATCTAATTTTCTTTCGCCAAAAACAATCCGACCTTATATTCAGAAACTGAAAATCTCTGGTTTTGTAGGAGAATGGCTGGGAAAGGAGAAAAATCAGGAAATTTTAATTAAAAATGTTTCGGAAATTATTTTAGATATTCTAAACAAGCTTGATGATTCTGAAGTAAGCCAGTTTATCAGCAAAAAAGTATCTGAAATGACTGATAATATTAAACTAAATGCTATTCTCGGAAACGGAATTATCTATCTTTTAGATAAAAATGATCATCAAAAAATCATTACCAATCTTTCAAAACAAATTAAAGATTATATAATCGAGAATGATGAAATGATCCAGGAAAGGGTAAAAAAGGGCAGTTATTCTTTTATACCTTCGTTTGTAGACAATAAAATTGCCGACAAAATTGCAAGCGGACTTTCAGATTTTTTTAAAGAAGTTGAAGAAGATCCTGATCACGAAATCAGAAGTTTAATTACAAAAAAGATTTACGAATTTTCTAATGATTTAAAGGAAGACCCAAAATGGAATGATGAGTTTAAAACCATCAAAAATGATTTCCTTAAAAATGACAAACTGGAAGAATATTCTAATGACATTTGGCTTTCCATCAAAAAAACATTAAGCACAGAACTGCAAGAAGAAGAGTCTTCATTAAAAAAATACATCACAAAAAACTTGAATGAGTTTTCTCAAAATCTGAAAACTGATGAAAATCTTCAGAATAAAATCGATCATTGGGTAAGAGTAACCGCTTATAAATATATTCTGAAAAATACCCATCAAGCCGGAAACCTCATCAGTTCAACCGTCGGAAACTGGCAAGGAAAAGAGCTCAGCGAAAAACTGGAACTTGAAGTTGGAAAAGATCTCCAATTTATCCGTGTGAACGGAACTTTAGTTGGCGGATTGGTTGGATTGATTATTTATACGATCTCACATTTTTTCATTTAGATTAATTTTCTCACGCAGATTCAGCAAATTCCGCAGATAAAAATTATAATAAAATCTGCGAGATATTTTAAATCTGCGAGATATTTTTTAAGAAAAAAAGCAAAACCATATCGATTTTGCTTTTCAATATATTTTAAAGTAAAATTTACCTCGAAATCCTACTTGCTCTCGTTAAAAGTTCCTGATTAATATCGTTGATCAATTGTGGCCCTTCGTAGATAAATCCGGTGTATAGCTGAACTAAGGTCGCTCCCGCATCCAGTTTTTCCATGGCATCTTTTGCAGAATGAATTCCGCCAACTCCAATAATTGGGAATGCTCGGTTGCTTTTGTCTGAAAGATATTTAATCATTTTTGTACTTCTTTCACGAATCGGTTTTCCGCTTAAACCACCGTTACCGATTTCTGCTAAAACTTCAGGAGAAGTTTTCAGACCTTTTCTGTTGACTGATGTATTTGAAACCACAATCCCATCAATTTTTGTTTCTGCAATCAGTTCGATAATTTCGTCTAATTGCTGATTATTTAAATCTGGAGCAATTTTTAGAAGAATCGGTTTAGGATTTACTTTAGTTTGATTAATTCCTTTTACAGCAGTAATCAATTCTCTCAGATATTCTACATCTTCTAGTTTTGCGTGACTTCCAACATTCGGACAACTTACATTCAGTACAAAATAGTCTACATAAGGATGAAGACCTTCGAAACAATCTAAGTAATCCTGAGTATAGTTTTCAGGCGTTGTATTGGTGTTTTTTCCGATGTTTCCACCAATGATAATTTTTCCTTTATTGCCTTTCAGTTTTTGAATGGCAGCTTCCAAACCGTCATTATTGAAGCCCATTCTATTGATAATTCCGCCATCTTCAATCAAACGGAACAATCTTTTCTTAGGATTTCCAGCCTGAGCTTTTGGAGTGACTGTTCCAATTTCCACAAATCCGAAACCTAAATCTCCTAATTCATTAAATAAAACAGCGTTCTTATCAAAACCTGCCGCTAAGCCAACTGGATTTTTGAATTTCAATCCGAAAACTTCTCTTTCCAGACATTTGTCTACAATAGGTTTTGGAAGGAATAATTTAGTTAAGAATCCAAAGTTTTTAAGCATCGAAAAAGTAAAGTGATGCACTTCTTCGGGATCAAATTTGAAAAGAATCGGACGAATGAGCGATTTGTACATTGAAAAAAAGTTTTACAAAAATACTCATTTTAAATTGAATGAATTCTTGATGTGTGATATTTTATTTGAATAAAGGTTATTAATTCTTTTAAACACAAATATTTTGCACGAATAGACAATTAAAATCTGCTTAATTTCCTAAATCTGCGAGAGTTTTTTAACGCAAATATTTATTGAATAAGCTTCTTATTTTTAGAGGCAAAGGCAAATAAATTTGCTGCGCAAAGCTTGAACGTCAGCTTCATCAATCAACTTGTTGATTCCTCTTTGCTCCTTGAAGTTTTGTGATATTAAAATAAATCTTTGCGTTTAAATAAATTCTCTTAAACTCTCAACTATACAAACTCAAATCAAAATTTAAAATATCTCCTACTCTTTTGAAATCATCATCTATAGTCGCATTTACCTTGATTCTTTCGTTAGAAATAGGATGGTTAAAAATCAATTGATGAGCGTGAAGCGTCATTTTGCTAATACCAAATGTTTGAAGCCACAATTTATTCTGCTTGTTGCAACCGTGTTTACGGCACCCCAAAATCGGATGTAAAATATGCTTAAAATGCTTTCTCAGCTGATGAAATCTTCCTGTTTCAGGAATTGCCTCTACCAAACAATATCTTGAAGTTTGATGTTTTAAAAAAGGTAAATCTATTTCTGAAGTCTGCAAACGACGATAATTTGTAACTGCATTTTGTTTGACTTCATTTTCATTAATCAAATCATAATCGATGGTTTCTTCTTCTTTTGCCCAGCCTCGCAGAATGGCTATATATTTCTTTTCAACCTTTTTTTCCTCAAATTGAGTGCTCATTATTCTCAGCGTATCTTTATCTAAAGTAAACAACAAAACGCCCGAAGTTTTTCGGTCTAAACGATGAACAGGATACACTTTTTGCCCGATCTGATTTCTCAATTCCTGAATTGCATACGTATCTGCTTCGCCGGAATAAAAAGATTTGTGAACCAATAATCCGCTTGGTTTATTGATGGCAATAAGATGCTCGTCTCGATAAAGAATTTCTAACATTCGGCAAAAGTAGAGATTTCAAATCTATTTGATAAGAACCTTTACTCAAATTACTTTAAAAGTCTGTTTTTCAAAAAAATTGAAAAACAGTTTAATAATATTTTTTTAATGCAAAGCTCACTAGGAAATTCTTATCCTCATCTTTGATATAAGTTGTAGTACTAAAAACCTAACGGGTTTCGAAAACCCATTAGGTTTGAATTTTGCGAAAAAATGAAACTCTCGAATAATTTTAGCCCTGATTGAGCGACATGTTTGAGCTCATTTTCTTAGATTTTTTGCGGCGGCTCCGCCGCCGCAAAAAATCTAAGAAAATAGCGAGTAGCGAAAGCAGGTTCCCGGCTCCTAATAATTTCAAAGTTAAAAACTTCCATCTTCCATCTCCCTACTTCCCGCTTTTTCACTATTTTTGCAACTCAGACG
>NZ_JAPDKN010000033.1 GCF_026163565.1 Chryseobacterium sp. YIM B08800
AGCGAAAGCAGGTTCCCGGCTCCTAATAATTTCAAAGTTAAAAACTTCCATCTTCCATCTCCCTACTTCCCGCTTTTTCACTATTTTTGCAACTCAGACGTAAAAAAATTATGGCAAAGCAAGAAGATGTTTTCAAGAAAGTGATTTCTCACGCTAAAGAATATGGTTTTATTTTCCCTTCAAGTGAGATCTATGACGGTTTATCCGCTGTTTATGATTATGGACAGAATGGTGCAGAACTGAAAAATAATATCAAACAATACTGGTGGAAAGCGATGGTACAGCTTAACGAAAATATTGTAGGTATTGATTCGGCAATTCTGATGCACCCGACTACTTGGAAAGCTTCCGGCCACGTTGACGCATTCAACGATCCTTTGATTGACAATAAAGATTCTAAAAAACGTTTCAGAGCAGATGTTTTGGTGGAAGATTATTGTGCAAAAATCGAGGATAAAGAAAATAAGGAAATCGAAAAAGCGGCAAAAAGATTCGGTGAGTCTTTCGATAAAGCTCAGTTTGAAGCCACCAATCCTAAAATTTTAGAATACAGAGCAAAAAGAGAGCAAATCCTTTCAAGATTAGCTAAATCTTTGGAAAATGAAGATCTTGCTGATGTGAAAGCTTTAATTGAAGAACTGGAAATCGCTGATCCGGATACCGGTTCAAAAAACTGGACAGAAGTAAGACAATTCAACCTGATGTTCGGAACTAAATTAGGTGCTTCTGCAGATTCTGCGATGGATCTTTATTTAAGACCGGAAACTGCTCAAGGTATTTTCGTGAATTTCCTGAATGTACAAAAAACTTCACGTCACAGACTTCCTTTTGGCATTGCTCAAATCGGTAAAGCATTTAGAAATGAGATTGTTGCAAGACAATTTATTTTCAGAATGCGTGAATTTGAACAGATGGAAATGCAGTTTTTCGTTGCTCCGGGAACAGAACTTGAATTCTACGAACAATGGAAGCAAAAACGTCTTAATTGGCACTTGGCTTTAGGATTAGGAAATGACAATTATAGATTCCACGATCATGAGAAACTGGCGCATTATGCAAATGCTGCGGCAGATATTGAGTTTAATTTTCCATTCGGTTTTAAAGAATTGGAAGGTATTCACTCAAGAACAGATTTCGACTTAAAAGCTCACGAAGAGCATTCAGGAAGAAAACTACAGTTCTTTGATCCTGAAAGAAACGAAAACTATGTTCCTTATGTTGTTGAAACTTCTGTAGGTTTAGACAGATTATTCCTTTCAATTTTCTCTCATTGCTTAAGAGACGAAGTTTTGGAAGACGGTTCAGAAAGAACGGTTTTATCTTTACCTCCGGCTTTAGCACCAATTAAAGCTGCCATTCTTCCATTAATGAAGAAAGACGGTTTGGCTGAATATGCAGAAAAAATATTTGACGATTTAAAATACGATTTCAATTTATTCTACGAAGAAAAAGATGCAATCGGAAAACGTTACAGAAGACAGGATGCGATTGGAACACCTTACTGTATCACCATCGATCATGATTCTCTAACAGATCACACCGTGACCATAAGAGACAGAGATACGATGCAGCAGGAAAGAGTTCCGGTTTCTGAAATGAGACGAATTATCGACGAGAAAACGAACTTCAGAAATTTACTTTCTAAGATATAATTAATAAGCCCTGATTTTTTTCAGGGCTTTTTTGATGCTTGGTTTTAAAATTATTCTAAATTTGTTTAAGACCAAATTCTTATGATTATTCTTTTTTATATTACTCTTTTTCTGGTAACCGTGGTGGTTTTATTCTATATTTTCGGATATGCTTATCTCTTCAGCGGAATTTCAAAAACCTATCTTCGTGGAAAATCGAGTGCAAATATTGATGACGGAAAGCTTTTTACAAGTAACATCATTCACACAGCCAAACCCGTTCTTTGGGATGAACATCCTGATTACAACAAAAAAGATTTACCTAAAAACATCGTCGATGATTTAATTCGGTCAAATACAGCTTCATTTCTTGTCATAAAAGACGGAAAATTATTGCACGAACAATACTGGAACGGGTATAATGAACTTTCGAAAACCAATTCGTTTTCTATGGCAAAAGCGGTTACCGTTATGCTTTTCGGAAAAGCTTTAGAAGAAGGAAAAATTAAAAATATTGACAATAATTTCTCTGAGTTTTATGATGAATTCAAAAGTAAACCTTTCGGTAGAGATTTAACTTTAAAGCATCTTGCTCAAATGGAATCCGGTTTAAACTGGGATGAAAATTATAAAAATCCTTTTCTTCCAAACGCTCGAGCGTATTACGGAAAAAGCCTGATAAAGGCTACATTCTCGAGACCATTTAAAGAAAAACCTGGTGAAAGATTTGAGTATCAAAGCGGTTCTACTCAGCTTTTAGGATTTGCGGTGAAAAAAGCAGTCAATCAGACTTTAGCAAGTTATTTATCTGAAAAATTCTGGATTCCGCTGGGAATGGAACAAAATGCAGATTGGAGCGTTGACGAAAGCGGAATGGAAAAAACATATTGCTGTATTCATTCCAACTCAAGAGATTTCGCGAAATTGGGTCAGTTATTTTTAGATGACGGAAAAGTAGGAAATGAGCAGATTTTAAATTTAGATTTTATTGAACAAATGAGAACACCTACCAAAAAATCTGATGAAATCTATGGAATGGGACTCTGGATTAACCATGACAATCCTATCAAACATTATTATTTTCTCGGTCTTCAAGGTCAATATATTATTATGATTCCTGAACATAAAATGGTGATTGTAAGAACCGGAAGTTACAATAATCTTCCTAAAACCGACAGAGGAAGACCGGATCAGGTGAAATTTTTGGTGAATGAAACGGTGAAGTTGTTTGCGTAAAGGTTGAGGCTAAGTTTGAGGTTGAAATAACACTGCGACAAGTTCAGTATGACATAGTTAATACTAAAAATCTACTTTTAAATTGAAATTTATGATAAAATATAATCCTTTGGTGGATGAATATATTGAGAAATCTCCGGATTTTTCAAAACCTATTTTAAACCATATTCGGGAAGTGGTTCATGAATGTTATCCCGAAATAGAGGAAGCGATTAAATGGAAATTTCCTACATTTATGTATAAAGGGAAAATTCTTTGTTCAATGGTTTCATTTAAGCAATATTGCAGCATGGGATTTTGGTTACATGATGAAATGAAAACCCTGAAAAATCTTGAAACTGACGTTGAAAAAACCAATATGTTTAGTCTTGGAAAGATTACCAAATTAGAAGATCTTCCTTCAAAACCTCAGCTTAAAAAAATTATTCTTGAGGCAATGGAGCTTACCGATATGGGTGTAAAATTGAAAAAAGCAGCCCCCACAAAAACAGAAACTGCGGTTCCTGATGAGTTTCAGAATATTTTAAATCAAAACAAAAAAGCTTTGGAGATTTTTCAAAAATCCTCACCTTCTTTCAGGAAAGAATACATCAACTGGATTACCGAAGCCAAAACAGAAACTACTCGAAATAAAAGGATGGAACAAGCTATAGAATGGATCTCCGAAGGAAAAGGCAGAAACTGGAAATATGAGAAGAAGAAATAGTTGGTTTGGAAGCTAGGTGATGGAAGCTGGAGGTTTAAAAGTTTGAAAATATTTTTTGATTTTAAACTAAAATCTTAGTGGAATCTGAAATTAGCTTCGGGAAGCGTTATTGTTTTTAAGAAAAGCTTCGTATTCAGGTGACATTTGAGCACGACCAAAAGTATTTTGTCCGCTCATGCTTCCCAAACGCACTTTATCTTTACCGTATTTTTTATTCATTGCATCCATCGCTTTCATTACAGGCAAATGCTGATTCTGGCTGTCTTCTTCAAATAAATTAATTAACCGTTGATCTTCCGGGACAAAATCGTTGACGATAACGCCTGCTTTTTTATAATGAAAGCCTTCTTCAAAAATAGATTCAAACAAATCATTCACCACTCTGCCAATAAGAATCGATGAATTGGTAGGGTTTGGCAGAATCTGAGTTTTAGCATTTCTATATTCCGGTAAATCTTTTCTGAAACGATTGGTTTGCACAAAAACTGTAACCATTTTGCAGCAGGTGTTTTGCTTTCTCAGTCTTTCCGAACAATACATTCCAAAGGTTTCTACACGTTCGCGTACGTCCTCTTTTTTGGTAAGCATTTCCATAAAACTTCTCGTCACCGCAATCGATTTTTTAGGAGACGGAGAATCTAATTCCAATTGACGGATTCCTTTCAGCTCATTAATCATTCTTACGCCATGAATTCCCATAATTTTGCGAACCCACATTTCCGGTTTTTGGAGTAAATCCCACGCTTTATAAACTCCGTTGTCATTCATTTTTGCTCTAAGCTTTCTACCTATTCCCCAAACATCACCGATGTTGAGCCATTTTAAAGCTTTTTCAATTTTTTCGGGAGTATCTAAAATATAAACTCCTTCATTAAATTTTTCGGGAAAGTCTTTTACAATTCTGTTGGCAACTTTACACAAGGTTTTTGTAGGCGCAATACCGATGCTTACAGGAATATTTTCTTTATCCTGAATTTCTTTTTTTATTTTAACACAATAATCATGAGTATCGATATATTTAAAACTTGTAAGGTCTAAAAATAATTCATCAATAGAATATACTTCATAATCAGCTTTATCAACATAAGAAGATGAAATCTCAATAACTCTCTGGCTTTTAAAATTATACAATTCAAATTTTGCAGAAAAACTCTTTACATCATGTTGCTTAAAAAGTTCTTTATACTTAAACGCAGGAGCCGCCATAGGAATCCCCAAATCTTTTGCTTCCTTGCTTCGAGACACAACGCATCCATCGTTGTTGGAAAGCACCACAACGGGTTTGTTTTCAAGCGAAGGATCTAAAGTTCTTTCGCAGGAAACAAAAAAATTATTGCAATCGACTAAAGCGTACATGATATGAAAAAAACAACTGTTTGAAAGTACAAATCTATAACTTTTAAAACAGAATTTCATATTTCAATAAAAATTTAACACCATATCTATCTAATTCAAAATCAAACAATTAAATACATTAAAACACGTCACGTTTTGTCGCAATAATGTATTAATCAGTGTTTGCAGAAAGTTTATTTTTTTTCATTTCAAATGATAATTTTTTTATCATCAATGCGTCAAGTTTTGACGTATTGCACCCCTACATTTGTTTTCTAAAGAAACTAAAAATATGGATAAAATAACCTTACAGAGAATAGAAAAATTACATCCTTTTGTGAGGGAGGAAGTAAAACAAATCATCAAAGAATGTGATGAAGCATTAACCGGAAAAGTCAAAATAAGAATTACTCAGGGACTTCGAAGTTTTGAGGAGCAAGAAAAACTCTATGCTATCGGAAGAATTACAAACGGAAAAAAAGTAACGAACGCCAAAGCCGGACAAAGCATTCACAATTACGGATTAGCCGTTGATATCTGTTTAATTATTGACAAAAAAATAGCGAGTTGGGACACCGCAAAAGACTGGGACAATGATCAGGTTGCCGACTGGTACGAATGTGTAAAAATTTTCGCAAAACACGGTTGGGATTGGGGCGGAAACTGGAAAACTTTTAAAGACCTTCCCCACTTTGAAAAGAAGAATTTCCCGACTAAAAAAGGTTTGATAAAAACGAGTTGGAGAGCACTTGCAAAGCTGAAAAGGGACGATAATGGATATGTGGTTTTTTAAAAAATTATACGTCGAGTTTTGGCGTGTTAGTATATTTTCTTTACAAGAAAAGTAATATTTAAACACAAATAAAATTTACACAAATGAATAATATTTACAATGGGTTTACTTTTGTGAAAGCACTATCACTTAATGATCCTACAGGAACAAGTACAATCGGAAAAAATTTATTAGAAAACGAAACGGAAGAAAAGCCTTTTCTGCATGCGGTCGTAGAATTCAGAACTATATATAAAACATACGACGGAAGTTTTGGGTTTGATTGGTATCGAAAAAAAGATAATGGACAATCTTATGGCGGAATGTATAAATCTTTTATTGAAAGCGGATATAAAGACGGGAAAACAAACTTAAAGCCTGATGAAGCAATAAACCGATTTTTAGATATGTATGAAGAAATTCCTATTAATTTAATATCCAGAAAGAAAGAGAAGAAAAAAGTTATCAGGTTCCGTATCTCTCTATGTTTTCAAAAGAAACAGTAGAAGGCATGAAATTTCCAAAAGATGTTGTACAACCCCAGTTTAGTGTTACACTTTCTGCTATAGTGGAAATTGCAAGGAACTCTATTTTAAAGTTTGAATATGATACCACTCTTTTCGACATCACCCCGCAAATACTTGCCGATAAATCTGCAGATAGAGGAATACATCACTCTAAAACAAAAGAAATTACCATTATCTGCAAAAAAGATCTAAACAGCAATAAGGAAATTAAAATCTACGCCTATCCGCAGGATAGAAAGTACAAAAAATCTCTTGCAGGAAAAATTACAGTATTGCAAAACGACGAAAAAGTAAGAAAAAATGTGAATTTTGCTTTGGTAAATATAAGAACCAATATTAAAAACTTGCCATCCCCAAATACTAATACAGGTGAGATAGAACCTGCAGAAATTGATGCTTTAAGAAAGGCAATGTACCAGTGCCTGATACTTCCAAATATTGTAGAGGTTCCATTATTAGATTTATCGGATAATGATAACTTTAAAATTATAAAAAATAATTTCGGGAATAATCAATACGGAAAGTACATTTTTCATAAAACCATTACGACTGTTAAATGGACAGATGGTGGGATATTTCACAGCCATTACTATACCGACTGTCAGGATTACGTTAAAAAACTTTATATATCAGAAAACCAAAAGTTTTTAAAAGACACTTTCTATAAAAATTCTAAAGAAACAGTTGATGAGCAATATCTTAGTGATAATATTTTTACGGTATTTGCTTTTCAGGAAGATTCTTTCCTAACCTATCGTTCCTCTACTTTTTTGGATAATCATGCTGTAGAAGGAGAGGTAAAAGATATAGGAGAAAATACGGCAATGCTCTTCAACAGCCTAAACAGCACCAAAAGAGCAGATGACACTTCCCTGGCTCATGAAGTTTTGCACGGATTAGGAATCTATCATACTCATGTAGACGAAAACCCTATTCCTTCACCAAAAATCCTATGTACTTTCAAGGAAAAATCGACAGATAATTACATGTCTTATAGAGCAGTAGATCCAGACGGAACAGTAAAAGGAGAAGAAAGAGAGACTCTCTGGAGATGGCAATGGAAAATTGCGAATGAGAATATTCCGGGGATAGAAAGTGATCCACAATAGAAGTATTTACCGCTCCTCAATAAATTTTCTGATGCTGACATATAATAATGTATAACTTTTAATTATTTTTGAAAGTATAAAGTATAGAATATGAAAACAATAACACCATTTATTTCCTTAATTATTTATAGCTTTTTATTATTTTCCTGTGCTACGAAAAAATTAGGACAACCTGAAAGTAAAAATGCAAAAATAATAGCAGAAGAAAAACCAGCATTAGATAGTTCTCGTTTTGATATTAAAAAGTTTGAGGCAAATGCATACAAACAAAAATTATTTAAAGAAAATTTTAAAAAACCAGGGTTTGATGCTCAGTACAAAGAAGAATTAATGGATGGCAGAATCATTCGACAATTAACTGTTTTTCTTGAATCAGAAAAAGCAAACTCACAAGAATACTCAGAACAAATCTCAAAAAAATGGAACCCCTTTGTAATCCATAAAGGATATAATTTTAAAGGACAGCTAATAGCATGGTCACAAACATTCAGATTAGAGCCCATAAATAAAAGCTATGAATATGATGAGAGTGGAAAAATTATTAAAATAACCAACTACGAAGAAAAATTTAAGCATAGTTTTGCCGACATTAGAGAGTTTCTGTTAAAAAACAAAGGAATAGACATTTATGATACCAGACAGGCCATTGCAAGAAGAGTAAACCATAGATATGAAGATCCTACACAAGTTTATTATGACATCTATGTTTTAGATAAAAAAGATGAGACAAATGATTATCGCATTGTAATTTTTGATGATACACTACAAATAAAAGAATATAGAAATGAAAATAAGTCGAAATAATAATCTTTAAATTAACTTTAATCATACCAACAAATAGCTTAAAAAAAGGCTATTATTTATATAAAAGAACTTTATATATTTCTCTATAAAATTTACTAATTTTCATTTAACACGTCAAGTTCTGTCGCCTCCATATCCTATCTTTATTCTACCAAAATAACAGTAGAAAAATGAAAAAAACAACCCTACTTTCTTTAGATGGAGGCGGAATAAGAGGCATCATCACCTGTATTATTTTACGCTACATCGAAGAGCAGCTGCAGATTCATGACAAACCAAGCGCAAAACTTGGAGATTATTTTGATCTGGTGGCAGGAAGCAGCACGGGAGCATTAATCGCAGCGATTATTTTGTGCCCCGACGAACAGAGAAAAGCAAAATATTCTATTCAGAAAGGTTTGGAATTGTATTCTGAAAAAGGCGGTGATATCTTTCAGGTCTCTTTTTGGGAAAAACTGATCAACCCATTTGGGCTACTGAATGAAAAAATTTCTCAGGAAGCTCTTGAAAAAAACCTCAACGAATTTTTTGGAAATTTAGAATTAAAGGAACTGATAAAACCCTGCTTAATAACAAGCTATGACATAGAAAACAGAAGAGCAAAACTATTCAATTCCTGGAAAGCCAATTTAATCACCGATAATTTTTATGTGAAAGATGTTTGCAGAGCTACTTCGGCAGCTCCGACTTACTTTACTCCGGTTCAGATAAAATCGATGTACGGACAGATTTTCAGCTTAATTGATGGCGGAATGTTTGCTAATAATCCGGCGCTTTGTGCTTATGCAGAAGCGAGAAAAGTTCCTTTTGCTGAAGTTTTGAAAAATCATCAAAAAGCCAATTATCCGACTGTGAATGATATGATTATTATTTCAATCGGAACCGGAATTGAATCGAAAAAATATTCGTTCAAAAAAATGGAAAAAGCCGGAAAGCTGGGTTGGGTAACTCCAATTATTGATATTCTGATGTCTGCCAATGCAGAAACGGTGGATTATCAGCTTTGCCAGATGTTTAATACTTTAGGATTGAGAAATCAGAAAAACTATTACCGACTAAATCCTTCGTTGAAAAACGCTTCTCCTGCAATGGATAATGTAAGAAGATCTAATATTGAAAATTTAATTCAGGCAGGATTGAGCTATATTGATGACAACCGAGAAATTTTAAATCAAATTGTGCAGAAATTAATTAAAAATAAAATATAAGCTTTTAAGATTATAATTGATTGATATAAGCCTATTATATTATAATTAAAAATAAAATTTTATACTTTAAAACACGTCAAGTTTTGTCGCTCCCCGCTCCTATCTTTACAGTATAAACAAAGACACAAAAATAATCTTAAAAACTTTCAAAACCATTTGAATTCGACATTACAACATGCTGAACAGTTCAAAACATGTTCAAAATCAACTCAAATCAAAAACACACAAACATGGAAAAATTAAATTACAATTCAGACTTCATTTTTAATGAAGATCTCTACACCATCACTTGGAGCGATATCGAAAACACAGAAATCGACTACGAAAATTACCTCGATGATATTGAAAATTTCTTCAGAGAAGATTTTGAAAATGATATTCTTGAGGAAGAATTTGATAGTAAAAAAGATGAAATTTAATTTCAAATACGTCAAGTTCTGTCGTTGTGACATCTTAAATTTAATGTACTAACCAAGCGCAATTCAACATATAAATTTTCACGAAAAATCTTGGATTTTAACATTCACAAAATGTTGAACAGCAAGAGATATGCTTAAAAACATCAACAAAAAAACACAAAATGAATCTTCTTATCAAAAATAAAGGTGGAAATCTGTTGCCGGAAACCACCTTAAAAAATAAGGCTAAAACCTGAAGGTCATCTAATAAAAAGAGACTTCAAAATTTTAATCTTAAAAACCTTAACAAAAATAATAAAAATGGAAAAAAATGAAGAATTAGACTCTGATTTTAACCCAGAAGACATTCCTATATCTGAAGAATTTTGGAACTATATGGAGAATTACTGGCACAATAATCGAGAATTCCCCGAAAGTACAGAGGCTTCTCTGAATAAAAAAGCTGATTTAATTGATGGAAAAGTGCCTTCATCACAGCTCCCTAGTTACGTAGATGATGTACTTGAGTTTAACACTTTTGAAAACTTACCCAACCCTGGTGAAAAAGGAAAAATATATGTAGTAACGAATAACAATACTCAATTCAGATGGAGTGGCTCGGAATATATTCGGCTTAATTCTGATGAGAATGTTGTAACGATTACCTCCAATCAAGATATAATAGGTAGAAAATCTTTTATTACAGCAGGTGGTAATGGATACAATAATAATTCCTTAAGATTACTTTCAAATGATGGTTCGAATCCAGGATTAACCTTTTATAAAGGAGGAGTAGATATTGCTACGATGTATTTTGATGGTAAAGGTAATTTTAAATTTAGAAGTGCTGACGATACAGTTTCAAGATATGTTTTTGCGCAGGGATTTAAAAAAGATGGCTCAAGTGGTAGCAGAATACTTTTAGGAGATGGTACCGATAGACCTGTCACTGATTTTACAACGGTAACAAGTGCGGATGCTAAATATATTCCTTATTTTGGTGCTACAGCGAATATAAATCTTAATGCAAAACCTATTGCAAATGCTGGAAGTATTGATGCAACTGTATTTAGGAATGTAAATTCTTCGGTACTTGTAAAAAGTTTTTCTTTGCATAATTCTACTTCGGTTACAAGTTTAGGTATTAAACTTACCAATGCAGGAACATCAATAATGATGGGCTCTTTTACGGTCACTATATTTGGATATGTGGGACAAACTATATCTTTTAGAGTTTCAATGTATAAGTATAATAATACATGGTTTAATCCCACTGTAACATGGCTACATGGAGATAGTTCTAAATTATCTAATATAGAGTTTTATAAAGAAAATGATTCTAATTTACATTTAAAAGTAAATTTTGTAACTAATTTTGGAGCTTATAATAAAACGGTCATAACTGATGTTTTAGCAAATGGCCAATCAGAAGCTTTACATAATCCTGATACTTATACAATATCTGTAAACCCTGATAATTCAGCTCATACCTTAGTACAGACAACATCAAATAATGGATTTGTAAGAGATAATGGTATTACTAATCTGTTAAATAATATATATTTACCTCTAACAGGTGGTACATTAACGGGAGCATTGACTATAAGACCAGCAAGTGGAGGCAGTACTTTTGAGCAAGATGTAGTAACATTTCATGATTTAGGTACAGCAGATGGCAATATTATACCCTTAGCTTTTAAATATGGAACTTCTACAAATCCTACAGCATTTATAAAAGCAGTTGGAAAAGGTTTAAATGGTGTTAATGGAGCTACTTTTCAATTTTTTGATAATACCACAAAACATACTGAAATTAGTTCAAGTGGTATTACTGTAGCAGGAAATATCAATTCAAATTCAGGCGAATTAGTTTTACAAAAGAATGGGGTTAATAGATTTTATACTTCAGGAGGAAGTATTCATATTAGTCCAAGCACTACTGGCTCAATATTAGGTCAGGTTATTTTTAATTCTAAAAACACTCAGTTTGATTCAAATTATAATTTATTATTTGGAACACAAACTTCAACAGGTTCATCATTATTTCAGTCTTCAGTAGCAACTGGTGCGTCAGGTTATGGTTTATGGATGGGGCAGAATTTACAATTTAATGGGACAGATTTCATTCAGCCAAGAGGAAGTTTAGGTTCTTATGCCTTCTCGGTAAATTATCATAAAGGATTTTCGTTTAATTATGCGGCACCTAGTGGAACTAATGATTCAGCAGTAACTTTAACAGAGGTTTTAAAAATAAATGCCACTGGAACTATTACTACATTAAATCATGGTGATTCTTCTCAATGGAATAGTGTAGCACAAGCTTATATTAATAATCTATTTTTTAAAAATAATAGTATTGTAAGTAGAGAAATATCATCCACAGCTGTAACTACTTTAGATTCTTATTTACCAAATGGAGGGTTTATTACTAATTATGGGGTACCTACATGGGGAGGAACTGATGCACCTACAGGAGCTTCTTACGGAGGTTATCTTAAATTTGCAAATATTGGTAATAATAATAGTCTTGATTTTTACTATAATAATGGACACAATTCAACAACTGCCCATAGACTTTGGTTTAGAACTAAAAATGGTTCAAATGGTATAACAAACTGGTTTGAATTTGCTACAAGAGAATGGACTACTACACAGTTGGCAAATTATGTAACACAATCTTCATTAACTGGATATGCTAGATTAGCAGATGACCAAACTTTTACTGGAATTAATACATTCAGTCAAAGTCCGTTAATACCTTGGGGAACTTTGGCATATCATCCAATTACTTTAGGACAATTGGAAGATTACGTTGACAATGCTTCAAGTAGCATATTAAATCAAGTTTCTTTAAACTATATACCAAACACTCATGTAGTAAATGGAATAACTTCTACCAATATCAACAACTGGAATAGTGCCTTTAATTTTACAAGCAATTTCTCTACAAATTATAATGACTTAGTTGCTATTGAAGCTTTAACTGGCACAGATGGATATTTAAGAAAAGATGGAAACGGACAGTGGTCACTAACAGCTTCACCAATAGGTGATGCAACATCAATTACAGGAGGTAAAGTAAAATTATTTAGCGATACTGTACAAACAGTTGCATCAAATGCAGTTTCAGCTACAGCAGGAAGAACTTATGGTATTCAGTTGAATTCATCTGGACAGATGGTTGTTAATATACCGTGGTTAGACACTAATACAACTTATACAGGAAGTAACGGTATTACACTTACAGGAACAAATTTTACTCCTACATACGGAACATCTGCAAATACAGTTGCTCAAGGTAACGATTCAAGAATTAATAACGGGCAAACTGCATTTGGTTGGGGGAATCATGCAGCAGCCGGCTATACAAGCCAATCTTGGGTACAATCTCAGAATTATGCAACTAACAATTTCATTGAAGAAAAAATTGATAAACTTATAGGAGAAATTGTAGATCCTACCCCATCATTTTCTATAAAAAATGAATTTACAACAGTTATCATTACCAAAAACTTCTCCAAAGAGCCTTTAGAATTAGAAGGAGAGTTAGTTCCGGGTCGATATATAAGCATCATTAATTTAACTGATAGCAAAGTAGAATTAACCAGAGATCACAATACGATTGACACAATTTATGAAAACGAGACTTCAGAATATTATATTACCAAAGAAAGAAGATTAGTTAAAAAAGGAAGTTACAAAAGTGCCAAAACATTAATTTAAAAGGTATTTTCTATTATTCTACGTCAAGTTTTGTCGCCTTCCGACACTATATTGTAAACACAATAAAACCTCTCCACCTCTTATGATTAAGAACCTTAGTGGATATTTCATAGCCTTACACCACTTAAAAAAATAAGGCTGTTTCGGAAAGAATTCTACTAAAAAGAGCTTTCCAAAATTTTAATCTTAAAAACCAAAACAATTTTAAAATGTCAACAAACTTAAACACAAATAACTCTTCGCAAACGCTATTCAGATTTGCGGCAATGAGAAATCCGGAATTATCAGACCCGAAAAATAAAGAAAGAAGATTTATCTTCAGAAGCAAACAGGCAAAAGCATCAAGTAAAATCGATCCTTTAGTAAATTCCACAACAAGCTTACAGGCTGTTTTTAAAAACCCTGGAGCAATTAGTGGATTTACGGTACATTCTGAAGATTCTTTAAAAACTCTTTATCCTAAATTTTACGATTTTGCAGTTTGGGTCGCAAGAAATAAATCTACGGCAACAAAAGGAGATTTTGACAAACAGATTGCCCTTTGCAAAACATTCGGAGCTTTAACTGTAGATTATGTTCTTTGGGATAACCTTACGTATCAGGTAGTCACTCAAAAAGATTTTTATGCAAAAGAACTGGTTATGCAACTTCTTCATTTGGCGCATATACTTGAAAACTACGATCAGTCTGAAGAAGCTTTTGAAGATATGAAAAAAGCAAAAGTAGTTTTACCAAAAGAACTATTTAAAGTATCTTCTACAGATTCTAACGGAACATCAGCATCTTCTACAACGCAGAAAGTTATGTTCGATGATAAAGCAATGAAATTTGCAGAAGCTACGGTTATCCTTAAAGAAAATGAAAACCTTACAAACTCTTTATTAAAATTAGAAAAAGCGTACAAAAAAAACTATGACAAAACTTACAAGGACGCTTATACCCAATATGAAAAAGAGGTAAAACCTATTATTGACTCCGTTCGAAAAGATTCGGCTGAAGCAGATAGAAAAAGATCAATTCTGGAAAACAGAATCAACTATCTTACCCAACTAAGCGTTGCCAATCCTGAAAAATTCTACGAAAACAGTGAACTCGATATGGAACTTCATCGTATCAAAGATGAAATCATGCAGATTAAAACTCCAGATGTAGAAATGCCGGAATTTGATTTCAAATTTGAAACGCCGGAAATTGATGCAGCACAATTAGGCAGAACTTTAAAATCACAAGATCAAAACGCATTAAATAGATTATTTGGAACATCTACAATTATAGATGCTTTAGCTGAAATAACGTCATTTGAAGAATTGAATCAGCACATCACTCAAAATAATCAGGTTTTACAGCAAACAGTATTGAATAATACAGTTCTTAATCAACAGGTTTCTGCCACAGTGGGAGGTGTTGTAATCCCCGTAAATAATAATTTTGCTACTACAGGATATATCCCTTTCAGCGTAAAAACTTACGGACGAAGCTCAACAGAATGGAGCATAATTTTAGCTTTAAATAGCAATATTGAAATCGCTTCAGCAAAATATAAGACGTTTGTGAAAGATATAGAAATTTCATCAACAAGCTTATCTTCTCTGGGTGGAGGATCTTATCTATTGTTTGATGTGCCTAGAATCCCCACTTCTAAAACTTACCAAGTTGAAGAATTTGTTGTAGAAGGAGAATTGACATCAAAAGATGGAATTACTTATCGTTTCAATGTTAAATTAGTTATTGATCCGGATAATTTAGACAGAATTACTAAACAATACGCCTTCAGAGGAGCCGATGGATGTATGCCTGTTGATCCGCCAAAACCGGAAACACCGGAAAATCCAGAAAACCCTCCATATAATCCTTCTGAAACATCTTCTTTCATTCCTTCAGGATTTGGAATGAAAAATATTGGTGTCGCAGATTATTTAAAAGTAGAACAAAGTACATATTGCTATGTAGAAGGAGACGTTGCGCACATCGAAAACATCATGGCTCGTGAATATAAAGAACGTTCTACCAGAAGATTAAAACGAAGTGAATCTCAAACCACAAAGTCTACAGAATCTGAAAAAGAAAAGCTTACAGATACAACGACTACCGAAAGACATGAAATGCAGAGTGAGATTTCTAAAATCTTGCAGGAGTCTAGAGATTCTGCAATACAAGCTGGAGCTTATGCAAATTGGGGAGCTGGAAAATCAACAAATTTCGGAATTACAGCCAATGCAAACTTTGCCACACACAACTCCAAAGAAGAAAGCAACCGACAAGCGGTTACAGAAGCTAAAGACATTACAGCAAGAGCTTTAGACAGAATTGTAACCAAAGTAAAAGAAGAGCGTATTGATAAAGTTTTAGAAGAATACGAAGAAAACAATAAGCACGGCTTCGACAACACCAAAGGAAGCAGTCACGTAGTAGGAGTTTACAGATGGGTCGATAAAGTCGTAAAAAACCAAATCTACAATTACGGTAAACGTATGATGTTTGAGTTTATGATCCCTGAACCTGCTAAGCTTCATACTTTAGGGTTAAAAATGATTGATGAATCTGAAAAATTGGTAAAACCTGTTGATCCGAGAACTTCATCAACCAATAAAATGGAAAATTTTATGTCATTAGATGGTCCTATTGGTGAAACAGTTTTAAAGTTTTGGTCGAGTAAATATAATGTTGAAATTGATCAAAAACCAGAAAATGAAATTAGAGTAACTAAAGCACTAAGCGTATCTAACTCAGAAGCTCCAAGTGAAATGAGTGCAAAATCAGACTCTATAGATATTCCAGAAGGATATTTAGCAAGTGGTGGCTGGGTAAATGCTGTTCATTTTTTCCACCCCTCTAAATATGAATGGACTCACATTGTAGTTACAGTTGGAGATGTAACTAAGGGAATAGCATCAGCACAATCTCATTTATACATAAATGAAGGCTTTACTTTTCAGAAAAAATATACTCAAAAAGTAGCCTTTGCATTTGAAAGTGCCGATACCGCAGGTGTTACAGTTAATGTATCATTAGATTGTTTTCTTTCTAATGAAGTTAAAAACTCTTGGCTACAATCCACCTTCAACAAAATCATCGAAGCTTACGAAGTAGAATTAGAAAAATACAATCAAGCTTTAGCAGAAGCAAAAGCTTTAGGAGTACAAATCAAAGGTTCAAATCCTGGTTTCTACAGAAAGATTGAGAATACAATTTTAAGAAGAAACTGTATTTCTTATATGATTAATCAAGATCCTACAGCTGCTCTCACTTTTGGTAAAAACAAATATTATAAAACCGATAATGCTGATGAAAGCTTTACTAATACAGAGATTAGGTTAGATCCTAGTTTAGATCAGTATGCCGCTTTTGTGAAGTTTATGGAACAGGCTTTCGAATGGGATATCATGAGCTACTATTTCTATCCTTACTATTGGGGTAACAGAGAAAAATGGGAAAATATGTACCAGTTTGATGATAACGATCCTACCTTCAGAGCATTTATGCAGTCGGGAATGGCGAGAGTAATTGTTACTGTAAGACCAGGCTTTGAAGAAGCTGTAAGACATTTCCTTGCAACCGGACAAATCTGGAACGGTGGTGAAGTTCCTGTAATCGACGACCCATTATTCTTATCAATTGTAGACGAAATGCGTTCTGCATTAGGTAAAAAACAAGGCGAACCGTGGAGAGAAAAAATCCCTACTTCACTAACAATTCTTCAGGCAGATTCTATCGGTTTGAGAGTAGAAAAAGCTTTGCCTTGCAATTGTGAACCGGGAGTAAAATTTGACGATCAGTTAGGTGAAATGTGCGGAAGTAATTTTGAACTGAACAATAATCAGATTGGTCAGTCTGCAGATAAATGGATGGAAATCAGTTATAATGAAATGGATGATATTTCTTTTACAACGATTCAAGATTTTAAAGATGCAGGTGTATATCCTAAAACATACAACTGCCTCGGAAATACATTTGAAATAGATGACATTCCTGAATCTGAATCTTCAATAAAGCTTTACAAGCGCATCGCTGAAGAACTTTCACAAATTGAAGGTGTAGAAGCCTATCCTACCGGAGAAAACGGAATCACCTTTAAAGTAAATGCAAGACTGATCAAAAACTTTGATTTTGCTGACGTAAATGCAGAACCTGAAAAGAAATTTGCTTTTACTACCGATGCAGACACTTATCTGAAAGTTACTTTGCCAAAATTAGATTTCGGGCTTCCAAGAATTCTGGATAAAGCTGAACAACCGCTTTCTGCAGAAGAATATGAAAACCAAGCTCCTTTTTCTAAGTTTTTAGTGTAAGCTTTTTTAAACTATAAAACACATGTGTTTGGCAGCACGCTTCTGTGCTGCCTTATATTCTCATGGGTTTGAAAAAGAAATTTAATAAAATGTTTAATAACTAAAAACGCAGGAAATGGAAAAATTTGATGACTTATTTGGAGATTTATCCGAATACAAAATACTTACTTTTGAAGAGATAACCCAAGGTTTTGAAGGAAACAAAAATCCTTTACAAAATATCTCAATTAATTCTTTTGAAGACAGATCTAATGAGTATTCTTTAAAATCGCCATTTAGAGAAAATAGTTTATTTTATAAAAAATTAATCAATAAAATAATATATACGTTTGACTCAGTTCCTTTGTGGAGATATAGAGTAGAAAACTCAACAAAAGGGACAGAACTCATTTCAAATTATACAAGATATGATGAAACTATTGATTCATCAAAAGGCAAATATGACGAGGAAACTGACTTTATTATCTACATAGAAGAACAAAATTCTGTTAATGGTTATATAATCGATATAAATACTGTCTGTCTGATAAAAATGAGTCAGGCAATGATAAATGAATACAATGAAACTATTAAAAGAAATGCAGACTCTACAATTTTAGAAGACTGGAGCAATATTATAATACAAGAGCAGAAAGAAAAAAATAATATAACTTTTACAAAAGAAAAATTATTAGAAGCATTTAAACTGGAAATTGCCTACAGACCGTTAAAAAAATTCTCAGTGGGAGACAAAAAATATACTTCTGGCGAACTAACAGATGCTTTTCTAGACGGAATATCAAGTGCTTTCAGAACATTAAAATTCGAAGAAGAAAGTTGGGATTATTCGCTTAAATCAGAAAATTATTTATTTAAAAATCCTGAAAAAGCAATTGTTTTTATACAAAATAGAATTTCAACATCTGTTGGTTTACTGCAAAAATTAGAAGGTTATTTTTATGCACTAGAACATATATTTTCTTTTGATAAAATGCTTCTAAAAACGCTTAGAATACTTACCAGTCTTCAAAAAAACAATTTATTATTAATAAAATCTTTATTAGAAGTAACGAAAGAATTTTCGCGAAATTATTTCGCTTTTATTTGTGGGATTTGGGATGGTATTATAGAGTTTATTACGGGTTTTATAGACATTATTTTACTAATGTTTAAATTCTATTTTCATGCAGAAGAATTGAACGAAGAAGATGAAATAACTTACTTAAAGTTAAAAGAAACTATTGAAGAATTTACTGAGAATTATATAAAAGATCCTGACTTTATAAGCAAAGCAATTGGTGAAGGAATTGTTAATTATGCTGAAGTAAGATACTCTGAAAATCAAAATGGGTATAAAATTTCACATAGTATGGGTGAAGACCTTATTATAGTAATGGATATTATTTTCTCAATTGTAGAAGTAGTAAAATCTTTTGCAGATGCTGGTAAAATTCTACCTAAGTTGGAAAGATGGATTGATAACGCTTTAGAAAGAAATCCTACTCTGGAGCGCAAACTTGAAGACATTCGTAAACCTAAAGAACCACTAGAAGAGCCTATTAGAGAAAAGCAAATAGAAGAAGTAGTTGTAGAGCCTAAAAAGAAACTTACAGGACTTCAAAAGAAGCGATTAAAAAATATTGAAATTGAATACAACAGGAGACGATTAGCAATGAATAAGCGACGTTTAAAGCAAAATTGGAAAACTTTTTTTGAAGTTTCAGAACTGTCTAATCATCGTTTACAATTCTTGGCAAACCTTCGTAAAGGTGCATTAGAATATTCTAATATAGCTACTTTAAAAGTAAAAGTAGTTTTGAAAAATGGAGAAGAGCATTTTTTTGAATATCTTGCACATTCTGGACCAGGAAACAAAATAAAAAACAGCACACCAGCACCCGCTCAATCTGGCAACAAGAAAATGTTTTGGGATGTAGAAGAAAATAGGTTCAGATGGTTTGACAGTGAGAATAAAATGCTCGTACAGATGGACGAAGATTTAGTAAGATTGGATATGAATGGAGCAAAAGTGGAAATAACTCTTGAGAGTACCTATGAGCCTTGCATTATTTGTAAACGCGAGTTAGATTTACGTAGAAATTGGTATAAAGCAAAAGTAAAAGTACAACATCCTTATATTTTAGATAAAAGTAATAAAATCAAAGGAGTTAAGGGGCATGATCAGTTAGAAATGATATTAAAAAATGTTAAAAAATAATCGTTATGGATATACAATATTTAAAAGTTATGAAAAATAATCCATTAGTTGGTGAAGAAGAAAATGAAGGGATTACAAAACAACAAATTACAGAAATGGAAGCATTCGCAAATCATAAGTTTCCTGATGCTTATCGTGAGTTTTTATATTTGGGAGGTCATAATAATAATGTGACACAATTTTCAGACTCTTCTAGTTATCTTTTCTATCAGAAGCTGAGAAAATCTGTAAATCTTGTATTACAAGAAGACGATTTTAAAATAGAAAAGGACTTTTGGGTAGTTGCAGCTTTAGATGGTGGTCAACAGTTTGATTTTTTCTTTTATGATGAAGGTGAGAATCCACCGATATATTATTATTGTTCATATTTGGGAGAGTTTGATGATAATATATCCGGTGAAGGCCCTGGAATTAAGAAAATTAGCGATTCTTTTACAAAATATGTAGAAAAGAGAATTAAAGCTCATAAGTCTTAAATTAATAACCTAGCAGTCCCCCCGCTGCCGCATTCTATGATAAAAACCAAATAAACTTTGTTAAAACTATGATACAAATTTGTAGGTATTTACAAAAGCTTCGTTTCTGGCAATGACGGCGAATGCTCGACTTATAATTTTACACTTTACATTATTTATAATCAGGAGGGAATGTTTTTCTTCCTGTTTTTTTCTCTCATAGTAAGTGCATAAAATGTTGCCTCCACTTCCAAAAGATTCTATCGTGTAGCTTTTTTAATTACAACCACTCATCATCAAAAAAACAAGTTCAAAAAAACTTTTCAAGAAAAAATAAAACACGACACCATTTGTCGTATTTACCGCATATATTTGTCTTAGAAAACTATACGAAATGAAAAAAGATTTTTACCTTACGAGATATGCTTTGATTATTAAGAAATTAGAGAGCGCACCGGCTACGTATTCGCAGATGGAAGACTATCTTTTGAATTCCTTCGAATTTCAGGATGCGGGAATTAAGAGCTACTCAATGCGTACTTTGCAAAGGGATATTCGTGAGATTTCAGATCTTTTTAATCTTTCTATTCACAATAAAAAGAAAGGTGACAATCGGTATTATATTGAAAGTCGCCCAATGATGGAAGTCGATGAATACAACCAAAAATTACTCGAATCTTTTCAGGTAAGTAATGCATTAAACAATCATCCCGATTTTGCCAATTTTATCTTTTTTGAAAGCAGAAAACCTACCGGAGTTGAGCATTTTTATGATCTTTTCTTTGCCATTAGAAACAAAAGAATTGTATTGTTTGAACATTACAATTATAAAAACAAACTGATGACTTCCCGAAAAGTTCATCCTTTAGCGTTGAAAGAATCTAAAGACCGATGGTATCTGATTGCGATTGACACCAAAGATAAAGCGTTGAAATCTTTCGGTTTAGACAGGATCAATTATCTGGATGTTTCTCCACAAAAATTCAGGGAAAAATATAAATACAACTTTAGAGAACATTTCAAAAATGCTTTTGGAGTGATGAATCTTACCGAGCAAAACCCTCAAAAAATTGTATTGAAATGCAGCCGACACCAAGGAGAATACATCAGAAGTTTCCCTTTACACCAATCTCAGAAAGAAACGAAAGAAACTCCTGAAGACATTTATTTTGAGTTTTTCCTCCATCCTACTTACGATTTTATGCAGGAAATTTTATCGTACGGAAAAGAAGTAAGAGTTCTTGAACCTATAAATTTAGTTGAAGACATCAAAAAACATTTACAGGAATCGCTAAACAGTTATCTGAAAGAGTAGAATTTTGCATCTTTTTGATTACATTTACATAAATAATCATGTATTGAAAGCTTTATATCTTCTCTTTATACTCATCTCAACATTTTGTTTTTCCCAACAAACCGAGGAATTCAAAATGGTGAAAAATTATTATAATCAGCACAGAACAATGCTGAATACCGAGTTTAAGAAAAAGTTTGATGCCGAAAAAAATCCTTTGCATAAAGTTGCTGTAAAAAATGACTTTCTTTTTTTTATGAAAAAAATGGACAGCATTGAAAATGTAGCCCTCATCGCAGCTTTGCTTAAAGTAAAAAACCTTGAAGATTTAAAAAAAATTAATTCCAAAACAGCTCTGTTATCTCAACAGGATTTTCCAAAGTTGATTGAAAGAACAGCAGATTATCCCGGCGGAATAAATGCTTTACGAAAAGAAGTTGCACAGCTTTTTTATGGAGATGGTGTTTTTTCTGAAACTGGAAATTTAAAAACCAACGTAGCATTTATTGTTGAAAAAGACGGAACAATCAGCAATGTAAAAGCCGAGGGTGATAATTTCACTTTTAACCGACAGGCAGAAATTGCATTGTACTCTGTTTCTGAAAAATTTTCCCCGGCCTACACCAACGGAAATCCTGTAAGGTACCGCTTCAGACTGCCTTTAGTACTCAATTTTGACTAAAATATAATTTTATCACCAAATGTTGTTTTATTATTTATCTTTGGCAAAAAAAGCTATATGAATAAAATTCTACTGGGATTATCTTTAATTCTCGGAACCTTTGCAGCACAGGCTCAGAAAAACACAGAAAAGCAAAGAAAAAATGACATCCTCGCCGATCCTATTTTATTGATCGCAGTACCTTTAGCCAACGTTTCTTACGAAAGATTAATTTCCGAAAACAAAGGTATTGGTATTAATGCAATGATCAATTTAGACCGTAACGATGACAGGTTTACACAGTTTTCAGCATTTTACAGAATGTATTTTGGTAAAAAATATGCTTCGGGATTTTTCCTTGAAGGTTTTATACCAGTTACTACTGAAACGAATGACATTTATTCTTATAATTATGATGATGTTAACGGATATTTCTATACTTCTTCTGTAAGAAAAAATAATTTTACAACGGTAGGTATTGGTTTTGGAGTCGGAGGAAAATGGGTCATGAAAAATAATCTTGTTATTGAAGCAAGTGGGGGTATTGCAAGAAGATTTGGCGACAGAGATAAACATTATTTTGAGGAAGTTACAGGGAAAATAATGGGCGGAATCGGTTATCGATTTTAAATTTCCAAAAAAAAACAAAAAATTTAAAGTCTCTTTTGCGGTTAAAAAAAACCACGTACCAATATTGAAAAGCTTAGTTTTGTACTAAGCTTTTATTTTATGTTTACAGACGAATATTTTATGAGAATGGCTTTTCAGGAAGCCCAGATTGCATTAGAAAAAGATGAGGTTCCTATTGGATGTGTCATTGTTGCCAACAATCGTGTGATTGCAAGAGCTCATAATCTTACCGAAACATTAAACGATGTAACAGCACATGCCGAAATGCAAGCAATCACTTCAGCAGCCAATTATTTGGGCGGAAAATATTTGATCAACTGTACTTTGTATGTGACTTTAGAACCTTGTGTAATGTGTTCCGGAGCACTTTCCTGGTCACAGATTTCAAAAGTGGTAATTGGTGCAAGAGACGAACAGCGTGGTTTTATCAATAAAAATTTAAGCCTTCATCCCAAGACAGAAATTGTTTCAGGAGTTATGGAAAACGAATGCTCTACGATTGTAAAAGAGTTTTTTAAATCTAAGAGATAGGTTAAGGTTGAGGCTAAGATTGAGGTTGATAAATTCTTGCTCTAAACCTTAGCCTCAAGCTCATTTATAAATCTTTTCCAAGGAAATAAAGTCCTTTCAAGGTGTGAAGTCGGTCTGCGATATGAATTTTCTCTGTTAGAGGCTTGTAAACATGAGAAACTCCACCAGTTGCGATGACAAAGCACTCATCATTCACTTCGTTGTTTATTCTGTCGATAAAACCTTCTACCATTCCGAGAAAACCGTAAACCATTCCGCTTTGCATACAGGTAATCGTATCTAAACCTAAAACAGATTTTGGCTTTACCAGTTCAATTTCGGGAAGCTGAGCGGTCTGACTGATGAGAGAATTTAAAGAAGTTACAATTCCGGGAGCGATAATTACCCCTAAAGTTTCACCATCTTCAGCAACACAGCTTGCAGTAAGCGCCGTACCGAAATCTAAAACTATTTTTTTTCTTCCGGGATACATATTGTGGGCTGCAACCAGATTCGCATAAATATCGGTTCCCATCTGTTTAGATTTTGCAACAACTTCAGAAGGTGTTGTTCTATCAACCATTACAGGAGCAATCCCGTGAATTTTTCTGATCGCAGAAGTTATTTCTCTCGTTAATTGCGGTACTACCGAACCTATAATTACTTTCTTAATATCTTTAGGATCAATTTTATAGGTTTGGTATAAAATCAACATCTGACCATGCAATTCGTCTGCGGTACGGTAAGGCTTTGTATTGATTATCCATGAAATATCACAGTTGTCATCATCAAAAAGACCAAATCTGATATTGCTGTTCCCAACATTGATTACGATAGAATTCATTGACATATTTTTCAGTCGGAAACTCATCAAAATCTATTAACGAAAGATGAATGCCCTTATTAATTTTTCAGAAGTAAAAATAATACTTTTCATTAAAATAAGCTTTTAAAATCAATGAAAATGGTCTATACTTGTAATGGATTTATTTCAAAACAAGCACGTATGAAAAATATTTTTGCATTTATTCTTATTATTCAGGCTGTAGCTGTAATGGCTCAGAAAAACATAAAAATGTATCCGGAAAGAAACGGCGACTCTATTACCTACTATGCAGACAATCTCGAAATTTATCCTGTCTCTTTGGTTTTTAGAGGTCAACCTGAAGTAAATAATATGAAAAAGCCTGAGCTTTTTAAAACGACACAAGTAATTCCTGCAAAAACCACAAAAATGAGAATAGCCTATTTTGTGGTGAATGACAACCAAAAAGCTTGGGGTGTAAAAAAAATGCCTGGTTATTATAGCTATATTGGAGACATCACCATAAAAAATTACGACAAAAACTACGTCTACGATTTACCATTTGCCAAAGGAAAAGCTTTTTGGATACATCAAGGATATAATGGAACGTTTTCTCATCAGAACGAAAATTCTTTAGATTTCATCATGCCGGAAGGAACTGAAATTTTATCATCAAGAGAAGGTTTGGTTATTGATGTTGTACAAAAAAATAATCAGGGTTGCCCAACCAGAAACTGTGCTCCTTATGGAAATTACGTTTCTATTTTGCATTCGGATGGAACGATTGCACAGTATTATCATTTACAGCAAAACGGAGCAAAAGTAAATATTGGTGATACCGTAACGAAAGGTCAAGTAATTGGACTAAGCGGAAATACGGGTTGGAGCAGCGGTCCGCATTTACATTTTGTCACCTATTTACCAAGTGCAACAGGTGATAAGAACAGGGTTACCGTAAAAACACTTTTTAAAACCGGATACGGGGATAAAACTGAGTATTTGGAAGAGAAAAAATCGTATTCGAGAGCGTATTAGATTTCGTTTTTACTTAAACAAGTCTGGTTAGATTTAAAATGTTGATAGGATTTCATCCTATCCTTTAATAGGTCGTCCCTTTGGGACTTTTTAGAGATTTCCAAACAAAAAAAGCTTCCGATGACTCAGAAGCTTTGTATTTGTTAAGAAGAAATTTAATAATTATCTTCTTCTCCTTTCATTTTTTCGGCGTTTTCAGCCATGATTACAGAGTCTATCATTTCAGCAATGTCCCCATTCATGTACGCATCAAGATTGTACATTGATTTGTTGATTCTGTGATCGGTAACTCTTCCTTGCGGATAATTGTAAGTTTTAATTTTTGCAGAACGGTCACCTGTAGAAACCATAGATTTACGTTGTGCTGCAATGTCACCCTGTACTTTTTGCAACTCAATGTCGTAAAGTTTTGTTCTCAACATTTCCATTGCCAATTCACGGTTAGCCAACTGCGAACGAGCCTGCTGACAAACAACCACCATTCCTGAAGGTTTGTGCGTTAACTGTACTTTTGTTTCAACCTTGTTTACGTTCTGACCTCCTGCTCCACCTGAACGCGAAGTCTGCATTTCGATATCTGCAGGATTTAGTTCAAAATCTACTTCTTCAGCTTCCGGTAAAACCGCAATAGTGATTGCCGAAGTGTGAACTCTTCCCTGAGATTCGGTTTCAGGAACACGTTGTACACGGTGAACTCCAGATTCGAACTTCATAATTCCGTAAACACCCTCGCCTTCCACTTTCATAATCAATTCTTTGTAGCCTTTCGCAGCTTCATTTGAATCGGTTACTTCGTGTCTCCAGCCTTTCGTCTTAAAATACATGGTGTACATTCTGTAGACATCTTCCACGAAAATTGCAGCTTCATCTCCACCGGTTCCGGCACGAAGCTCAACAATAACGTTTTTATCGTCTGCAGGATCTTTAGGAATCAAAAGAACCTTAAGCTCTTCTTCAAATCCCGGGATTTTCTCTAAAGCTTCGTTTTTTTCGATTTTTGCCAATTCTACAAAATCTTTATCTGAACCATCTGCAATGATTTCATCAGATTCTTCGATGGTATCTAAAGCTCCTTTATATAGATCGTAAACTCTTACAATTTTCCCCAAATCACTATATTCTTTGTTTAAAGAAGAATATCTTTTCTGGTCTGAAATGACATCAGGTTGAATAATAAGATCGGCAACCTCATTATATCTCTGCTTTATCGCTTCTAATTTTGGAATTAATGATTTAGACATATTAAAAATTTAGTTTGCAAAGATACGGAATTGACAACGAAGAACAAAAGCCCATTTTCATGAGCTTTGATTTATATTTTATTTTGGATTAAAAAAAGAATTTTCGCAGTAGATTACTTATCAAATTCCATTTGTTTATTGCTTTTTTTGATGTCTTCTTTTAAATCTTCTTTACTTTCCATCACATCTTTTATGTTTCTGATAACAAAATACTGTGGGCTCATTACCGCATATAATTTGAATAAAGTTGCGGGAATAACTTTTGTTTTATAGGTAAGATTTCCAGATACAGTAACGCTTTCTGAAGATCTTGTTTGTACCGTTTCCGGGAAATCCTGATTAAGACCAAAATCCCAGTCTTTTTCGATAAACTTAACTTGTTTATAATACTTCATAAAATTTCCTCTATCTCCTAATCTTTTATTCATATCAAGCGCTTTTTTAAGTTTTGCGTCTGAAATATTTTCTAAAGAATCTGTTTTAGAATAATAAATCATACTGTCTATCACTACAAAATGATGCCCTGCTGTGAAATCTAAATTGGCATTATAATTTGAAGAAAACTCGGTATCTGAACCATAAGGTTGGCTCATTACCACAAAATCTTCATTATTAAGATTTAAAATTCCTCCTTTACTTGATATTACCTGTTTAAATTCTTTTCCGTTATTAAGTTTAAAAGTATGACCTCCTTCTGTGATAGTAATTGAGGTACTTGTAGAATCTTCAGAAAGTTTAAACTTAAATTTATCATCAACCAGCAATGTTCCTTTCTGTGTTGCGGGGTCATAGCTTACATCAACCGCAACCGAAGCTTTATGACAGGAAATCATCGTTATTGCTAAAATTAGTAACTGAATAGTAGTTTTGAATTTCATAAGGTTATTTTTTTTATAAACATAGCTAAAAATTTTTATATTGCGACACTAATAATATTGAACCATGAGTATTGTTTTCGGACACAACAACTTTGTCATTAAGAGGTTATCGCCAAAAGAACTGGGATTGGAAAATAATCCTGAGATGAAAAATGCGGAGATACAGCTTATTCAGAAATATGTGCATCTTTATTTTATTCCGGTTTTCCCAATTGGGCAAGAGTGGATTTTAAGAAAAGACGGAAAATCTTATCATCTGATTAATAATTTGCAACATCAGCTTCTTTATAAATACCCATCAAGAGTTCATATTGGAGCTTTTGCTCTTCCGATTATTCTGATTTTGGGAGTTTTGGGTTACACTGGTTATGAAAAAATTTCACAATATCAATCAGAAAGAAGATATGCTGCAGAAATAGAAAACAAAGCTGTATTATTAACCAAACAGCTTGATTCTATAGACAATAAAAACAGTGTGATTATGTCTTTTGAAAACGATAATTATAGTGAAGACAATTATGCCGTTTTAAAAAGAGAAGGTGACAAATTTTTATTACAAAAAGTGAATGAAGAAACTGAGATGAATATTCCTCATTCTATCAGCTATTATCTTGCTTCTAAAGATGAAGAAAATACCAATGACAGCATTTGGGTAACCAAACAGGAAATTAAAAACAGTATTGCATCAAAAAGCCCGTTTTCAAAAAAAATGATTAATGCTTTGGGAAAAAAATTAATGCTATCTGATGTTTATATTATTAAAGATGCCTATTTTAAAGAAGATACACCGGAAGAAGCAAAAAGCTCATTATACAGCGAGTATATAAATTACGGTAAAAATTCGGTAATTGACAGCCTTGTCCCGTCCAACAAATCTGAAGACTGGAAACTTTCAAAAACAAAAGCAGTTAACTTCAAGGATAGATTTGCCATAAAAACAGGAAGCAGAAATTCTGCAATTCTTTATTATCATACTGTCCCAGATAATAGTAAACATAGCGTAAAAATTACGAATCATACTATTGAAAATAAGGAAGACCAATATTCTTACAATTATTAAAAGATCAAAGCTCATGCAAACACATGAGCTTTGATTTTTATTTTTCAATCCGAATAGAGAATAAATTTTAGTTTTTTCCTCTGTTATCCTTTACTTCCTGAATTCTGTTTTCGAAATATTCTTTTCGTTCAGGATGTTTATTGGCTAAAGTATGGAATGCATTGATTGCCTTAGTGTACAATTTCTGCTCAATATACAAATTAGCCAGAGTCTCGGTCATCAAGTGAGAAATATCGTCTGTTTTTTCTTTTACAACGAAATTTACCTCATCTTTTAACTGACTGATTTTAGGATTGTTTTCTATAAAAGATTCAATCGCTTTGTTTTTAATCTCTGTTTTTACTTTTTCAATTTCTTCCGTTCTGTCAATTTTCAGCCAACTTTGCCAAGTATTGATAAAACCAGGAACATTACTGTCTAAAAGAGTTTGCTTTTCTTCTTGTAAAGGTAATTCTTCAACTTTTTCTTGTGGAAAATCCTGTTGTTTTTCTTCCTCTTTTTTGATTGCCAAACTAGAAATATCTGCTCCAAAGAAAGAAACATTCATTACACGAACTTCTTCTTTTTCAGCAGAATCAGCAATTTCGGGTTCTGGATTTTCAACTTCATTTACAACTTCCTCAGAAATGTTTTCTGCAACAGTTTCTAATTTTTCTTCTTCTAAAATAATCTCTTCCAAAACTTCTTTTACTTCTTCAGGCTTTTCTTCCTGTACAGTTTCTATTTCTATTTTTTTGCTGAATGAATCGGGGGTATGAGATTCAATACTCATCGGTTTCCAGCCCGAATTTTCTTCTTTTACCTCTTCTAAAACAGGAGTTTCATTTTTTTCTTCTGAAACTTCTTCATGAGCAGCTTCTGTCTTTTCCTCAGCTTCAATTTCATTTGAAACAACAAAATCCTGGGTTTCAGCAAAACTTATTTCTCTTCCGCTTTCCTCTTCCGGCTCGTTTGCTTTTGCTTCAGATTCTTTTTTCTGAGCAGCTTTCATCTTTTTCTCAACTTCTTCAATCAGACGTCGCATTTCGTCTTCATGCTTATTGATAGTAGATTTTGGAGTCTCTGCGGGATTTATTTGCTCTGAAATGGGAGCTTCAATTTTAACTTCCGGTAAGAAAGCGTCTGTTCCGTGAAAACTTAATTCCGATTCATCATTGATTTTTTCTGAAACATCTTTAGAATCAATTTCATCTTCATTGATAATCACTTTCGGATTTAAAGCTTCAACAACCTCTTCATTTTCATTATGTTTCTCTAAATTCTCACTATCAATAGATTCTTCTGTCTGAACTTCAGCTTCAGGTTCGAAAGATTCTACTTCAAGGAAGCTTACTTCAGATTCATCATTGATTTTTTCTGCAACTTTTTCAGAATCAATTGAATCTTCACTGATAATCACTTCCGATTTTGCAGCTTCTAAAACATTCTCTGTATCAATACTTCCCTCTACATTCCCACTATCAATAGATTCTTCTGCCTGAACTTCTGCTTCAGGTTCAAAAGATTCTACTTCAAGGAAGCTCACTTCAGATTCATCATTGACTTTTTCTACAATTTTTTCAGAATCAATTGCGTCTTCACTGATAACTACTTCAGATTTTGCAGCTTCTAATACATTTTCTGTATCAATATTTTCTGTTGAATTTTCATTTTCAACAGATTCTTCTTTAGAAGTTTCTGTTTCAGGTTTTGCAAATTCTGCTTCAATAATGTTAACTTCAGTTTCTGAATTATTTTCAGAATTAATTACATTTTCATGAATATTTTCATTAGAAACTTCTACCGGAGGATTATCTTCTGTAGTTTTTTCTGCTTCAACAGTACGTTTAATCGGGAAAGAAGATTTTTGGGTAACAATTACTCCAGATTCCAATGTAGATTCCAAATCGATGGTATCTGCATTTTTTTCTTCAAGATAATTTTCTTCACCTTCAAATAAAATTCTGTTACGCTCACCGTTAACAACCACATGCTTGATTTCAGCTTTTGGAGTTGCCAAATTTTCTGAAGCTGTTTTATAATCGTGTTTCGGGAACGTTTTTTTCTCTTTTACCCACCAAAAAGGTTCTTTGGTATTCTGAGGTTTATCAGCAGTAACCTGGGGTTCTTTTTCTAAAGTTTCAGTTTTTCTCTGTTGAATTTTTCCGTTAATCAACTGATACAGAATTTTCTTATCTGTAGTATACGCAGCGGTTACTGACAATTCTTTCTGATAATTTTCTTTGTCAAAAAGATGAACACCATACAAATGCAAAGCTCGTATGTTTTGAATATAAGGGAAAGAATTAATTTCTTCTTTCAAAAGATGCAGATCTTCTGACTGTATGTTTTTCGGATTTTTTAATAATTCTAAAACTCTAGTATTCATCATATTACCAGTTCGCTACAATGTCGTTAAATATTTTGTTGATAATTCTATCCGTAACAAGCTTTACCTGAGAAGTTTCTATCTGACTTTGAGAAAGATTACTGTTGAATACTGCTTCATCAGAGAAATTCTTATCAAAACTCAATTCTGGGTGCAGCTTGTTTTCGTAACGAACTTTCACCGTAATTGTCAATTTATTCTGAGATTCCTGAATCGTTCCACCTGCGCTTGTCTGCTGTGTTGTAGAGCTGATCGTGGTTGGAGAAATTGAATAATCTGTAATTTCACCTTCAATCAAAATATCCGGATTTTGTTTTGTTCCTTTCAGAGTGGTACGCTGCAAAAATCTGTTTTGAATATCTGTAGAAAACTGCTGCGCCAAAGTAGGGTTTACTAACGCCGCATTGTTGGGAAACTCATTGATCTGTACAGTCTTTTCATCCGTAAGAGATGATCCTGTAAAAGAATAGCAAGAGTTTAAAAATCCTACAGATATGATTAAAAGGAAAAGATTTTTCAACTGATTCATTTTTTAAATAATTTTAATATTTTTCTGTAATACCGATTTCGGTAATTTCGTCGTATTCAATTTGTTGAATGGCATCGTCAAATGCAAAATAATTTGCAGTGTACATAAATGGCAATGTTAGGAAAATCCCGATTCCGCAAGCTATGGCACCAATCTGAGATAAAATACAGATTACAAAAGAGAACAAGAAAATATTTAAAAGATTTCCTTTAGTCATTACTTTTGAAATATTCCAAGCCGTTTTAATGTCTGTAACTCCTTTAAAAGTAATTAAGGCAGGAATATAACATCCCTTCAAAGCAAAATATAGAATTACAACAAACATTATAAACATATATGGGAACATTAAAATAGGCCCCATTACGCTTGGCTCGTCACTACCATAAGATGCAGCACCTCCTATTACTAAAATAAAAATCATCGGAATGTAAAGAACAATCATCCCACCAAAAATAATTAATTGGAGAATTAAATATGGCATAAAATCTTTAAAATCAAAAATCTCACCTGCACTTGCTGGCTGATTTTTAGAAAGTTTTCTAAGATATTTATAGTAATTACCAACTGCCAAAAGACCGCAAAGCGGAATAATTGTCATTAAGAAAGTGACTAAAAAGCCTACGAAAACTCCTCCAAAGTCTTTCTTTAAAAGTTCAAGGCCTTTGTTAATGTACTCGCCAAATTTAAAATTGATTGGTTTCGGTGTTAAATTTACATTCATGATTTTAGGTGTTGTTTATTCTTCTAAGTTATATTGTTTTATTTTCCTGTATAAAGTTCTCTGAGAAATACCCAACTCATCTGCCGCTCTGTTTCTTCTTCCGTTGTGCTTTTCTAAAGCTTTCACGATCAAATCTTTTTCATTATTCTGAAGAGATAGAGATTCCGGTCTGTTTTCTTCCACTTCAATGTCTTCAAAATCTTCGTAAGTATCATCAGAATTTGAAATAATTGTAGGGTTTTGAACACTCTGATTACTGTTGTTATTTTCAAAATACAGCAATGAATTGGCATTTGCAGTTTGCTGAGGTTCAGGCGTATAAATTCTGCTTATCAAATTTTTCTCCTGATTACTCAAATCTGCAGTTCCCCGATTCTTAATGAGTTCCGAAGTTAAGGATTTTAAATCATTAATATCATTCCTCATATCGAAGAGAATTTTATACATAATTTCTCTCTCGTTGCCAAAATCGGTCTGTTTTTGTCCGCTTGGCTGGTTCACAACCATTGGCAAATGAGCATCCATCGGAATATATTCTGCCAGTTTTGCAACCGAAATATTTCTATCACGCTCTACAACGGTCATTTGCTCAACCAAATTTCTTAGTTGACGCACATTCCCCGGAAAAGTATAATTTTCGATGTAATGTACCGCACTTGGGTCTAATTCAAGTTCCGGCATTCTGTATTTTTCGGCAAAATCGATGGCAAATTTTCTGAAAAGCAAATGAATATCGCCTTTTCTTTCTCTCAAAGCAGGCATATCAATCTGCACCGTATTGAGACGATAAAACAAATCTTCACGGAATCTTCCGTCCTGAATTGCTTTCATCATATTCACATTCGTAGCAGCAACGATTCTTACATTGGTTTTCTGTACCTGTGAAGAACCTACCTTCATAAATTCGCCGCTTTCCAAAACTCTTAACAGACGAACCTGCGTCTGCAAAGGCAATTCACCAACTTCATCAAGGAAAATCGTTCCGCCATCTGCCACTTCAAAATATCCTTTTCTAGTTGCAGTTGCTCCTGTAAAAGCTCCTTTTTCGTGCCCGAAAAGTTCGGAATCGATGGTTCCTTCGGGAATTGCACCACAGTTAACGACAATATAAGGTTGATGTTTTCTTTTAGATTCTGAATGAATGATTTTTGGGATAAATTCTTTCCCAACACCACTTTCTCCGACTACCAAAACGGAAATATCGGTGGGTGCTACCTGAATAGATTTTTCTAATGCTCGGTTTAAAGCCGGAAAATTTCCGATAATTCCGAAGCGGTTTTTTATATTTTGAAGCTCGTTCATTTTTTTAGATTTTAAATTTAATTTTTTACAGCTCTTCAATCTGAGCTCTGTAAACTTTGTTATAGTGATGGGTGTAGCTGTCTTTCATTGCTTTGCCATCATCGTACATTGTTAATGCTAAATTTTTTAAATCTAAATAATCTTTATTTCTAATTTTTGAAATTTTACTTTTAAAATATATATTTTCTGCAAATTCGTAAACTTTACTTTGCTTTTCGAAATTTTCTAAGGCTTTATCATATTTCCCAAGTTCAAAATAGGTAACTCCCAATTGATAATGATCGTAAAAACCAACATTATGGTCTTTTTTGGCCAATTGGTTTTCAATAATTGAGATTGCTTTTTCTTTTTTTCCTAAAGCCGAATAACAGATCGCTTTTGCAATGTGTAGTTCGTAATCTCCATTAGCAGAATATCCCAAATAACCTGTAGGATAGATTTTTTCTAAAGCTTCAATATCTGCGATTGCTCCTTTATAATCTCTAAGAAACTGATATTTGCACCAGCCTCTGTAGCCTAGATTTTTTTTCGGATCTAGTTCTACAGCCTTATCAATAAGCTTTTTCCAAGTTACAAAATCTCCTCTTTTTAGATAAGGAACAGATTTTTCGCTATAGGCATAATCAAAACCCGGACAAAGCTCAATGGCTTTATCAAAACTTTGTTGTGAAAAATTAAAACCCTGATATTCTGCGGCTTTATTAGAAATTCCACAAGCTTTTTTACAGTTTTCGTCTTCAAATACGTTACAGTTTACCTGAGCCGTAACATTGGTATAAAGAATGACGAGTATAAAACTAAGGCAGTATTTCTGAAACTTTTCCATACTCAATTTTATACGTTATATATTGATAGTAATCAATCTTTTTATTATTGATCTCTTTCACAATCCATCCATTCAAGGATTTTGTAAAATCTAAAAGCTGTGCTTCTAAATTTTTATCAACAGTTACTTCTTTGTAATCAAAATTCATTGCCTGAATTCTGAACAGCCCTGCTTTTCCTTCACAATTAACTAAAAATCTAACCGTTATATATCCATTTGAATTTTCATTTCCCTGAATTTTCAACGATTTCAATTTTTCTTCTATTGCGAGTTTTTCACCTTTATATTGAAACCCTTTAGAGTCATTATAATATTGAAAGCTAGAAGAAGCATTTTTATCACATATTTTAAAATTTATATCATCTTTTTGAGGATCAAAATCAATATCTCCTACTGATTTGTATTTATCCATATTTTTTTCACCCTGACAAGACATCAGAACAAAGAAAAAAACGGCAAAAAGATTTATAATTTTTATCAATGTTTGAAATTTATTTAACGGTTTCCCCTAAAAGTGTGCCTTGCGTGTTGTCAAATACAAAAACGTTCACAATGTCACCCATTTTTTGACCTTCCTGCATATCAAAAACACAAACGGCATTTTGAGAATTTCTACCTTTCCATTGGTTTTTGTTCTTTTTAGAAATTCCTTCAATTAAAACTTCGTGAACTCTTCCAACATAACCTTTCATTCTTTTTCTTGAAAGCTCACCCTGCAAAGCAATTACTTCTGCAAGACGTCTTTGCTTCACATCTGCAGGAATATCATCTTCCATCTTCTTGTGAGCCGGAGTTCCCGGTCTTTCGGAATAAGAGAACATATAACCGTAATCGTATTCTACTTCACGCATTAAGCTCATCGTTAATTGATGATCTTCTTCGGTCTCGGTACAAAAACCGATAATCATATCTTGTGAAAACGAAATATCCGGAACAATTTCTTTTCCTTTTTTTATTAAATCTAAATATTCCTGACGTGTATGTTGACGATTCATCAATTGCAGAATTCTATCGCTCCCACTTTGTACCGGTAAATGAACATATTTACAAACATTATCGTGCTTAGCAATCACTTTGAAAACCTCTTCCGTCATTTCGTGAGGATTGGAAGTAGAGAATCTGATTCTCATTTTCGGAACCGCAACTGCAACCATATCCAGAAGCTGAGCAAAATTAACCGCCGTTAATTTTTGCATTTCTGATGCTTTTGCAAAATCTTTTTTCGGACCGCCTCCATACCAAAGATAAGAGTCTACATTCTGCCCAAGCAAAGTGATTTCTTTGTAGCCATTATCCCACAAGCTTTTACATTCTTCAATAATCGAATGCGGATCACGACTTCTTTCGCGACCTCTGGTAAAAGGAACTACACAAAAAGTACACATATTATCGCAACCTCTTGTAATAGTCACAAAAGCTGTAACTCCATTTCCGCCTAGACGAACAGGATTAATGTCTGCGTATGTTTCTTCTTTTGAAAGGATAACATTGATGGCATCTCTACCGTCCTCAGTTTCTTTTAAAAGATTGGGTAAATCTCTGTATGCATCAGGACCAACAACCAAATCGACAAGCTGTTCTTCCTCTAAAAATTTGGTTTTAAGCCTTTCAGCCATACAACCCAAAACACCAACCGTCATGTTTGGTCGTTCTTTTTTTAGGTTTTTAAACTGAGCAAGACGCATTCTTACCGTTTGCTCTGCTTTTTCACGAATAGAACAGGTATTAAGAAGAATTAAATCAGCTTCTTCCACTTTAAGCGTGGTATTGTAACCTTGCTCATTAAGAATTGATGCAACAATTTCAGAATCAGAGAAATTCATCTGACAACCATAGCTTTCTAAGAATAATTTCTTAGAATTTCCATCTTTTTCTGCAATTGCAAAAGCTTCTCCCTGTTTGGTTTCGTCTATATATTTTTCCTGCACGATAGTCTTTTTTAAGGCGTAAAGCTTAATATTTTAAGGTTCACAGCATACAACTTTGAATTCAAAACATTAAACTTTGAACTTATTGAATTTGCAAAGATACAAAATCTTATGACAGATTGTCAGACAAATGATTTAGGATTAAAAAGACTTTTTGAAAATGCCAATAAAATTAATTGGCATTAAATCTTATTGGCATTTTGAAAGCCTGTTTAATAGGTACCCCTTTATAGTAACCAGGCTTCCAATAAGATTTACTTGTGTTTGATGCACAATCTACAACCATCTTATTGAATTTTTCTAAATTAGACTGATTATCAATATAAAAAAAGCCAGCTTCTCCGCTTGTATCTACATCAAAATTAAGGGTGAAAGAATAATCTATATTAGATTTATACCCATTAGAATCAAAACATTTTGCAAAATTTTCTCT
The DNA here is from genome assembly GCF_026163565.1 of Chryseobacterium sp. YIM B08800. Taxonomy (GTDB): domain Bacteria; phylum Bacteroidota; class Bacteroidia; order Flavobacteriales; family Weeksellaceae; genus Chryseobacterium. Next base: position 36,612 of record NZ_JAPDKN010000033.1, read on the forward strand.
AAACTTCTTAATATCACTTTCTTTATCTTTGTACATATAAATAGGTTTTGAGAATTCCTCTTCACTAAATCCTTTATCAAATAAGAAATCATCTGTAAAAAGATTACAGAACATTGCTGGTGTTTTATTTCCGTTTATTTCTGCCGGTTTCCAATTTTTCACATGTTTCATTACTTCCAACACCTTATTCTTCATGCATTTATTGTTTTCAACAGCAATTGTATCAGTATCTGCAACATATTTCACTTTATTATCCGGATAAATAATAAACCTCATAAATAACGCTTCAGTTTTGTCGCAAGGTTTCATGTTATTCTTTACAATAGCTTCCCTAATATCATTATTGAAGCCCTGCCTTCCTCCTTCATAAAAATCCTGACCTTTTGGATGACTGTATAAAACCTGTGCATTTATACCACTAAAAAAGATTGATAGAGCGAGAATAAAAATTTTAAGTTTCATAATAAAAAATATTAAAAAAAGCCGTTGCAAAATACAACGACTATTTCAATTATTGATATGTTTTACTAAAAATTAATAGCCAAACTTACTTCTGAAAAGAAAATCATTATTATAATTTCTAAATATTTTTTTTGAAGGTTTTAATGCTACTAAATAGAACCAAGTTGTAGGCGCACTATTGAAAGTCGCAGGAGCCCAATCTCCGGAAAGGTTGGATAATTGAATACTTAATTTCTCTGAATAAAAACGGCTTATTCCATCAGAAGTAAGGTAGGTATTTATTATCTTTCCTTTTTCATTAATAACAAATGCAATAAGACTGTAGTCCGTGGTATTGCTTAAGACATCCTTTGTCAGTACGATACTTACTTTTTTGAGTAACTCATCATGTCCATTACTATATATTGGAGGAGTGAAAACATTTTCTTTAGGATTAAGCTTTGAGTGATAAAGAACAAATGGAGCTACTGGAAATTTTGCAATTGCCTTCATTTTAACAGAATCAACTATAGCAGGATTCCACTTTTTCAACTTTGGAAGTATTTTTATAGCAAAATCATAGGCACATTTATTCTTTTGGATATTTATGGAATCAAAATCTTTTACAAAATTGATTGTTGCATCAGGATAAACTAAAACTGATGGATAATAAATTTCATCATTATTAGCACATTTTTTTATTTTATTTTCACGAGTGACTTTAATCATATCCACAAGTAGCCCATAAGAACCACCTTCATAAAAATCTTGACCTCTAGGATATTGCGGTAAAACTTGTGAATTGAAATAAACTAAAAAAAAGATCAGTATAAAAGAAAGTATTTTAAAATTCATATCTAAAAAAAGCCATCATAAGATTATAACAGCTAAAATAAATATTTTTATTAATGTAAAAAGAATTAATCTCCATGATCAAAATGATCTGAGGTAAAGTTTATTTTAATTACTTTTTTCGAAACGATTGGTTTTCCGTCCTTCATTGCAGGTTTCCATTTTTTCTTTACTCTTTTAATGGCGAAATCCATATCATCGATAAACAATTCACTGTTTTTTACTTTAGGTAAAACCTTAAGATTATCGACCTTTCCTTCTGTATTGATATCGAAAAGAAAAGTAAACTGTCCGTTCACAGCATATTTCCTCAAATCGATATAGCCATAAATCATTTTTAAAAACTCTTTGGTAAAAGCCTCATCACCTCCCGGAAATTCAGCTTTTTCTGTTATCGTAAACTTTTCAGTTTCAACTTTAGATTCTTGGGCGAAGCTTTTAAATCCTATTAATAAAATAAGTACAAAAAAATATTTTTTCATAATTTACATATCTGCAGATAATGATGAGAAACTCATCTTCAGTTTCATTTCAGATTTTACGGGTTGCCCGTTACACATTGCAGGTTTCCAGTCTTTTTTAATTCTTCTTACAACATATTGCATATCATCAAAGAAAACATCACTATTCAAAACTTTAGGATCTCCGGTTACATCAATTACTCTTCCCGCCGCATCAATGGTTAATGTAAAAGTAAAATCACCTGTCAAAGTATAGAAATCTGAATTCAAATAAGTATACATATATTTTCTGAGAATATCCTTGTAAGCTGCAGCTCCTCCTCCAAAGCTCGCCGCCTGAAAATCGTTACACCCTTTCACTGCAATTTGCATAAAAGGTTCTTTGATATCTATTTTTAATAAATTTTTATTGTTTTCTACAATAAAAGAATCATCTCTGTCTTCAAGATCCTGAGCAAATGCAAAATTTGCAGCAAAAAGCCCTATAAATAATGCCAGTGTTTTCATAAATATATTTTTAGTAAAATAGCACGTAAAATTATGCCAAAAAAAGAAGAAGTTCCGCCAGAATATTAAGTTTTTTATTAGAATTTTCTTATCATAAAATGACTTCCTAAAAACATGTAAATCATACTTTTATTTCAAATAAAAAACTCCACAATTTCTTGTGGAGCTCTATTATTTTTAAATGATTTCAATCTGATTTCTCAAAAGGTCTTCAAATTCATCTCTTTTTCTGATCAAATGAGCCTTTCCGTCTAAGAAAAGAACTTCCGCAGGTTTTAATCTTGAATTAAAATTTGAACTCATTTCAAAACCATAAGCTCCTGCATTGTGGAATGCCAAGACATCGCCTTCTCTTACTTCGTTCAATTTTCTGTCCCAGGCAAAAGTATCGGTTTCACAAATATTTCCTACAACAGTATAAATTCTTTCTGCACCTTTCGGATTAGATAAATTTTCAATCTGATGGTAAGAATCGTAGAACATCGGACGAATCAAGTGATTGAATCCAGAATTTACTCCCACAAAAACCGTTGCCGTTGTTTGTTTAATCACATTAGCTTTTACCAATAAATAACCGCTTTTTCCAACTAAAAATTTCCCCGGCTCAAACCACAGTTCGAATTTCTTACCAGTAGATTTCGAAAATTCTGCGATTACTTTTTCAACTTTTTTACCTAAAGTTTTCACATCGGTTTCTTCTTCGCTGTCTTGGTAAGGAATTTTGAAACCACTTCCCATATCCAGATATTTCAGATTCGGGAAATGCTCAGACAACTCAAGCATAATATCAAGAGCCTGAAGGAAAACATCCGGATCTTTGATTTCGCTTCCGGTGTGCATGTGAAGACCTTCTACATTCAAATTGGTAGATTTCATCACTCTTTCGATATGACGAACCTGATGAATAGAAATTCCGAATTTAGAATCGATATGACCTGTAGAAATTTTGTAGTTTCCTCCTGCAAAAATGTGAGGATTGATTCTTACCAAAATTGGATAGGTGTTTCCGTATTTGTTACCGAATTGCTCAAGAATAGAGATGTTATCGATATTGATATGAACTCCGTGTGTCATTGCTTCCTCTATTTCAGCCAAATCAACACAGTTTGGAGTGAACAAGATTTTCTCTTTCGGAAATCCTGCTTTTAGACCTAATTTAACTTCATTAATTGAAACACAATCCAAAGAAGCACCTAAGTTCTTTACATATTTTAAAATATTAATGTTGGTCAATGCCTTTGCAGCATAGAAGAACTTTGTGTGTTTTAAAAAAGAAGATGTAAGTTTTTCGTATTGGATTTTAATCGATTCTGCATCGTAAACATACACCGGGGTGCCAAATTCGCTGGCAATCTTTAATAATTCTTTTGAATTCATAATTTCAATTTTACATAAAAAAAGGCAGATTCTTCGAAAAGAGTCTGCCGCAATAATTATTTTTTATGCAAGGCAACTCCTTAAATATTCCAAACCTTAGAGAACCTTACAGCTCCCTTTTTACCAGTTTTATTTTGTTTAAAATTTTGCATTGCTTTTTTTATTCTTTTGCAAAAATACTATTTATTTTGAGAACATTAATTGATAAACATACATTTACCTGTAAAATTCTTTCTTATTTTGGTAATGGCAAGGTTTCAAAATCGCCACGAAGTATTGCCAATTGCAAATCATTGATGAGGTCATTTGCCGGCAAAGGCAAGTCTATTTTGAGTTTTGCAATTTTACTCATGGTTTGAATCTGTGTAAACAATTCGTAAAAACCATAAGACGTAATTTTTCCGTTTTCGATAATAAGAAAAAGTTTTTCACCCAGTTTTCTGCCGCTTCCCAACCAAATTTCGTTTCTTTTCCTGAAATCGATCTTCTTTTTGAAAACATTAATATCTTTAAATTCTTCAATTTTACTGATAAACTGCACCGCTTTTGAACCTTGCGTGAAAGCTTTAAATTTAAGAATCGGCTTTTCGGTTTTATTTAAAGTATTTTTTTCGACTAAATATTTATCATTTCTAAAATAAAGTCCGAAAGGCAATGTTTCCCTCTTTTTTACTCCTTTTGAATTTAAAATCAGCTTGGCAATAATATCAGTTCCTGTCAGTTCAAAATTAATTTGCTCAACCTCAGTCTGAATATTTTCCCATTTTTTTGACTTAGAATTAAAAAGCTTTTTAGAAAACTTATTAATATCCTGAACGTAATCTGAAAAAATAATTTTCCCTGCCTCATTTTGGAAATAAACAAATCCTTTTTCGCTTGGCAAATCCTGAGTTAACTGCTTGATTTTATTAATGTAAGTCTTAGCATTCGTTTCCTCGTGCTGCTCCTGAATAATCTCGTTACTCGTATCTTTTGAAAGCAATAATCTAAACAACTCTAAAGTCGCTCTTGCATCACCTTCTGCACGATGCGCATTCACCAAAGGAATTCCTAATGATTTAACCAATTTTCCCAAAGAATAGCTAACCTCATCCGGAATCAGTTTTTTCGCTAAAGGAATTGTATCTAAAGTATTGATTTTAAAATCATAACCAAGCCTTTGAAACGATTGACGGAGCATTCTGTAATCGAAATCGATATTGTGACCTACCAAAGTTGTACCTTCTGTGATTTCCACTACTCTTTTTGCCAATTCGTGAAATTTGGGAGCAGTTTTTACCATTTTAGGGCTTATATTTGTCAATTTCTGAACAAAAGGCGTAATCTCGCTTTCCGGATTAACGAGCGAAATAAACTGGTCTACAATTTTGTGACCGTCATATTTGAAAATGGCGATATCTATAATGCATTCTTTTCTAAAACCTGCACCATTGCTTTCTATATCTATAATTGAATACATTATAATCTTCTTAATCTTCTTTAATCAAAAATCAAACCTTTTGAAATTTTGATTTTACTAAAAGGCAATTCTGCTAAAATAATGAAATTACTTTAAGAAATCCAAAAACCAAGCCCTCAAAACACTATCTTTTTCTTCCGCCCAAGCCAAACATTCCCAGAATCGCTTTTGCGCCTTCACGCAATAAAGTATTAGTAAAAGTTCTTCCCTGTCTGCTATTTAAAACCTGTTCAAACATTCCCGGCTCTTCTTTTACTGGTTTTGTTTTCTGAGTTGGCGCCGAATTTTCAACAGCCTGTTCCATTCTTCTTACTAAAATTTCGTAGGCAGACTCGCTGTCGATTGGCTTTTCATATTTTGAAACCAAGGCTGACCTTGATGTTAATTCTGAAACTTCTGCATCATTCAACACATCCATTCTTGATTCAGGAGAAATCAGATATGTGTGAACAAGCGGTGTTGGAATTCCTTTTTCATCCAAAGCGGTGATAAAAGCTTCCCCAATTCCTAAATTTTGTATCAACTCAGAAGCATTGTAAAACTCTGTTGTAGGATAATTTTCTACAGCTTTAGAAATTTCTTTTTTATCTTTTGCGGTAAAACCTCTCAATGCGTGCTGAATTTTTAAACCCAATTGCGAAAGCACATTTTCAGGAACATCCCCCGGAATCTGAGTTATAAAGTAAATTCCAACACCTTTAGAACGAATCAATTTTACCATCGTTTCTATTTGTGAAACCAATGCTTTTGAAGATTCATCAAAAATCAAATGCGCTTCATCGATAAACAAAACCAATTTTGGTTTTCCGCTGTCGCCTTCTTCTGGGAAAGTCATGTAAATTTCAGCAAAAAGCGAAAGCATAAATGTTGAAAACAACTGTGGTTTGTTTTGAATATCGGCAACTCTTAAAATATTGACAACGCCTTTTCCGTCGCGTGTTTCCAATAAATCATGAACATCAAAACTCAGTTCACCAAAAAAATCTGCAGCACCTTGCTGTTCTAAAGCTACAATCGACCTGAGAATTGCGCCTAAAGAAGCTGAAGCAATAGAACCATAATTGGCAGACAATTCGGCTTTACCTTGCGGATTATCGGTTACATATTGCAGAACTTTCTTTAAATCGTTTAAATCAATTAAGGGCAAACCTTTGTCATCACAATATTTAAAAACAATCGACATGATGCTTTGCTGAGTATCATTCAATTCTAAAATCTTGCTTAACAAAACAGGACCAAATTCGGTAACCGTTGCACGCAATTTCACACCTTTTCCACCGGAAATACTCATTAATTCTACAGGAAAAGCCTGCGGATTATACGGAAGCTGCGTTTTTGCATATCGTTCTTCAATGATAGAATTCATTTGTCCCGACTCTGCAATTCCAGAAAAATCACCCTTGATATCTAAAACCAAAGATGGAATTCCGGCGTGAGAAAGCTGTTCGGCGAAAACCTGAAGTGTTTTTGTTTTTCCGGTTCCCGTTGCTCCAGCAATCAAACCATGACGATTGATGGTTTTTAAAGGAATCGTAACATTGACTTCAGTAACTACTTCGCCATCCAACATTCCTTTTCCTAAAATAATATTTTCTCCTTTGGGAGTATATCTTGTAGAAAGTTCTTCGATAAATTTTGTTTTGTCTGCCATTTGATATTTTTAACACCTAAAGATAAAGTTTTTTGTAAAAAGTTTTAATAATCTCTTTTACTTTATCACATTCATTATTATGGTTTTTCATAAAATAAATTTAATTTCGCAATAAGACAGGCTTAATAACGCCTTCGTAAAAAGTAAATACATGAATCATGTTTAAAAAAAATCTATTTTTTGTCCTTTGTTTTGTTTCATCATTTTTTCTTTCTCAACAAAATCAAAAACCGGTTGACCTTAAAGTAAAAGAAGACTTCACTCATCAATGGACTAAAACGGTTTTTCCAAAACTTTGGGCAGGGTTTGAGAGAGAAGTTGTACGAACGTTTGACTCTAAAAACCAAAACATGGCAATCAGCTATGTACAAAAACATTCAAAGAAAAGCAAAACGGTTCTTACGGTTTATATTTATCCGAAAAGCGAAATCAATAATCAAACACTTAGAGATGAGTTTCTGAGCTATTTGGTAGCCATTAATAAAAACTCTCAGTCTTATGTTGAGATGAAACCTTTATTCGGAAAACTTTCGAATGATAAGCTTAATGTGCATTATATTTATTCATTATTCAAAAACTCAATTGTTGAAGCTGATTTTTTTAAAGGCATTAGACCTGTCGAAAAAAACTCTTTGCTTTCTATTTATGAAAGCGGTGGATGGACATTTAAAATAAGAATTTCAAGCGATGAAATGACCAACGAGCAATTGACTGGACTAAAGCAGAAAACAGAAAACTATTTTAATGTTTTGGATATTGCTGCAATAAAAACATTACCAGTAAACGATGCTCCTGATGTTTTACTTTCTCCCGTTGTTAAAAGAGATTCTATGATGGCTAAAGCAACTATTGCTGCCGCAGAAGCTAAAATAGAATGGATGAAAAATAATTCGGATATAAAAGATATCTTGACAGGTTTTAATGATATGAAAATTGAATCTGAAGTTTATGCTACAGAAAAGATGTTAGAATTTTACAAAACGAACAAAAATAATTGGGAAATAACTCCTGAGACACAAAAATATTTTGATGACATGATTGTAATTTCAGATAATAAACAAATTAAAAATTATATTTATGATAAATATATGGGAGTAATAGATTATCCTGAAGGTGAAACTCATAAGAAATCATACTTTCAATTTAAAACAGACCACAAAATTTCTAAAGAACTTGATGAAATTTACTTCAAACTATTTTATAATTTAGACTAAATAAATCTTTATAGATTTATTCTATCATAACAGATATTTTATTTTAACTCGTATTAAAAAATAAAACCCGATTTTTGTAAATCAAAGAACAAAAAATTCTCAAACAAAAAATGAAAATTGAGCAAATATATACAGGCTGTTTAGCACAAGGTGCATATTATATCGTATCAGAAAATGAAGCAGCAATCATCGATCCGCTGAGAGAAGTAAAACCATATCTTGACCGTCTTGAAAAAGACAATGTCACATTAAAATATATTTTTGAAACTCATTTTCATGCAGATTTTGTTTCAGGACATTTAGATTTAAGTAAAAACACTAATGCCCCTATTGTTTACGGGCCCACTGCACAACCTGAATTTGAGGCCATTATCGCAGAAGACAATCAGATTTTTGAAATCGGAAATATCAAAATAAAAGTACTTCACACCCCTGGTCACACGATGGAAAGCACCACTTACCTTCTAATTGACGAAAACGGTGTAGAAACTGCCATTTTTACAGGAGACACTTTATTTTTAGGTGATGTAGGACGACCTGATCTTGCTCAAAAAGCAGGAAGTGTTACCCAAGAAGATCTTGCGGGAATTTTATATGAAAGTTTACACAGTAAAATTCTTCCTTTAGATGACAGTATTACGGTTTATCCGGCTCATGGAGCGGGTTCGGCTTGCGGAAAAAACATGCAGAAAGAGACCGTAGATATTTTAGGAAATCAAAAAAGAACAAATTACGCATTAAATCAGCCTGATAAAGAATCATTTATAAGAGAAGTTTTAGACGGATTAACTGCTCCACCTAAATATTTCGGGATGAATGTTGCCATGAATAAAGGTGGTTACGATAGTTTAGATACTGTGATGAACAGAGGTTTAAACCCTATTTTAGTAGAAGATTTTGAAAGTTTTGCTGAAGAAACAGGAGCTTTAATCTTAGATACAAGAGGACCTGCAGATTTTCATAAAGGATATATTCCAAATGCAATCAATATCGGTTTAAAAGGTGATTTTGCACCGTGGGTAGGAAGTCTCATTGTAGACGTAAAACATCCTCTATTGCTGGTTTCTGACGAAGGAACTGAAGAGGAAGTAATTACAAGATTAAGCAGAGTTGGTTTTGACAATGTTTTAGGTTATTTAAAAGGTGGTTTTGAAGCTTGGAAAAATTCAACAAAGGAAATCGACGAAGTAAAAAGAATTTCCCCTGCCGAATTTGCAGAAGCATTTAATGAAAATTCAAAAATTATTGATGTAAGAAAAATCGGAGAATATTCGGCTGAACATATCGACAACGCTTACAGCAGACCTTTAGATACGATCAGCGACTGGGTTTCTACCATTGATGATTCTGAACATTTCTTTTTGCATTGTGCAGGAGGTTACAGAAGCATGATTGCGGCAAGCATCCTTAACTCACATGGAATCAGAAACTTCACTGAAATAGAAGGTGGTTTTAACGGCATCAAAAAAACAGAAAAACTTCCTGTTTCAGATTTTGTATGTCAATCTAAAACATTGTAGATGAAAGTAAAAGTAGGTGCACTAATCCTGATTTCAGTATTTGCGTTAAATAGTTGTAAAACAAAAGCGGTATCAGACAATACCATTAAAACCAATATCAAGGAGGTTGTAAAAAGCTCCGATGTTGTTTTGGTTGATGTAAGAATTCCGGAACAATATTCTGAAGCAACAGCGAAAGACGCCGTGAATATTCCTTTGGCTGAACTTCAAAATAATATTGAAAATCTGAAAGGAAAAAAAGTTGTTGTTTTCTGCAACAAAGGTATACAGGCGGATGAGGCTGTGGAAATTCTGAAGAAAAACGGAGTTGAGGTTTATGACGGAACCACCTGGAAAAATGTGAAAGCCATTCAGGAAGAAAAATAATAAAAACGAAATACGATGTCTCAAAAATTCCAAGAAATAATAGATTCTGAAAGACCGGTTTTAATCGATTTTTTTGCTACTTGGTGTCAACCATGCAAAGTGCAGTCGTCGGTTCTGAATACAGTGAAAGAAAATGTTGGCGAAAAAGCCAGAATTATAAAAATTGATGTCGATCAGTATCCTTCAATTGCTTCTCAGTATGGAGTTCGTGGAGTTCCTACCTTAGCAGTTTTCAAAAAAGGAGAATTGTTATATAAAGAAAGCGGCGTGCATGACGTAAACCGATTGACGCAACTTTTGGAACAGTATATGTAACTGATTAAAAAAAAATTAGCCTAAATGTTGGCTTATAAAAAAGGCTTAGATTGTGAAATCTAAGCCTTCTCTTTTGAAACGATGTAAATCCTAAAAAGTATTAATTTTTAATCACTTTCTTAGAAATTTTTTGTCCGTTTTTCAATTGTAATTCAACAATATAAACTCCTTTTTGAAGCAGCTGCATATTGATTGTATTATTTGAAAACTGTACATTCATTTTTTGTCCTACAACATTGGTAACGTTTACTTTTTCAATATCAGAATCTGTTTTAATATTTAAAATTCCGTTTGTAGGATTAGGGTAAATTCCAATAACATTTCTTTTGATATCTGAAGTTCCTAAACCAGTGGTAACATTTTTAATACATCTTACAGATTGACCTTGAGCTCTTGGTCCGCCAGAGTTTGGATTGGCTATAGCTGTAGAATTATATAAATATTTTCCTCCTGAAACGGCAACATCTCCACTCCAATAATATCCTCTTTCACCCACATAAGTAAATCCTCCTGAGCTCTGGCTTCTATAACCTGCCGCAGGTAATTTTAATTTGCTTGTAAATGCATTTGCCGCACTAGACATTCCTTCTGCACTTACAGCCGCAACCCAATCAGCCTGAGAAGGTAATTTCCAGTCTGCACCGATTGCTTTACAAGGATCAACACTTACTTCTGAAGTTATTGCGGAAACATTTGCCCCATTCCAAAGATCACTTGAAGCATTTGTTGACCACCACGCAGGATTATTTCCTAAAATAAATGACGTGATACCAGAAAGACCAGTAGGATTATTGATTGCCGGAACCGTTGTTGTAGCAGAATTTCTGTTTTGGTGACCATCATCCCATCTTCCCCACTGGAAAAGATCTCCGAAAGATTCTGAATCTGCCATAGAAGTTGCCACTTGTCTACTTCCTAAGTTTTGCTGAAGCCAAACTTTACCATCTGATCCTCTTACTGTTGTGTAAGTTACTTGCTGACCTTTGTAAGTGAAAGTTACACAACTTGTATCTCCTGGGTTCATTCCGGGATCTGCGTTATTACATGTAGGTGTTGTAGTAGGCAACTGAACTCTCTTTACTCTTACTCCATTTTGAGAATAAGTAAGAACCAAAGTATTGTTTGCTGCGTCATATTGTAAATCATTATATAAAGCAGTACCATCTGATACAAAATCTCCACCAAAAGCTGTCCAAGTATTGTTTGCCGCATCAAATTCGTAAACTGTGTTTTTTCCTCCATTTACAGACCATCCACTTGCTACAGTGTATAGTTTACCGGAAGGCGTAACCGCAATAGAAACATTATACAAGTCATTTGAAATTCCAAAATCGGCATTTCCAACCTGTACCCAGTTTGTTCCGTCAAATTTCTTCACATTCAGTCTTCTGTTATTTGCAGCTGTAGATGAATAAACAACATACAAAGTATTGTCTGAGCCAATTGCAATATCCGAAGTTGCGTTTGCACCTTCTGTAAATGCACTACCCACTGAAGCTCCACCAACTAAAGACCATGCATCTGTTGCAGAAGCGGTTAAACTATTTTCAAAAACTCTTACTCCGGAGGCAATATGACAAACATAAACCTTTCCGTTTGTTCCGATAACCATTTCTGCATGAGTAGGGTTTGCCCCTGCAATATTTGTAGGACCTACCTGTTCCCAAGCTCCGTTAACCAATCTTTTTACAGTTCCTGAACCTACAGATGCATACACATAAGGAATACCATTTGGAGCCACTGCTGATGCCTGATAATTTGTTGTATCTGTAAATGGAAGAGAAAGTAAACTCCATGATGTTCCGTCAAATTTTCTTACTTCCATTCCTGAGTTGGGATAACCCCATTGATTGGTATAATACAAATTACCCGAAGTATCTAATGAAAGCGAATTATAGGTCGCTGTAGCAGTTGTAATTCCTGCATTTCCTCCAACGTATGACCAAGAAGTTCCGTTAAATTTTTGAACCGAGCCTTTTGTAACTGAAACATCATAGTAAGAAACATAATAATTTCCCTGTGCATCAATTGCCAGATTATTATAACTGCTTCCACCTGTGGAAATACTTCCTGCAGAACCTACATCAACCCATTGTTGAGCATTCAGTAAACCTACTGCGATAGAAAGGATACCAAAACCGGCTCCCATTCTTTTTATTTTTGATTGTAAATTTTTAAACACAAATAAGTTATTTTTATTTATTCTAAATTATTTTAAATTTTCAGCAAAATTAATCCCGAAAACAAAAAAAGAGTTATCATTTCCCATTTTTTAGTTATCCTATCAAACATGATGATTGTCATTCATCTGAATTTAAAAGCATTAGACGGCAATCTCAAAAAAGAAACAGCCGTCTAAAACGAGTCAAATATTAAATGAATGTTAGTTTTTAATTACTTTCTTAGAAATTTTTTGTCCGTTTTTCAATACCAATTCTACAATATAGACTCCGCTTGGTAATCCTTGCATATTAATTTGATTATTCGAATACTGAATTTTTAATCTTTGCCCGACAACATTGGTTACGTTTACGGCATTAACTTCAGAATCTGTTTTAATATTTAAAATTCCATTGGTTGGGCTAGGATAAACTCCGATGGTTACTTTTTTAATTTCTGAAGTTCCCAATCCTGCTGTAACATCTTTTATGCATCTTACAGACATTCCCGCATCTCTGCTTGCGCTGTTAGACAAAGTTGAAAATCCACTGATATATAAGTGCTGACCAGAACCTGTATAAGGTGACGCTGACGAAGACCAAAGATAAAGTCGAGTTCCTGGAGAGAAAATACCGCTATAATCCTTCATTCCTGCGGGAATCAGTTTTAAATGACTTGAAAGTGCCGAATTATACTCTGAAATATTTTCTGCCACCATCGCTGCATCAATTTCTCCAACGGTTGGAAGTCTCCAATTTAAACCGATTGCTTTGCAAGGATCTGCTCCGTTTGTTGAGGTTGCAGATGAAGCATTTTCAGCTGTCCAAGTATCGGAAGTCGTTCCTCCGGACCAGAAATTTGATGACGAATTATATGCTGCAGAATGGAAATTTGTATTTCCTCCGTTTAAACCTGAAGGATTATTCGGTGAAGGAGCTGTAGCCGATAAAGATGAATTTCTCAATTGATGGCCATCATCCCATCTTCCCCATTGGAACAAGTCTCCGTAAGCATCAGAATCTGTAAGTGATTCTGCTACTTTCGTGCTTCCTAGATTTTGCTGTAGCCAGATTTTACCATCCGTTCCTCTTACTGTTGTGTATGTAACCGATTGTCCTCTGTAATTAAATGTTACACAACCAACATCTCCTGGGTTATTTCCTGGGTCTGCATTATTGCATGATGGCTGAACCTGTAATGCAAATTTTTTCACAACAGTTCCTTCAGTAATTCCTTGAGAAAAATAATCATCTAAAGAATAAGCCAAAACCAAACTATTAGTGTTGGTATCAAATTCTAAATCATTATAGTGTGTAGAGCCATCAGACACATAATTTCCTCCAAATGCGCTCCATGTATTAGTCGTTGTATTGATTTCATATACCGTATTTTTACCTTCATTTTCATACCAGCTACTTGCAGCAACAAACGGCTTTCCTTGTGGAGTAACAGCTATTGAAAAATCTAGATTACTTTCAGCTACACCAAAATTTTCGTCTCCTAATTGCAACCAGCTAGTACCATCAAATTTCTTTACATTAATTTTTCTAAGTAAACTGTTTGGGTCATTTGGATTATTTAATGTTTTACCATACACTACATACAAACTATTATCAGCACCCATCGTAAAATCTAAGGTAGCATATACACTTTCGGTAAAAGCATTTCCTAAAGAAACTCCTCCCACCAACGTCCAAGATGTCGTAGATGACGCTGTTAATGTATTTTCATAGACACTTACCACCCCATTAGAGATTTGACAAACATAGACTTTTCCATTAGTTCCAATTTTAATTTTGCTATGGTAAACGGTTCCAGAAACTACATTAGCCCCTATTTGTTGCCATACACCATTTACAAAACATCTTACAGTACCCTGAACATACGTATACAAAATATTATCTGATGAAACCACTGAAGACGGATATCCTGCAAAACCACTCGTAGGAATAGAAATCAAAGAAGACCATGCAGCTGCGGAAAATTTATTGACATCCATATTGTTCCCCTTACTTAAGTGATAAACACTACCATCGGATGCCACTGATAAAGAATTATGATTAGCGTAATCATCGGTAACCCCAGCCGAACCTCCTAGATAAGACCATGAAGCCCCGTTAAGTTTTTGTACCGAACCTTTATCCACTGAAAGATCGTAATAAGAAATATAATAATTTCCTGAGTTATCTATTACAAGGTCATTAAAACCACTTCCGGATGCAGAAATTATTGCTGAATTACCAACATTTTGCCATTGTTGAGCTTTTACAAAATTACTTCCTGCAATCGATAGCACAAAAACACTTAAGCTGAGTTTTGCTACTGAAGAATATAAATTTCTAAACATAATATATATTGTTTTTATTTATTCTAAATTTAATTTACTTTTGCAAAAGTAACTTGCATCTTAAATCCCTAGTTATCATTTTCAAATTTTCACTTATCGGATGCAGGCTCTTACATGAGTAATATGGAAACAAAAACGCTTCGCACAATGAAACAGACGAAAAGAGGCTTACTATTTAAATCTGAGGACATTAAAGTGATTTTTAATGAAGATGAAACAACAGAAAATTATCTAAGATCTCATTTTATTGAAGGAGAATCTAGTTTTAATCTTTTGTTTTTACTGAGTCCCAATATCAATTTGAGAGCATCAGATTGTGGTACTTATTTTAAATTTCAAAAAAACCAATATATCCTGCATTATTCTTCATTAGAAAATCGTGCAGAATTGTGGACAGAGGATCAGGAAGTTTTAAAGTACTTGCAGATACAGATCAATTATCAATATGTTTTTAATCTGATCGATCCGCATTCTAACTCTGAAAGTGCCGAAATTCTGAAAAATATGAAGAATAATAATTTTATTTTTCTTCATAAGCAGACTCCACCCAATATGACGGTAGAAATGCACATGATATTGAAGGAAATTTCCGGGTATTCTAGAATAGGAGTTATGCAAAAGCTCTTTATTGAAGCAAAGATCATCAAACTATTAATTCTGATATTCGAGCAGTTCAATGAAAAAGATATTAAAGAAGACCTGTCTAAAACGCCAGAAACGATCAAAAAATTTTTAGATGAAAACTATCATAAGAATCTTAAAATAGAAGAGATCTCTAAAATTATAGGTATTAATCCAAATAAGTTAAGAAAAGAATTTAAAGAACATTATCAAACCACAATTGTAGATTATATTTCAGAACTTAGAATGTTGAAAGCTAAAAAAATGATCATCAACAAAGAAATAATGATCAAAGAAATAGCTATAGAATGCGGCTATGAATACGTACAGAATTTCACCCGAGCCTTCAAGAAAAAATTCGGAGTATCACCAGAAAAACTGAGACTGGGATAAAAAGAGCAAAACCACTAAAATAAATTTAGTGGTTTAATATATGTTGTTTTGCTTTGATATTACTTCCTCGGAATTCATGTGAGAAAGCAATGACAATCAATTAATGATGTCCGTGATCGTGTCCATGGCTTTCGTGGATGAAAGGACCATGACCTTTAGGCTGACTGAAAACTACTTCAACACCTTCTTGTTCAGTAAGCAATTTACTTCTAATTTGCTCAGGATCAAAAGGTTTTACTTTACCGAAGTATTCTTTCAAACCTTCAGTTAACCATAGAGGAATGATAAAACCGAAAAACATTAAGATACACCAGAATCCTACAAGGAACATACATACGAAATAAATTGTCCAAAGGAATTGGTAAAACGGCCAAAATGCTGATAACATCATGTTTCTTAAATTTTAAGCAAAAGTAGGGCTTTTTTCTTTTTCATCAAAAGATATAGAACCTAAATTTTGCAATTTATTTTTATTTTAAACTAATTAATCTAGATATTAGAAGTTAGATGTTTGATATTAGACTACAATTGCAGCGCTAAAATTCTTGCCTATAACTTCAAACTAAAAATTTTAATGGGCAAGGTTTGCAAAGAAATCGTTTCCTTTATCATCTGTAATAATGAATGCAGGGAAATCTTTCACTTCAATTTTTCTTACTGCTTCCATACCTAATTCAGGAAAATCTACCACCTCAACCGACAAGATATTATCTTTTGCCAAAATTGCAGCAGGTCCACCGATTGAACCGATGTAGAAACCTCCGTATTTGTTGCAAGCATTCGTTACATCTGCTGTCCTGTTCCCTTTTGCCAACATCACCATACTTCCGCCATGGCTTTGGAACTCGTCTACATAAACATCCATTCTTCCCGCTGTTGTTGGTCCGAAACTTCCTGAAGCCATTCCTTCCGGAGTTTTCGCAGGTCCTGCATAATAAATCGGGTGATTTTTAAAATATTCAGGCATTGGTTTTCCGGAATCTAATAATTCTTTGATTTTTGCGTGAGCAATATCTCTTGCAACGATTAAAGTTCCGTTTAGTTTCAGTCTTGTTTTGATCGGATATTTTGAAAGTTCAGCCAGAATTTCAGGCATTGGTTGATTTAAATTAATTTCAACCGCTTCTTCCAAATGTGGTGGAGTTGCAGGTAAAAATCTTTTCGGGTCTTGCTCCAATTGCTCTAAGAAAATACCGTCTTTGGTAATTTTTCCTTTAATATTTCTGTCTGCCGAACACGAAACTCCCATTCCAACCGGGCAAGAAGCCGCGTGACGAGGAAGTCTGATTACGCGAACATCGTGTGTTAAATATTTTCCGCCAAACTGAGCTCCAATTGCACTTTCCTGGCAAATCTTCTGAACTTTTGCTTCCCATTCCAAATCTCTGAAAGCCTGACCTGCTTCATTTCCTTCAGTTGGAAGATTGTCATAATATTTTGCTGATGCTTTTTTCACAGCAGCCAAATTGGCTTCTGCAGAAGTTCCTCCGATTACCAAAGCTAAGTGATAAGGCGGACAAGCAGCAGTTCCCAGATCTGAAATTCTTTCTTTTACAAAAGCTTCTAAAGATTTTTCGTTCAGTAAAGACTTTGTCTTTTGATAAAGGAAAGTTTTATTCGCAGAACCTCCTCCTTTTGTTAAGAATAAAAACTCGTAGTAATCTCCTTTTTTAGCATAAATATCGATTTGTGCCGGAAGATTTGAACCAGAATTCTTTTCATCAAACATCGTTAAAGGAATCACCTGAGAATATCTTAAGTTTCTTTTTTGGTAGGTATTGTAAATTCCTTTACTTAAATATTCACCGTCATCAACTCCTGTGTAAACATTTTCGCCTTTTTTACCCATTACAATCGCCGTTCCTGTATCCTGACAAGAAGGTAAAGCTCCTTCCACAGCAACCGCAGCATTTTGCAATAAATTATAAGCAACAAATCTGTCGTTATCAGTCGCTTCAGGATCATCGATAATTCTTCTCAAACTTTCTAAATGCGAAGAACGAAGCA
Organism: Chryseobacterium sp. YIM B08800; assembly: GCF_026163565.1. GTDB lineage: Bacteria > Bacteroidota > Bacteroidia > Flavobacteriales > Weeksellaceae > Chryseobacterium. The sequence continues at coordinate 54,303 of NZ_JAPDKN010000033.1, forward strand.
TGAAAGAAACGTCAGCCATAGCCTCTTCAGCCAGCAATTCTAATCCTTTCGGATCAATCGTTAAAATTTCTCTTTCACCATGATTTTCAACCTTCACGTAGTCTGAGGTCAATTTTTTGTAAACCGTATCATCTTTTAAAATTGGATACGGATCTTGATATTTAAAATCCATTTACTTTCTATTTCTATGCAAAAATACGGCTTACGAAAAAAAACATGAGCAAAATCAGAGACTTATACTCGTATTTATAACGATTATAAATTGCGAGAGTTTTTATTATTGAGTAATTTTATCATTTGAGGCTAAGATTGAGATTAAGGTTGAAATTCGCCTTAAACTTAACCTCAGCCTTAACCTTTAATAAAAAATTTCAATCACAATGAATTACAGAATAGAAAAAGACACCATGGGTGAAGTGCAGGTTCCTGCAGACAAATTTTGGGGCGCACAAACGGAACGCTCAAGAAACAATTTTAAAATCGGACCAGAAGGCTCTATGCCTCACGAAATTATCGAGGCTTTTGCTTATTTAAAAAAAGCAGCTGCATTTACAAACACAGATTTAGGAGTTCTTTCAACTTCAAAAAGAGATATGATTGCTAAAGTTTGCGATGAAATCTTAGAAGGTAAACTGAATGATCAATTTCCTTTGGTGATTTGGCAAACCGGCTCAGGAACACAATCGAATATGAATGTGAATGAAGTGGTTTCCAACAGAGCACATGTAAATAATGGTGGAACTTTAGGTGACAAATCAGAAGTTCATCCGAATGACGATGTTAATAAATCTCAGTCTTCCAACGATACTTATCCAACTGCGATGCATATTGCAGCTTACAAAAAAGTAGTTGAGGTAACCCTTCCTGCAGTTGAGAAACTAAAAAATACGTTGAACGAAAAAGCAGTTTCTTTTAAAGACATTGTAAAAATCGGAAGAACGCATTTAATGGATGCAACTCCACTCACTTTAGGACAAGAATTCTCAGGATATGTTGCTCAGTTAAACTACGGAATCAAAGCGTTGAAAAATACCTTACCTCATCTTTCTGAGCTTGCTTTGGGAGGGACTGCGGTAGGAACAGGATTAAATACTCCAAAAGGTTACGATGTAAAAGTGGCTGAATATATTGCAAAATTCACCAATCTTCCTTTTGTAACGGCAGAAAATAAGTTTGAAGCTTTGGCTGCTCATGATGCTATTGTAGAATCTCACGGAGCTTTAAAACAATTGGCGGTTTCATTATATAAAATTGCTCAGGATGTGAGATTATTAGCTTCAGGACCTCGCTCAGGAATTGGTGAAGTTCATATTCCTGAAAACGAACCGGGATCATCCATCATGCCGGGAAAAGTAAATCCTACTCAAAACGAAGCTTTAACAATGGTTTGTGCACAAGTTTTAGGAAACGATACAACGATTTCTTTTGCAGGAACTCAGGGAAATTATGAGCTGAATGTTTTTAAACCAGTGATGGCTTATAATTTCTTACAGTCTGCCCAATTGATCGCTGATGCATGTATTTCATTTAATGACCATTGTGCAGTTGGAATTGAACCAAATCATGAAAGAATTAAAGAATTAGTTGATAAATCTTTGATGTTGGTAACGGCTTTGAACACACACATTGGCTATGAAAACGCAGCAAAAATTGCAAAAACAGCTCACAAAAACGGAACAACTTTAAAAGAAGAAGCAATAAATCTAGGCTTTGTAACTTCTGAACAGTTCGACGAATGGGTAAAACCTGAAGACATGGTGGGAAGTCTGAAATAAGGCTCACAGCAAAAAACAAAAACACTCCGTAGAAAATCCTGCGGAGTGTTTTTGTTTGTTAATGTGAATGTTATTTTTTATTACTCAATTCTTATGCCAAATTGAAATATTCGTTAGTTTGTCATGAAATTATTTTTTAGTGAAAAATTGTATGGCTTCCTGAATGTTTTTGTCTTGGAGCAAATCATCAAAATTATCTTCTTTCGAAATGATAATATCCGGAGGTATTTGCTTGTAATAATTTCCATTTCTATCGCAATCATACCCTGTACTCATTGGCATTATTGTATCAAAAGGGAGTGTTATAATCATATTAGATGTTGTTTTACCCATTGTTTTCTCGCCTATAAAAACAGTATTGGGTCTTCCTTTAAAAGCCAAGGCGGTCACTTCACCTGAACTGGCAGTTAATCCTCCAATAATTACAGCAACTTTAGATTTGTCTATCAATTCTCCTCTGGGTTTTATATAAGCTGATTTCTTTTCTCCCTGATCATAAACTCCTTTATTCAATTTAGTCGAGTTAATCAACTTTTTATCTATACCAAGAGTTCCCCAAACCATATTATCTCCCAACAAATCATATAAAGCTAACAACATTGGTGTAGAATTTCCACCTGTATTAAAACGAAGATCTACAATCCAACCTTCCAGTTTATTATTCGTTTTTAATTCAGCTATTTTGTCATATAAAGGCTGAGCAATTTTATGAACATTTTCATAACTAAAATCATTAAATGAAATACTTGGCATTAAAATATAACCATATTTTTTATCTAAAATTTTCGCTTCGAATTGCGGTTTGGAAGCAAACTTTGTCATCCATTGCTTACTAAAGTTGTCCCACGAAATCTCTACTGAAGGACCGTAACTTTTCCCTTGGTAGGTTACTTTAGAATGATCTGCCCCAATTTTCTCAAATAAAACCTTCACTTCTTTTAAAGAGCTTTTAAAATCTTTTGCTGTTTCAAGGTTTTTAAATGTTTCGGTCTTTAATTTTTTCCAATCGTAATCTTCTTTATAGATATACGCAACTTCTAATGCTTTAAAAATTTTATCATAAAATACTTTTATACTGTCTTGTGATGTTTTAAATTTTTGCGCATTTACATTCAGCATAAAACACAGCAAGCAAATTAATCCTAAAGCTTTTTTCATTATTTATTGCTAATTTAAATTACCATCCCAAAGCGACCCCAAAAACCAAAGCTTTGTCGTTTGGAAAATAAGAGTCTTTGAAGAAATTGCTGAAATCTTTTTTCACAAAAAGAGAAATATTATCATAAGAAAGCGTAACCTGCGCTCCGTAAACAAAAGGATTTACCTGATAATTTGATTTATCTCTGAAACCTTGACTGTCACCTTTCACAATATTATTCGATGCCATTTTAATTCCGCCATAAACATTCGCTCCTACTCTGAAACCGTCTGAATAAGGTCTGTACTGAACATCCATTCCTGCACTTTTCAACTTAGAAAAATTATATTGAAAACCAAGCGGAACCATAATATACCCCGTTCTTAGTTTAGCTTTATCAAGACTTCCTTCATATTTTGTAAGAAAAACATCTCCGTTTTGTTTCGAAAAGATCATATTATTATCTGTACGAACGGTTCTCCAAGAAAAACCTAAACCTGAAATCAATCCCCACGGACTGGTTCTGCTGAATTGATAATTGAATTTTAAACCAAATTCAAGATTATTGGCGTAACCTAAATTTTTATCTAAATCATTATCTGCTTTATCATTCGTCAACGTCATGATTCCGTAAGAGAAATATCCATCAAGATTTTTTGTAGGACGGAACTTCTTCAATAATTTTTCTTTTAATTCTTCGTTTGAAGTTACATCAGAATTCAAAAGAGAATATCTTACCTGCTTCTGAATTACCTGATCTAAATCAAATCCTAAGCTTTCAATTCTTGCATCAATTTTTTGAGAATAACTGTCTGCAACCTGAGCTTTTTGCTTATCGAATTCTGTTTTATCTAAATTTTTAGCCTGCAGAACCAGCAATTCACTTTCCATCTGTTTCTTTTCTTCCTGAATAATCGTATTGATTTTCGCAGCATACTCTTCTACTTTCTCTTTTACAATCGGGCTTACCGTAGTATCTTCTTTTGACTGAAGATTTAAACTTAACGCTTTTCTTTGTGCATTTATTGAGGTCGCAACAAGGCACAACATTCCTGTGATGATAAATTTCTTAATCATGATATTATAATTTTTTTAGTTTAAATTGGATTATTTTGTATTGAGGTCGATCGTCGCAACATTGCTTCCATCCTTAGATTTTTCGATGACATCTTTATGCTCTACCGAGAAAAGCAGTGTAGAAGGATCTACATATCTTTTTTTCTTTTGAATTTTAGCAGAATCAGATTTTGCCATAATTTTCGTTGGCGGATTCAGTGTTATCTGAGAAGCAATTCCTGAAGGATTTTCTTTAATTAATGGCAGATTATTTTTTACAGGAACTATTTTCTCAATTTTTTCTTCTGAGGGAATATTTTTTATCTGAGTTAATTTTCCTTGATCTTCTTTTACAATAATTTCCTGTGAATTTATTTTTTCAGGTTGTGTTATTGTACTTTCTTCATTTAAAGAGGGTGTTTTAACCGTTTCTGCAACCTGCATTTTTGGTTCGCTTTCATTATTAAAAAACAAAACTGCACCCAAACCAAATATCAAAACAAAACATGCGGCAAGCAAAACCCAGTTCAGGTTAGATTTTTTTGAACTAACACTTTCGGTTTGAGCCTGAATTTCTGACCACAAATCTCTTGAAGGTGTTACTTCCCTTTCGTCGATTTGCTTTTTAATCTGATATTCTAAATTATTTTTAAACGTGTTCATTTCTCAGTTTTTTTTGTTGTTGAAAGTAAATCTTTCTCAATTTTTCTTTTGCTCTGAAGAGTTGGGTTTTGCTTACTGCCAAAGAAATATTTAGCGTATCTGCAATTTCCTGATGCGAATATTCTTCAATCACATAAAGGTTGAAAACCATTCTGTACGCATCCGGAAGCTGATCGAGAAGTTCCTGAGCATTAAAATCAAAATCAATTACCTCTTCATGCAAATCTTCCAAAACAGAAGCGTGAACATCATCCAGATAGAAAACCGTTTTACGGCTTTTGATAAAATTGAGACATTCGTTGACTACAATTTTTCTTGCCCATCCTTCAAAATTCCCTTCACCACGAAAGCTTTCGATATGTTTAAAAATTTTACAAAATGCTTTGATCACGCAATCTTCCGCCTGATACAAATCGCTGACGTAGCTTTTTGCTACACTCAGGAATTTTTTTACACTTTGATTATAAAAGATTTTCTGCGCAGCAGGATCCTGCTTCTTCAGCCGGCTCAGCAAATCTTCTTTTTTATTTTTAAACAAAAGCTTCATAGTTTATTCTGTTTCTATAGTAAAGACAGTGAAATTTTGAAAAGGTTACAAACTTTTTTATTTTTTTTAAACAACATTAAAAAAACACGTCATTAAATTGTTTTAAATTAACTTGAACATGGAATTACTCTCTAAAAAAAACAAGAATAAACAGGGCTAAAAGCACCGTTGTCATTGACAAATATAACAAGTAACCGAATATGGTAAGGTAAAATACTTTGAATTTAGGAAGACGATTAAAGAATTGCAAATTGGTCCAGAAAATTAAAGCAAGATCAATAAACAGTAATAATTTAACAATAAAATTTGTTGCATCCGGATCATTAAAAAGTAAAATGATGGGTAAGAATAAGATATGTACAATCAATCGCTGGGAGACCTTCAGTGCTTCAAAAATAAAATATTCCCAAAAGTTATATCCTGATTTCTTAAAAAATACCGCTGTGCCTAAAGCAAAAATAGGAATGGTGATAAAAACAAACCAATAATAGTGTTCTAAAATTTCTTCGAAAATAGCACCAGAAGTTCCGTTATCTTTAACGACAAGATTCACATTTGTCAAGTGATACACCAATGCATAAAGCGTTGCCATAACAATCGACAGAGAAATCGGTTTGAAATGGTGAACTCTTTTTCCTTTGATATAATCTTTGATGATATATCCGGGTTTCAGGAAAAGCTGTTTTGCGGTATAGAGAATTCCCTTATCATAATGCAGAAGACCGTGCTCAATATCTTCCCAAAGAAATTTAGCATCAATTCTATGCGTATTTGCAGACTGACCGCAATGATTGCAGTATCTTCCTTCAAAAATATGTCCGCAATTTTTACAGGTTGTGGTCATTCAATATTTATTTCTTGTCCTGGTTGCAATTAGGTGTTGCCGTCATTACATCCAAAGACATATCCATAGCCTTTTTTGACTGTTTTTTTGCTTCATCTAAATTGTCAGCTTTTCCTGCTTTTATTCCGAAAGTAACAGCATTTAATGCGTAGTTTTTCGCTAATGGGCAATCGCAGATCAAAGCGTATGCAGAAGCTTGCTCGGCATCTTCTACTCCTTTTTTGATAAAGACTTTCGCATTATCTAAATTATCTGACTTGTAAGCGTTTTTAAATTTCTCAAAAGCCATTTCAGAATACGTTACCGACATATTGCAGTTAGACTGAGAATACATTTTTAGAGGAATAAAAAAGATTCCGCAAAAAAGGATTAGGTTTAAGATCTTCATGGTATTGTGATTAAGATCTCATAAAAATAAGAATTTATTTTTACAAATTACTCAACACTTACAATCGTAGAAGTCTTATTCACCTGATCTTCAAAATATTTTTCAAGATCACGTAAAGTTTCAGGAGTCGTCTGAATATCCTGAACAACCACCCCTTTATTTACCACCACAATTCTATTACAAACTTCTGTGGTATGCGAAAGATCGTGACTGGAAATCAAAAAAGTCACTCCGTTTTCCTTTGCAAAATCACGGATCATATTTTTAAGCTTGATTTGGGTAGAAGGATCAAGATTAGCAAAAGGTTCATCCAAAATAATGATCTCTGGCTTACCAATCAAAGCTCCCACAATTCCTACTTTCTTCTGATTTCCTTTTGAAAGATCACGAACGTATTTTCCTGCATTTACGATTTCACCATTAAAAAGATCATGAAACTGCTTTAAAAACTCATCTACAGAAGCTTTATTCTGTCCTCTCAATTCGCCGATGAAATAGAAATATTCTTCAGGAGTAAGATAGCCGATCAAAAAGGTTTCATCAATAAAAGCGGAAACTTTGTTTTTCCAGGCTTCAGATTCGTTTACTTTAATGCCATCAACGCTTACAAAACCCGTTGTTGGCTGAATAAGATCAAGCATTAAACTGAAAAGCGTTGTTTTTCCGGCTCCGTTGTTTCCTACCAAACCGAAAGTTTCGCCTTTTGTAATTTCAAGATTTTCTATATTAAGAACGGTTGCTGTACCGTAAGTTTTCTTTAAGTTTTGTATTGTAATCATGTTGTTGAATGTTGGGTGTTTGATGTTGGGTGATGGATGTTTTAACTTTGACATCCCATTCCAACTTACTTATTTTTATACTAATTGATTAATTCTTTTGCCTTTTTACTTGGCTCTTCAAAAATTAATCTTTTTTGAACGCTTCCAAAGTGCTGTACTTTTCAGTTTTATATTTTGTAATGATGATATCGAATATTTTTTCACGAAAGATAAATCCTAAAAGACCTAAAATTCCGACAGAAATTACGGCAACAGAAATTCCGAAGAAATAATTCATCAAGCCGTAAACAGCCATTGGTAAAAGCATTTTTGGAATCATTAAAATAAATGCTTTGAAAGTGACTGTATTTTTTTGTCCGAATCTTTTTTCTTTTGAATTAAGATCAATTAAGTTTTTATTGTACGCACCCGACCAAAGTGTAAATTGAGAATTCACACCAATATTATATAATCCTGCAGCAAAAAATGCGAAGTAAACATTCCAGCCAAAATAGGCGTAAAACAAAGCAATGACAATCGAAATTGCAGTAACAATATTCATCAGCCACCATTTTCCTTTAAGGTATTCTTTATAAGGAACGTTCAGCGTCATCATCAACGGATAATATGCACTGTCGAAAGCCGGAACTCTTTGCCCGAAAGTAAACTGAAATCCTCCCGTTACAAAAAGCCCCATAAACATCATCATGGTTGGTGTTCTGTAGAGGTCATTAGAAAACATCAGAAGCCCGTAAAAAATAAACATAAAACTTCCGATCAGAACGCCTTTTGTGACTTTATTACGTTTCAGCATTTTAATATCGTTATTGATAAAAGTTCCGATAGCTCCGTATTTATTAAGAAAAGCAATGTTTTCAGTTTTACCAATCTCTTTTTTGGCTTCAAGACCTTCATCCAGATAAAAGCTTTTTCGGATATAATTAAAGGTAATTTTCCAAAGACTAAAAAAGAGCATCAAAGGAACTACCGCAAAGTAAGGTCTCTCGTAAAGGTTATAGAAAAATTTTTCTGAGTAAGATAAAACAGGAACAATTTCATAATAATTTAAAGCTGCAAAACCAGCAATGAGAACTCCTACCCCGATTGCGATATTTTCTTTATCATTAAATAAAAGATTGATGAAATTATTAAGGTAAAACAACGAAGAAACTCCAATAAACCAAGTGAAGATCCCAAGAAAACCATAACCATTGAAAGCCAAAATTCCGCAAAATGTTACGATAAATATAGAGTTAAACCAACTCAGTGGCGTAAGAAATGTTTTAATTAAAGTATAATTAACAACGACTTTTTTAGGAATATTCTGGGTAAGAAAAGGCTTGATATTCTGCGTAGGAATCTGCTGAATCATATATTTGAAAACCAAATCGATCAACCAGCCAATAATCATAAAACGCGAAATGATTTTCAACGGATCTTCCTTCATTTCTTCCTGTACATAGAAGTACGCAATAAAAGACATCATTGCAAGCCAAAAAATGAAGAAGCAAATCCCGATAATTCTAAAGATCTTCATGGCAAGATTGATCCCTACCGAAGATCCTCTAAAAAAACTTTTCCATTCCAGCTTCAAAAATCGTTTAAACATAATTTACTTTTTAAATATTAGTAAAGAAAAGTTTAAAAATGTTACAGAATTTGTCACCAAATGTGGGGTAATTGCAATTTGTAATAATTAAGATTTTATAAAAAGACTTTCAATTTTATCATATTCTCCATCTACAAAATACTGAAGGTATTGTAACGAAGTCTGAAAATCAATTGACCAAACCTCATCAAGAACCATTTTTCTCGCCTCCCCAAAAGCCCGAATAAGATTTTTACATTTTTAGGTCTGTTATACCATAAGGAAAATTCTAATACCTCTTCTTTATTATAATCGGATGTTAAACAAAAAGATCTCCCATCCTGAATGCATGTAAAATCTAACGACGGATTGTAATAAACCAATTCCTGGTCTAAACTGTCTGAGAATTTCAACCGCTCCATCCAAGGATAGTTCTTTGCTATGTCTAAAACATTTTTCGGCGAGAGTATTTCTTTTTTATATTCAATCTCTTTTTTATCCGGATGGCAAATAGAGTAAGTATAGGTTTTCATCATTAATATAGTTTTAAAAGTTTTTTAATTTCAGAGTAAAGAATATTCAGGTATTCAGTTGAATTCTTATTTTGTTTTTAAATACTTTCTTTTAATCGTGTTTTTAATTTACTTTCCATATTTCTTTGCCTTCATATAAACATAATCTAAATACCTTAAAAAGCTCTTATCAAAAAATAATTGACCTGTCGAATTAATGCTTTCAACATTTAAATAGTATTCATTCATTTTTGCAATGAAATTTTCCGTCCTTTTTATATCAATTAAAAATATTTGCAAAAAAGTGTAATTCTGAAACTCTACAAAAGCGTTATAATGATCAAATAATATATCGTTCAACCTTATCTTATCTGGCATTTCTGATATAATATCTTTTGTCTTATTAGATAAGCTTGCATCCATAAGTAAATCATTCTTATAAATTATTATTGATTTAGTTGGTTTAACACTATGACTACTGTAATCAATCTCTGAACCAATTTTCAGGTATGTAAAATGAGCAGAATAATTTCTTAAATCTTTAATAAATATGTGATATTTATTTTTTTTAAATAATTCTTTTCTCTCATTATACTTTTGATTCTCAATTGGATTTCTCAGAAATAATTTTTCAACATTTCGTCTATTATAGTCAACAATTGAAAATAAAGAATTTAGATAGTTAGAAAATTGTCTTGTGATTTTCCTTTGTAATTTATGTCTAATCTTTATATTACTATGAAAATTAGAATATTCAATAAGATTATCATGCAATTTCAATGTATTATTTAATTCACAAAAATTACTTTGTAATAAATAAATCATTGTTCGGTTTTCACGTAATTCTAAGAGCCTGTTTAAAAAAGAATAATAAAAAAGAGTAAGGGCTAA
>NZ_JAPDKN010000034.1 GCF_026163565.1 Chryseobacterium sp. YIM B08800
TCCTTTTTTGAAAAAAAAGATTGCAACGGAAAGCGGGAAAAAGCTTCTAATTAAGTTCGAGGGTTGGAGAATGGGAGAGTTGGAGAGTTGAAGATATACTTACATTATATATATGATAAAAAATGTCCCTGAAAATTTCAGAGAGAATGATATCTTCAGTAATGATTATTTCAAGAGTTAATTAAATATACTTGTGTCCTTATTTATGGAAATCTTCGGAATCTTTTTTGATATGAAATAAGTTAACTTTAAAAACTTTCTCACAATAAGAAATATCAGTAATTTTGAACGAGCATAATGGTATGAAAAGGCTTCTGAGTTTTATTTTTTTGTGGGTATTTGTTTTTGGTTTTTCGCAATCAAAAATCACTGTATTTAATGAAGCAGACAAAACTCCAATTCCCGACGCAAATGTATTATGTAATGGCAAGATTTTAGGTAAAACTAATGCTGCAGGCTTTTTGGAATTTAAAACTAAATGTAAAAATATTCAGATTGAAGCTTCAGGTTTTTACAAAGAAAGTACTTTGGTAGAAAAGATTATCAAGGTTTCCCTTACCCCTACTTCATCTAAAACTTTTGCAATAGAAACAATCATTCTTGAAGATAAAAGCGATCCCAGAGCTTTGGAAATCCTTAGAAAAGTAGACAAGCTTTTTAAAAGTAACTCTCCCGAAAGTCTAGATTCTTATTCCTACAAATCTTATGAAAAGGTTTCTCTCGATATCGATCAAGATAGTATTACTGCATTTAATAATGTATTCACCAACAATTTAGGATTATTTAAAAACAATAAAAAAGAAGATTCCGCACAAGATGTTTCGGCAAGGAAAATTTTTGCCAACAGTAAACTTTTTCTATGGGAAAGAGCTCAGGAATTTTTATACTCTAAAAAATATGGTGAAAAAATAAACATTCTTGACAACCGAATTTCCGGATTGAAACAGCCTATCTACGAAATGATTGCGCTGCAAAGCAATAGAAACAAAATCCCCAATCAGATCAAGCAGGAAAATCGCGGTTTGTACCGTTTTTTTCTTACTGACAGCATCGAAATAGATGGAAGACAAAATTATGTAATCCGTTTTCGTGAAGCCAATTATAAAAAACCGGTAAAAAAAAGAAAATTCAGCGGTACTATATATATTGATACTCAAACGTACGGCATCAAGAAAATTGAAAGCGTAAGCAAAGAAAAAAACGAAGGAAATATTACCAGTATTTGGACTTTTTTTAATAATAAATGGTTTCTATCCGAAGAAAGCGTGAAACTTCGTATGAGCCGGATGATGATGGGGCAAGACAATGAAAATCCCGAAAAAGAGAAAGAAAAAAAGAAAAGTTTCGGAACGTACGCTTATCTCAACTCAAAATATTTCAATTACATCTCTCCTATCGAAGAAGATCCTGAAGATTTTAAAGGCTATACTTTTTCTGTAAAAAACACTACAGGAAACACGCTTCATCTTTATCGCCCAGACCCCTTATCTCTTAGAGAAAGTCATACCTACAAAACCATTGACAGTTTAGGAAAAGTTTATAAGATCGATAGAACAGCGAGAATTTTGACGGGCTTAATTAACGGGCAGGTTCGTGTAGGAAGTTTTGATTTTGATATTGGTGAAATCGTTAATTATAACTTGTATGAAGGCTTCAGGTTGGGTTTAAAAGGTAAACTGAATGAAAATTTTGATCCTTATTTTTCGCCAGATTATTATTTCGCTTATGGTCTACGTGATGATAAATTCAAATACGGAATTGGTATTGATATGAAAACTACGCTCGAAAAAAACTCTTATTTCAGGTTAGAATATTATGACGATGTAAATTCTTCAGGTGAATTTTACCGCCGACTTTGGACATTCAGAATGCGTATGATGAATTACGGAAACAACATCAACAACGATAAATATTACCGTTACAAAGGCGCATCTTTATCTTATTTGAATGACGTTACCAACGGTTTAACACTCGCTTTTGCGACAAGAAGAAATTCTGAAGAAGCGTTATTTGATTATAATTTCCGCGGAAAAGGGGGAGCTTTTGAAAACTTCAATACTTTGATGACGTTAAAATATTCCCCAAATTCAACCAATATTATGACTCCGCAAGGAAAATCTTTGATTGATCAGAAATATCCCGAGCTATATTTTAATTACGAGCAGAGTATGAAAGTTTTTGGCGGAGATTTTAATTATACCCGTTTTGATGCCTTGTTTGTGCACAATTTTAAAACAAGATTGGGAACTACCGGCGTTCGTTTATATGGAGGTTTTCTTTTGGGTGAAGCGCCAATTTGGAAAAATTTCACCACAAATGGATTGGCTTCTCCAAGTCGGGATATTAATTTTAACCTTACTTCTTATCTCGGTTTTGCCACTTTGGAAGGTGGAAAATATTACAACGATAAATTTATCGCTTATTATTTCACTCATAAATTACCATTCTATTTTAAGAGCATCGGTCAGAATGTGACGAGTTTTGATTTTGTGCTTCGTGGAACAATTGGAGATATGAAACATCCCGAATATCATGATTACAGATTTGAAAAGCTGGATCATTTGTATCAGGAAGTTGGATTGGAATGGAATAATTTTTTATCATCTTACTTCAATCTCGGATTATTTTACAGGGTTGGATACTACACGACAACCAATTTTAAACAAAATTTTGCAATACAGTTTAAGCTTAAATTATTAGAGTTTTAAAATTCCCCTCCTTTGGAGGGGTGGCGAAAATTTGGAAGAATTTTTGACGGGGTGGTAAAAAAATAACAATTAATATTTAAAAATAAATCAATGAAAAAAATAGAAATAAAAGCAGAACAGTTTTTTGAATTATTAAAACTAAAAGACACTTCAATGTGGTCTGTTTTTGCTCAAATGATTGATGGGGAAGAAAAAGAAATCATTTTTTTAGATAACGAAGAAAAAATACTTTTCAATTATATTCTTCCTTCAAATCCAGAAAAACTGGAAGAAGACCGTAAGGAATTTTCTAAGCAGTTTTCTGATAAACTATCAAGCCTTAATTAGGTTGGAGGGTTTTAGTGTCGGAGAGTTTTAGAGATTTAGCGATTCTGAATCACACAATTACTCCTTAACTCTAAAACTCTCCACTCTCAAACACGACCACTCTCCCACTCTAAAACACAGTTCTTTGCTTCCACAACATCATGAACCCGAAGGATTTTTGCTCCTTGTTCCAAAACTTTTAAATGCAGTTTTTGAGTTTCTTCGTTGATCTCTAAAGGTGATCTTCCTAAAGGTTTATAAATAAAAGATTTTCTTGAAATGCCTATCAGTAAAGGATATTTTCCAAAACCTAAGAATGCGACCTCATTGATCATTTTCATCTGATCTTCCACTGTTTTCCCAAAACCAAAACCGGGATCTAGAATAATGTCTTTGATTCCTTTTTGTAATAGTTCGTTCGTTTTTTTTGTAAAATATTGATTAACATTCAAAGTAATATCATCAAAATTTACTTTGTCATGCATTGTTTGGTAAGAAGGATTAACGTGCATCAGAATATAAGGAAGCTTTGTTTCAGCAACTACATCAAACATTTTTTCATCAAACTGTCCGCCTGAAATATCGTTAACAAGATCAATTCCTTCGTTAAAGCCAAATTTCACCGTTTCAGCATAAAAAGTATCCAGAGAAATTAAAGCTTCAGGAAACTCTTTTTTGATTTCTGAAATTATAGTTCCAATTCTTCTGATTTCCTCATCACTACTCAGAAATTCAGCATTCGGTCTTGTAGATTGGGGACCGATATCAATAATTTCTCCTCCATCATTCAATATTTTTTCAGCGTGTTGCAATGCTGATTTTTCATTATTAAATTTTCCGCCGTCAGAAAAAGAATCAGGCGTAAGATTTAGAATTCCCATGATCTTTGGCGAACTTAAATCGACTAATCTTCCGTTGCAGTTTAATGAATGATTTTTGATGAATGATGAATGATTTTCCATAACACAAAAATACGACTTCTGGCTTCTTACTTCCAAGTTATAGCCAAAAAACTGCGCCCTGATTCCTCTTACCTAAAACCTAATTTGTATCTTTGAAAGATTAAGAAAATTTATGTCAAAAACTTCAGTACAGTTCGGTAAAATCATCAATGAATGTCGTGATCTTTTCAGTAAAAAAATGCATGATTATGGTGCAGCGTGGAGAGTTTTGCGCCCAAGCTCAATTACGGATCAGATTTATATTAAAGTCAACAGAATCCGCACGTTACAGATGACTGATGTAAAGATGATTGACGAAAGCGAAGAAGGAGAATTTATTGCTATCGTTAATTACTCAATTATCGGACTAATTCAGTTAGAGAAAGGTCTTTCGAACGATTTTAATGAAGATCCTACAGAAATTTTAAATCTTTACGATAAATATTCTGCTGAAGCGCAAGCTTTAATGGAAAAGAAAAATCATGATTACGGTGAAGCATGGAGAGATATGAGAATTTCTTCTATCACCGATTTAATTTATCAAAAAGTATTGAGAACCAAACAGATTGAAGACAATCAGGGGAAAACTTTGGTTTCTGAAGGTTTGGATGCCAATTATTTTGACATGTTGAATTATGCAGTTTTCTGTCTTATTAAGTTTTCTGAACAAACAATTCCAAACGAACCCAAAAACTAATTAATTATGATCAAAGGTTTATTACGTTTTATTATCGCTGTTATTTTCATCGCTTCAGGTTTTGTAAAAGCTGTAGATTTGGTAGGTTTTTCCTTTAAAATGGAGGAATATTTTTCGCCATCGGTCTTTAATATGCCGTTTTTGGAGAAATTCGCCTTGCTTTTTTCAATTATCGTGGTAGTTCTTGAATTGTTCTTAGGCTTTTTATTATTACTAAAATTAAAACTGAAATTCACGCTTTCTGCATTGATTGCACTTTGTATTTTCTTTGGATTTTTAACGTTTTATTCAGCATACTTTAATGTAGTAACCGACTGTGGATGTTTTGGTGATGCGATTAAATTTACACCTTGGGAAAGCTTTGTGAAAGACGTTGTGCTTTTGGTTGGGCTGATTATTCTTTTCGTTTTATATAGAAAAGAATTCAAGAAAAAAGATGCTTACGGTGGGAGCAATAAACCCGAAAATAATAAATTCAAATCAATCATTTTAGGTATTTTATCTTTAGGCATGATTGTGATTATGGCTATTGGAATCATCAACGAGCCAATTATCGATTTCCGTGATTATAAAATAGGAACTGATTTGAAAGCTGAAAAAGCTAAAATCCTGAAAAATCCGTTTGAATACAAGACTTTTTACTCCATGAAAAACACTAAAACCGGTGAAGTTTTAAAGGTAAATTCTGACGATTATGTAAACCAGACAAAATATTGGGAAGAAGGTTCGCCCTGGAAAATTGAAGAAGGTAAAAACGAATCTAAACTTGTAAAAGAAGGTTATAAATCTGAAATTGTAAAATTCAAAATTGAAGATCCTACAGGAATTGATTTAACTGATGAAGTTATCAATGCACCAAAAGCGATTTTAGTTTTTTCTTATCATCCGAAAGAAGTTTCTCCGGAATTAATTAAAAACGTAGAAGCAAAAGTAAATGCTCAGAAAGGAGCTGTAATTTACGGTGTTTCTACCGATCAAAATACTTTTAAAACCATTAAAAACGCAATGATGGACGGTACTGCTATCAAAACCATTGCAAGAAGCAATCCTTTTGTATTGGTTTTAGAAAAAGGAAAAATTGTTGACAAACAACCTGCAAAATATTACGTTGATTAGAATTTTATAGTCAATTTTAAAACCAGGAAACTAGGAAAACATTAAACTTAGAACATTAAACTTTAAATATATAAAAATGCATAAATCAAATAAATCTATCGCCGGTTATCACTTATTAATGATTCTTTCTTCTGTTGACGGAGAATTTGCTCCTGAAGAAGGAATGTTGGTACAGCAATATCTTGCTGATGAATTTCCTTTTAAAATGAATTTAGATAACGAATTGGAAACTATTGCATTGCTTCAGCCTGAAGAATGGAAAGATCATTTTGAATTTCACGGACGTTGTTTCCTTGAGGATTCTACGGAAAAAGAACGTTTAAATTTTATCAAGTTTGCCAAAACTCTGATTAAAGCTGATGATAAAGTGACAGACGAAGAACATACTTTCTACGTTCTTTTGAAAAATCTTTGGAATCTGAAGTAAAATCACCAAAACAAAAATACAATTATGAAAAAAATTTGCTTATCCCTATTAATAATGAGTATGAGTACAGCCCCATTTCAGTCTCAGATATTTCCTGATCTAAAAGCCCCGATTGCCGAAAAGAAACAGCATTTAAGAAATATTCACGGCGATAAGGTAAATGATCCTTATTACTGGATGATTGATTTTTTCAAAAAAGGAAGAGATTCTACGCAGGTTGTAGAATATTTAACCTCTGAAAATTCTTACTGGGAAAGCATGATGAAAGATACAGAACCTTTCAGAGAAAAGCTTTTTCAGGAAATGAAAGCAAGAATCAAGGAAAAAGATGAGTCTGTACCTGTTTTCAGAAAAGGATATTACTATTACACAAGAACAGAAACAGGAAAACAATACTTCAAATATTGCAGAAAAAAAGGAAACCTAAGTGCTCCAGAAGAAATTATTCTGGATGTAGATCAGCTTGCAGAAGGTCATGCTTATTATTCGGCATCGGGTTTCAGTATCAGTCCTGATAATTCTAAAATGATTTACGGAGTTGATGATGTTTCAAGAAGACAGTATAAATTATTTTTAAAAGACCTTAACACCGGAAAAACAACCGATCTAGGAATTAAAAATACAACAGGTTCTGCAACGTGGGCAAATGACAACAAAACCATTTTCTACACCGGAAAAAATCCTGAAACGCTCTTAACAGAGAAAATTTTCAGGCATTCTTTAGGAACTGATCCTTCAAAAGATGTTTTGGTGTACGAAGAAAAAGACAAAACCAATTATATTGGCGTAGGAAAATCGAAGAACGAAAAAATCATTATGATTGTTTCTTCGGCAACAACTTCTTCAGAAACAAGATACATCAATGCAGATGAACCGAATGCGGCTTTCAAGGTTTTCCAGCCAAGAATGAAAGATGTTTTGTATGATGTAACTCCTTTAGAAGATAAGTTTTTAATCACAACCAACAAAGATGCGCTTAATTTCAAAGTGATGGAAACTCCTTTGGATAAAACAGGCGATGAAAGCTGGAAAGATTTCATGCCACACCGAAAAGATGTTTTGATGGAAGGAATCAGTGAGTTTAAAAACTATCTTGTTTTCAGTGAAAGACAAAACGGACTTTCGCAATTGGTCATTTTGGATAGAAGAACTAATAAACGGGAATTTTTAAAGTTTGATGAACCAACTTACACGGTTTATCCATCAGGAAACCCTGAATACAATACAGATTATTTCAGATTTGGGTATACTTCGATGATTACTCCGAGTTCACAGTATGAGCAAAATTTACAAACAGGAAAAAGAACTTTATTAAAGCAACAGGAAATTTTAGGCGGTTATAATAAAGCTAATTATGTCACCGAAAGACTTTTCGCCACTGCAAAAGACGGTACAAAAATTCCGATTTCAATTGTTTATAAAAAAGGATATAAAAAAGACGGCAAAAACCCACTTCTACTCTACGCTTACGGATCGTACGGAAACTCAATGAATGCGACATTCAGCAGTACAAGACTGAGTCTTTTAGACCGAGGTTTTGCTTTTGCGATTGCGCATATTCGTGGTGGACAAGAAATGGGAAGACAATGGTATGAAGACGGAAAAATGATGAAAAAGAAAAACACATTTACCGATTTTATCGACGTTGGAGAATATTTAGTTAAAGAAAAATACACTTCACCAAAACATTTGTATGCTCAAGGAGGAAGCGCAGGTGGACTTTTGATGGGTGCAGTTGTGAACATGAAACCTGAACTTTGGAATGGAGCCATTGCACAGGTTCCTTTCGTAGACGTTGTTAACACCATGTTGGATGAAAGTATTCCTTTGACAACGAATGAATATGATGAATGGGGAAATCCTAACAACAAAGCAGCCTACGATTATATGAAATCTTATTCTCCGTATGAAAATATTGAGCGAAAAAATTATCCGAACCTCCTTGTTACAACAGGATTACATGATTCTCAGGTACAGTATTTTGAACCTGCAAAATGGGTAGCCAAATTAAGAGATTTAAAAACAGACAAAAATGTTTTGTTCTTAAAAACAGATATGGATTACGGTCATGGAGGTGCTTCCGGAAGATTTGATTACCTGAAAGATATTGCGCTGGAATATGCTTTCATGTTTAAACTGGAGGGAATTAATAAATAACACAAAAATATTCTTAACGCAATGCTCGCAAAGTTTTTTTAGCAACTTGAAAATATTTTTCGTTCGCAAAGGCACTTCGTTCAGCAAAGACAAACAGCGAACATAGCTGAGTGAAACGCCTTTGCGAACGAAATAATAATGAGCATGTAAGCTTGCTTTGCGAGCATTGCGTTTAAATAAAAATTGATATTAAATAAAACAAAAGAAATAAAAAGATAATATAGAAACTATGAGAAGAAAAATAGTTGCAGGAAACTGGAAAATGAACAAAAACGTCATTGATGCTCAACAATTAATGATTCAATTACTAAGCTATAAAAATAACAACGCCACCAACTGTGAAGTTTGGATTGCACCGCCTTCTTTATATTTAATGATGGCAAAAGATATCTTCGAAAAAGACGAGATCGGAGTTTTCTCACAAGATATGAGCGAATATGAAAGCGGAGCTTACACAGGTGAACTTTCTGCAGATATGTTGGAATCTATCGATGCTACAGGCTCTTTGATTGGTCACTCTGAAAGAAGACAATATCACGGAGAAACTGATGAGAGCTGCAACAAAAAAGTAAAACTGGCTTTAGATAAAGGTTTAATTCCTGTTTACTGTAACGGTGAAACTTTAGAGCAAAGAAAAGCTGGACAGCATCTTGACGTTGTAAAAGCACAAACTGAAACAGCTCTTTTCACTCTTTCTGCAGAGGAAATTAAAAAAGTAGTGATTGCTTACGAACCAGTTTGGGCAATCGGAACAGGTGAAACTGCTACACCAGAACAGGCGCAGGAAATTCATGCTCACATCAGAGGAATTATCGCTGAAAAATACGGAAAAGAAGTTGCTGACGAAATTTCTATTCTTTACGGAGGTTCTGTAAAGCCAGATAATGCTAAAGAAATTTTCTCTCAGCCAGATATCGACGGTGGTCTGATTGGTGGCGCTGCATTGAAATTGGAAGATTTCTCAAAAATTATTGAAGGTTTTAATTAAGAAATAATTCATATTAAAAAAGTAAAGACATATCATTTGGTATGTCTTTTTTGATTAATTCAACAATACAAACATTTAATAAACAATCATTATTCAACATAATTTTTAAATTATTAAATTATTGCTAAAACAATAATCAATTTTTAAATAATATCTTTGCAAAAGTTTAAGGTTGAACCCATGCGTTCATTAATAGGGAATCAAGTGAAATAAAATAATTCTTGAGCTGTACCCGCAACTGTAAGCTATTCAACTTATTATTAAGTACACCACTGAACTTCAGGTTTGGGAAGGTTATAATAAGATGCAAGCCAGGAGACCTGCCTTAGATTAATTTCAACTTTCGGGAATAAAAGTTTATGAGATCAAATCTTCGGATATTTTTTCATGACTGTTTTTTCCTGCAGTGAAGTTTCGGGAACAAAACTTTAAATTTAATTATATCATGAAGAAAATCTATTTTCTTATTCTTGCGTTTGTATTTTCATTTACAAATGCCCAAACCGAAGGAGTTTTAGTACTCAACGAAGGCGGTATCGGAAGCAGTACTGCAGAAGTATCTTTCATCGACAATCAATCGGTTGTCACCAATAATTATTTTAAACTTAAAAACAATAATGCGACATTGGGCGATACTGGTCAGGACATTAAGGTTTTTGGTGATAAAATTTTTGTAGTTTTAAATTATTCCAATACAATAAAAGTCATAAACAAATCTGATTTTTCATTGATTACAACGATTTCAACCAATCTTAACAATCCAAGATATATTGCTTTTAATGGGAACAAAGCTTACGTAACCAATTGGGGAAGCGGCAGTAGCACTACTGATGATTATGTAGCAGTGTTTAATCTTAACAATTATACTCACGAAACGAATATCCCTGTAGGAAATGGTCCTGAAAAAATCATTGCCAAAAACAATAAACTATACGTTTTGCTAAAAGGAGGTTACGGATTGAATAATTTTATGGATGTAATCAACACTGCGACCAATACTGTAGAATCGCAGGTAAATGTTGGAGACTCGCCAAACAGTATTTTTGAAAAAGATAATTTACTGTACATTATGAGTTCGGGAGATCCTTATGTTTCAACATCTTTCGGAACATTGACGGTTTATAATACAACTACACAAACTACAGTTTCTAGCACTACATTTCCGGTAGGGGTAAAACCATCTTATATGGATACCGACGGAACGAATATTTATTACATGAATGAAGCTTCAATTTACAAAACACCAATTGCTTCACCGTCAATTAACACCTCTCCTATTGCAGTTACACCAATTACCGTAAACAGTTATGGAACTGCGTACGGATTTAATGTTGTTAATAATAAAATCTATGCAGCCGATCCTTCAGGATATGTTGCAGCAGGGAAAATTTACACTTATGATTTACAAGGTAGTTTACTGAATACTTTTACAGTAACCTCTTTGCCAAATCAAATCATTGCTTACAGTAATGCATCTCTTTCTACTATTGAAAACACAAAAACATCAAAAATAATTGTATATCCAAATCCTACAAGTGACATATTCTTTGTACAAGGCTTAAATTCTGGAAATATTCAGGTTTATGATTTAAATGGAAGAATTGTTATGAATGAGAAATACAATGAAAAAGGAATTAATGTAAGCGCATTATCTAAAGGCGTTTATGTCGTAAAAATTACAGATAAGAATATCAACTTCAGCGAAAAGTTAATTATTAAGTAATTTTTAAAATGAAAAAGGCATCAAGTTTTCTATTTACTTTCATCGTTGCGCTGTATATGTCACAATTTACAGCCAACGATGTAAAGTTTTTTGTAGGTACAGGCTCAGAAACGGCATATTTTGTTGCCGATTTTAAAGACGGTACCGATGACAGATCGTATGTTTGGGGAGTAAAATTTAATCCCGGACAAAATATCACCGGTCCGCAAATGCTTCAGATGATAAAAACTGCAGAACCTGCATTTGATTTTGGAACAAGTTTCGGAGGCGGATTTTTAGATAAAGTTCAGTTTAATGATCATTCTGCACAGTCTGTTCCCGATTATTGGAGCTTATGGGCAGGTGATAACACAAACGGTTGGTCGATGGCAGGATGGATGAACAGCGGAACCATCTCAAACGGAGAATGGTATGGCGCAAGTTACGGTTTTAGCAATCCTACAGCCGAAGCTCCTGCAACACCAATTCCTGCATATAGTTCTTTATGGTACAATTCATCTCAAATCATTAATTGGATTGGAACAGGAACTAATAAAAGTTTAGTCGTTGTAGATTTTGGGACCGATAATCCTAACGGAAACGCCAATTCTTTTGTTTTTGGAATTCAGTATAACGGAACTATTACGGCTGAACAGGCTTTACAGCTAATTGATGTACAAACAAATTCTTTCAGTTACAGTTCTTCAGCGAATCAGGTTTCAACATTGTCATTAAATTCTTTTTCAGGAACAGCAAGCGGAACAAACACCTGGAAATTATATAAAGGAACCAATTTATCAAACTGGAAAACCAACGCCAATCTTTCAACAATCACTTTAAATAATAACGATTGGCTTGGATTAAGTTTCGGAACAAGAAGACCTTTTACTCCAACTGAAGCAAACATAACTTTAAGTGTTTCTGATGCTGTAAAACAAAGCTTTAAAATTTACCCAAATCCTGCGAGTGATCTTGTGATCATTGAAACTCAGGATAACATTAAAGATATCAACATCTATTCTGTTTCCGGACAAAAAGTTTTGAATACCCAAAATAAAAAGATCAATATTCAAAGTTTGAGATCGGGAGTTTATTTGATTGAAACTAAAACAGACAGATCAACAACCACTCATAAGATCATCAAAAAATAAATCAACATAGAGCATCTTTATGATGCTCTTTTTTTCACTTTAAAATTCATCAATGAAAAAATCAATACTTCTTTTTTTAATTTTCATATTTCAGCTTTCATTTGCTCAACTTACAGAAAATGATGTCAAATTCTGGATAGGAACAGGTTCTAAAAAAGCTTATCTCATCGCAGATTTCAACGATTCAGACGATCCTACTTCTTATGTTTGGGGCTATAGATTTGATTCTACCAGTTTAACAATGGAAGATCTAATCAATGCAATCGACGCAGCAGATTCTAAAGTTACCGCAGAAGTACCAAGTGGTTTTTTATATAGTTTTGATTATAATCACCACACTCCAAGTACCGATGATTATTGGTCGACCTGGTCGGGAACTGCTTCAAATAACATGACCACCAATAATGGTGTAAACAATGATCCGCTTGTTGACGGAAAATGGTATGGAATGTCTTATGGATATGGTTTCACTCCTGGAACAACATTTGGTCCGCCTTCAACTCCGGTTCCTGCATATAATTCTACGTGGTTTAATTCGTCTCAAATTATTAATTGGATCGGAACAGGAAGTAATAAAAGTTTAGTTGTTATAGATTTCGGAACTGACAATGGTAACGGAATTTCTGATTCTTTTGCTTTTGGAATTCAATATAATGGAACTATTACAGCAGAACAGGCTTTACAGCTAATTGATGCTCAAGTAAGTGAATTCAATTACACATCAGCAGCCAACCAAATTTCAGCATTATCATTAAACAATTTTTCAGGAAACTCAACAGTAAACGATTCTTGGAAATTATACAAAGGAAAAGACCTTTCAAGCTGGAGAGGACAGAGTAATCTTTCACAAATTCAGCTTACCAATAACGATTGGTTCGGGTTAAGTTTTGGAAACAGAATACCGTTTACTCCAACCGTTGCCGATGTAACTTTAAGTGTTTCAGATGCCGTAAAACAAAGCTTTAAGATTTATCCTAATCCAGCTAAAGATTTTGTTATTATTGAAACTCAGGATGACATCAAAGACATCAATATCTACTCTGTTTCCGGGCAAAGAGTAATGAACACTCAGAATAAAAAGATTAATATTCAAAGTTTACATTCGGGTGTTTATTTTATTGAAATTAAAACCAATCAGTCGACAACGACTCATAAAATTATCAAAAAATAGTTTGATTTTTAATCATAAAAAAGTTCGGCGCGCCCTTTGGGCGCGCCGAATTCATATTATAACCTGAAAAAATTATTTTTTCTCTTTTGATCTTTGTAAAACCTCATCTACCATTCCAAAATCTTTAGCTTCGGTAGAAGTCATCCAGTAATCTCTATCTGAAGCTTTCTCAACCCACTCGTAAGTTTGTCCTGAATGTTCAGAAATAATGTCATACAATTCTTTTTTAAGCTTCAACATTTCTCTTAAATTGATTTCCATATCAGAAGCAACACCTTGAGCTCCACCAGAAGGTTGATGAATCATCACTCTTGAATGTTTCAAAGCAGAACGCTTTCCTTTTTCACCAGCAACCAATAGAACAGCTCCCATAGAAGCAGCAATACCTGTACAGATCGTAGCAACATCCGGCTTAATGATCTGCATTGTGTCATAAATTCCTAAACCAGCATAAACACTTCCACCAGGAGAGTTGATGTAGATCTGAATATCTTTTGAAGGATCTGCACTTTCTAAGAAAAGCAACTGCGCAGTCACAATATTTGCCACCTGATCGTCAATTCCTGTTCCTAAGAAAATAATTCTATCCATCATCAAACGAGAGAAAACGTCCATCTGAGCTACGTTTAATCTTCTTTCCTCCATGATGTAAGGTGTAAGATTGGTAGGATTAAACATTCCCATATACTGATCGGTTACCAAACCGTTATTTCCCAAGTGTTTCGTAGAGAAATCTCTGAATTCTTTTTTAATGTCCATATTTCTATCGGTATTATTTTAAAATTTATTTGAAATGTAAATTACAACTTTTATTCCTAAAAATTTATAAGACTTTTTGTCACTTTAGGTTGCAGAATTTAGTTTTAAGGTTGCAGATTCTTTTTATAATAAAATGAAAAGCTAATTTTTTAAACCATCAACCGACAACCAAAAACTATCAAACAATTATCGCTTTCTATCAACATAGATTCCTTTGATCGGCGAATATTCAATAATATCATTCAATCTCATTGAGGCCTGTTTCAGCAAGGTAATTTTTTTAATTAGTTCAAAATATTTCACCTCATCGGTACTGCTGTATTGTTCGAGCTCAGCAATAGTTTCTTTAATTAAATAATCAATATAACGATATTTATGAAGCAAGACGTCGCCTTTGATCTGTTCGGCAACTTTATCGCCATAATTGGGTGGATGAATATTTCTTGAACTCCAATTTTCAAGCTCATCTAAAGGGATTAAAGCATCAACTACTTTTGTGGTAATCTGCTCGTCCATAAAACTGACAAAAAAACTTCCACTTCTAAGCTCGTCATTCTGAATACCTTCTTTCACCTGATCAATAATAATTTCGTTTCCTTTTACCAGAAACTGATATTGTTCTTCTTCAAAGTGATGCAGAATTTCTTCAATGACCGTAATCTGATAGTCAGTATTGTTGTCATCTTTTCGCTTTAAAACAACATCACCAAACATCAACATATGATCGACCAATTTGTTTTCCATAAATAAAACATCGTACAGATAAGGATCTCCTTTTTCTTCATCAAAAGGCACGATCTCCATTTTTACGGGAGCTGCATTTTCCTTTTGCTGTTGAGCGTTTTGATTATGATTTTGATTAACCTGTCTCTGAACATCCAGTTCATTAAACAAACTCTGCTCAGAAAGACCAAATTTATTGGAAACTTCTTTTAGGTAAACTTCCCTTTTCAAAGCATTCTGAACGAACCCGACAGATTTTACAATATCCCGGATCGCTTCAGCTTTTTTAATAGGATCGTTTCCAACTTCTTTTAAAAGAATTTCAGCTTTAAAATCGATAAAATCTAATGCCTGATTTTCGATGAATTTTTCAACATATTCCTGCGGATGTTTTCTGGCAAAAGAATCGGGGTCGTCACCATCCGGAAAAAGAAGAACTCTAATGTTCATTCCTTCTGTCAAAAGCATATCGATACTTCTGAAACTCGCTTTAATTCCGGCATTATCACCATCAAAAAGAATCGTCACATTTTCTGTGAGTCTTTTGATAAGCTTAATTTGTTCGGTTGTTAAAGAAGTTCCTGAACTCGCTACAACGTTTTCAATTCCGGACATATGAAGTGAAATCACATCCATATAACCTTCCACCAAAAGACAGATGTTTTTCCTGGAAATCGCCTGTTTGCCTTGGTTTAAACCATAAAGAACATTCGATTTGTGATAAATTTCTGTTTCCGGGGAATTGAGATATTTGGCAGTTTTAACGTTACTTTTAAGAATTCTTGCTCCAAAACCTAAAACTCTGCCCGAAAAACTGTGAATCGGGAACATTACCCTTTCACGAAAACGGTCGATTCCGTTCGGAGCATTTTCGGGGAAAATAGAAAGTCCGGATTTTTCTAAAACTTCCTTTGTATAACCTTTTTCAATGGCAAATTCTGTAAAAGCATTTTTCTTTTCGGGCGAAAAACCAAGCTGAAACTTTTTGATGATATCATCTTTCAGCTCACGTTCTCTGAAGTAAGAAAGTCCGATCGCTCTTCCTTCATCATTTTCCCAAAGCGTATTTTGGAAAAAATCATTGGCAATCTCATGTATTTTATAAAGCAGATCTCTTTCAGACTGAGCATTTTTTGCTTCCTCAGAAAATTCACGCTGATCTTCCTCAATTTCGATTCCGTATTTTTTGGCAGCGTGACGGAGAGCTTCAGGATAAGTAAAGTTTTCGATTTCCATTAAAAAAGAAATCGCAGTACCTCCTTTTCCTGTTGAGAAATCTTTCCAAATTTGCTTACTTGGAGAAACTACAAAACTGGGCGATTTTTCTTCATGAAACGGACTCAGACCTTTAAAATTCGATCCCGCTCTCTTCAACTGCACATATTCGCCAACAATCTCTTCTACTCGGATTGTGGAAAATATTTTATCTATCGTCTGTTTGGAAATCATGCTGTAAAATTATGACAATAAAGCTTTACAACAAAAAAATCTCCGTAAAGGAGATTTTTATTTTTTTGAATTAAACGTAAAATAATTATTTTTTGAAGAAGGCTCTAGTCATAACTTCTCCATTTTTATAATAAAATTCAACAATATATTTTGCAGTTGGTAATTCGCGAACCGAAATTCTATCATTTTCAACCTTCGCATGAACGCTTACTTTTCTACCTTCCATAGAATAAATATTTGCAGACACGATCTTCTTATCTGATTTAAAAATCAATTCTTCTCCTGTAGAACTTAAATAAACTCCTACAGCTTTTTTATTATTTACAATATCATTAACATCTAATGTAAGTTGAGTAACGTTCAGCGTATAAGCAATTGTTTGCGGATCTGGCCATGATGAAATCAAAATATAATAAGTTTGCCCTGCTGTAACCGAAAAATTATCTATAGTTCTGGCTCCGCTAGATGTAGTCATAGAACATGCTTCTGCAGTAACGCCAATATTGGCACAACTCGTATAAAGATACATACTAGACCATCCTGGAGCTACAGGAATTTCAATCTTTATCGTTCCACTTGATGCAGGTGTATAAGAATATATTACATCATTTCCTGACATATAATAACCTCCATAAATTGATTGACTACTAGGATTAGTTACTGCAGGAAGACAAATTGTGCTTCCGTTCCCTGAGCTACTGGGATTTGCTATATCATAATTATCTGCATAGTTAGCGGTATTATCTGTAGTAGTATAAGGCAAAGAGCTTATAACGATAGGATTATTGCAGGTAGTCCCTACTTGGGCATTCATAATAAAGGTAGCAAATACAAAAATAAAATAATAGATTTTTTTCATAATGATTTTTTTTAATTAAACAAATATATAATAAAATCATACTTAAAAACAAATACAAAACAAAGAAAAGTTATTTTTATTAAATAATAAATAACAAATTATTAAATATTGTAAATTATTACTAATGTCTGCAATATTTAAATTATGGCAATAATATCAACAAATTAATCGAGATATATTATCAAATTCTGAATTATTAACTTTGCAGAAAATACCCTTTTAAATTTCTATTTTAGTTTTTAAATATTAAAAATGAATTTTCAAATTAATCAAATTAACGCCTGGCAAAAAGTCGTAGACTCAATTTTACCGGAACTGAAACACAATATTCTTCTTTTAAAAGGAAACTTAGGAGCAGGAAAAACAACGTTTACTCAGTTTCTGCTTAAAAGTTTAGGCAGTAAAGATGAAGTAAACTCTCCTACTTATTCGATTGTAAATGAATACAGTTCGCCAAAAGGAAAAATCTACCATTTCGATTTATATCGTTTAAAAAACATAGACGAAGTGTATGACATCGGTATTGAAGAATATCTTGATAATGCATTTTTGTGTATCATAGAATGGCCGGAAGTATATGAAGACGAACTTTACGGGCTAAATTATCATTCGATGAGCATCAATAATACCGGAGAAAACAGAGAAATTACATTCGATTAAATATTATATCTTTGCTTATAGAAATCGATTGTAATAAAAAAAATCTGTAAGTCATAATTAAACAATAATGAGTACTACAAATATTTTTACTCCTTTTTCAGAGGAAGAATTAATTCCGAAGGAAGAGAAGCTGGAAGTTATTAAAAAAGGGAAACAGTTTAGCATAGGAATCCCTAAAGAGACCTGTCTCAACGAAAGAAGAACGTGCATAACGCCCGATGCAGTACAGGTTTTGGTAGAAAGTGGCCATGAAATCATCATTGAATCTGGCGCAGGACAAGGCTCATTTTTCACAGATTTACAGTATTCAGAGTCAGGAGCAAGAATTACTCAGGATGCCAAAGAAGCATTTTCTCAGGATTTGGTTTTAAAAATTAATCCACCTACAGAAGAAGAAATTGATTATTTCAAACCTAATACGTACTTAGTTTCTGCACTTCAGATCAACTTAAGAGAGAAAGAATATTTCACAAAACTTGCCGAGAAAAAAATCAATGCCATTGCGTTTGAATTTATTGCAGACGAATATAAGCAACTTGCTTTGGTAAGATTGATCGGAGAAATTGCAGGCTCAGTTTCTATTTTATACGCTTCAGAATTATTAGCCTTATCAAACGGATTAATGCTTGGCGGAATCACCGGAGTAAGACCTACAGAAGTAGTAGTTTTAGGAGCAGGAATTGTTGGCGAGTTTGCTACAAAGGCAGCCATCGGTTTAGGAGCAAGTGTAAAAGTTTTTGACAATTCGCTCTCAAAACTGAGAAGACTTCATACCTTGGTAGACAGCAGAGTTCCTACATCGATCATCGATCCTAAAGAATTAAGCAAAAGTTTAAGAAGAGCCGACGTTGTGATCGGTGCTTTACCAAGACTCAATATGCAACCCATCGTTACCGAAGATATGGTAATGAAAATGAAAAAAGGCAGCGTCATTATCGACATCGTTATCGACAACGGGAAAGCCATCGAAACTTCTGAGTTGACCACAATGGATGATCCTTACATCATCAAACACGGCGTTATTCACTGCGGATTACCGAATCTTACGTCAAAAATGCCGAGAACAACAACAAAAGCAATCTCTAATTTCTTCCTATCCTATATTTTGAACTACGATCTTGAAGGTGGTTTTGAAAACATGCTGATCCGCAAAAACGAAATGAAGCAGAGTTTGTATATGTACAAAGGCAGACATACCAAAAAAGTGATCTGCGATCGTTTCGGACTTACATATCACGACATCAATCTTTTAATATTCTAATAAATTTTTCGAAAACAAAGAATCGATCATGATTTATCAATGATCATTCATCAGTTATAGATTGTAAAATCAACGTATGAAGAAAATAAAATTCTTTCTCATCGGGCTTATTCCCGGACTTATCATCGTATTTTTTGTACTTAATGCAAAAGGAGCAAGCTGTAGCGGTTACTTACCAAACAGCCGTGTCATTGCAGAAACCCTTTCAAAACAATTTGAGTATTCTGAAAATTTTAAAAATGAAATGAACACTTTAAAAGTTGATGAAAAGTTTTTAAAAGACAGTATCATTACTTTAGGTAAAATAGATTTTGACCGTAGTCATGCGCAGAAAAAACCTTGCCCTGATTACGTTATCACTTATCCTGAGAAAAATCCTTCATACGAAATCACTTTTGAGAAATGTGAAGAAAAAGCAGTTCTTAATTCTCTGAAAAAGCTTAAATAAAATATTTTTTAGCCACGAATACACAAATTCTCATTAATTATTATTCGTGCATTCGTGGCAATTAAAATCTAAATATTTCTCTAAAAATGGATGGCAATTACTACATGATTCATGATTATCTGATCTTCTTTGGAGTATTTGCTATTTTCTTTTTTCTTACGGTAAGTATTTATCTTTTCAGTCAGAATCAGCGATTAAAAAACAGAAACGTAAAACTTTCTGAAAGCAATAAACTCATTGAGCATAAACTGAATGAGTTTCAGCTGGAACATATAGGAACCAAGCTCAATCCACATTTATTTAAAAACATTCTCAATTCTGTACAGTCGCATGCTTATCAAACCTACATGTCGCTTGACAAACTGGCGAATGTTCTCGACTATATTCTGTACGAAAGCAACAACAAATTTGTAAGTCCAAAAGAAGAATTAAGTTTTGCTTTAAGCCTTATTGAAATTAATAAAATAAAGATCAATCCGCTTTTTGATTTTAGAATTAAATCTAAAATTGACAAATCTGATGCTGTTTTTGAAGAAAAAATATTTGCTCCGTTGCTTTCTGTTGATTTAATTGAAAATGCTTTTAAACATACCGATTTTCTGGCTTCAGATTCTTTCATTTCTATTATATTAGAACTCGAAGGCGGTGTCTTTTCGATAAAAGTGAGCAATAAAGCTTCGCTTAAAAATGTACTGCATAAAGATCACAGCGGTTTTGGAAGTCAGTCTTTAGATCAAAGATTAAAAATGATCTACGCCAATTTTTATTCACTTCAAAAAAGTTCAAAAAACGGTATCTTCACTGCAGAATTAACAATCAATTTAGGAGAATTCTATGATAAAATGCGTTATTCTTGATGATGAATTGTTGGCAATAAGCTACCTAAAACTTTTATGCGAACAGATTGAAAATGTAGAAGTTGTAAAAGCTTTCAACGATCCTAAAATTTTCCTCAACGAAATCAAAAATATAGACTGTAATCTCTGTATTTTAGATATAGAAATGCCTGGAATGACAGGATTGCAGGTTGCCGAGCTTATTTCTGACTCAAAAAAAATTATTTTTACAACGGCTTACAAAGAATATGCTGCTGAAGCTTTTGATCTGAATGTGGTAGATTATGTAAGAAAACCAATTAAAAAAGAAAGGCTGATTCAGGCGTTTGAAAAAGCAGCGGATCTCTTAAACAACAGTCAGAAAAAAGAGTTCATCGAATGGAATACCAACATTGGTAAATCCACAATTTTCACTGAACAAATCGTTTATATTAAAACCTCTGAGATCGACAGCCGTGATAAAGACATTATTCTGAAAGACGGAACAACGATTGTTTTAAAAAACCTCAATTTCAAATCTCTTCTGGAAATGCTTCCTTCAAAAGATTTTGCGCAGGTAAATAAGAAAGAAATTATTGCTTTATCGTCTGTAAAAGTATTATCCACTAACGAAATAATTACAACGATATCTAATGAAGCTGACCAATTTTTAAAACTTCAGATTGGCGATACTTATAAAAATTCTTTATTGGAAATGTTCGGAAAATAAAGAGTCATCACAATAAGACGCAAATTCAAATAAGTAAATTATTTTGAGTTTAAAAACTAATGTAAAATTTAACCAAAAAGGCACAAAAGACAATTATAAAGTTATTATTAGATAATCAAAGTTCTCAAAAGAATAAAAAATCAAAGATTTTTAAAGGTTTTTGTGTGCTTTTTTCAAGATTAAATAGAAATATCTAAATCTTTTGCCTCTTTTGTGGTTAAATAAAAAGTTTAAACAAGTTTATTGTAAAAAATCTTAAATTGCAAATGCCTTTTATTGTCTGAAAGGGATTTGTTTTTAAACAGAATATTATGAAAAAAACAGCACTTCTTTTTCTCTTGATTTCAGCATTTACTTTTGCTCAGAAATCTGTTTTAGCACACAAGGTTGATTCAATTATTAAAGATAAAAAAGCAACTGTTGGAGTTTCTGTTTTAGGTTTTGAAGACGGTTTTAAATTCAATAAAAATGCAGAAATAAAGCTACCGATGCTTAGTGTTTTTAAGTTTCATATTGCAGCTACAGTTCTCGATTTAGTAGATAAGGGGAAACTTTCATTAGACCAGAAAATTCTTTTAGAAGAATCTGAATTATTACTTGATACATGGTCGCCGATTCGGGAAAAATACCCTAATGGAAATATAGAACTTTCTTTAAGTGAAATCATTAATTATACCGTTGCGTGGAGTGATAATAATGGCTGTGATATATTATTAAGATTAATTGGAGGTACACAAGTTGTTCAAAAATTTATGGATTCTAAAGGAGTGAAAGATTTCCAGATTAAACATAATGAAGAGCAAATGCACAAAGGAGCAAAATATTTATATGAAAATTATACCACAACCAATTCTTTGAGCCAGCTTTATAAAAAATTCTACGATGGTAAAATTTTGTCTGAAAAATCTACAAAGTTTTTATACGACATTATGCTGAATACCTCTACAGGAGGAAATAAATTAAAAGAACAATTACCAAAACAATCTATAGCTCACAAAACAGGTTCTTCAGGGAAAGATGGAGATTTAACAATTGCAGAAAATGATTCGGGAATTGTTACTTTACCAAATGGCAAGCATTATGCAATAGTAGTATTTATTAGCAATTCTACTGAGACAGAAGAAGTGAATTGTAAGATGATTTCAAACATTTCAAAAGCAGTTTGGGATCATTTTAATAAGTAAAATTTAAAGCTTAATTTTAAAACCATTAAAATGAAAAAATTATTTTTAACAATAGCAGTCTTCAGTGGTGCATTTTTCTTTGCTCAGAAAAGTGAAAATTATATTGAAATAAGCTACAACAGCATTTGTTGCGGACCGCCTTCAAGCAGTCCGGTAATGAATTATATCAACAGCTTTCAAGGTAAAAAAAATACTCTTGAAGTATACCGACAGTCACGTTTGGGAAGAGAAGGTGAATATAAATTGTTCATTGGAATTGATGCACTCTCAAAAAGCAAAAAAGCTAAATTCATAAAAGGACTTGAAGCAGAAATCAATTCGCAGAATAAATCCAGAAATGAAAGCAGTGACGGAATTGTAAATTTCGAAAGCCAGAAAATTGTTAAAAAGGAAAAATTAAATACATTAAATAATCTAACTATATATAAAAAAGAAAATTTAAAATGATCAAAAACATTGTCGTTATCGGAGCGGGAACCATGGGAAATGGTATTGCACATACATTCGCACAAAGCGGTTTTAGTGTAAATTTAGTAGACGTTTCTCAGGAAGCTTTAGACAAAGGATTGAAAACTATTACTACAAACCTTGACAGAATCATTGCAAAGGGAAACCTTACAGAAGAACAAAAAGCAGAAACTTTAGGAAACATCACCACTTTCACTCAGCTAAAAGATGCGGTAACCAACGCAGATTTGGTAGTGGAAGCTGCAACTGAAAATCAGGATTTAAAATTAAAGATTTTTGCTCAGATGGATGAGTTTGCTCCGGAAAACTGTATTTTATCGACCAATACTTCATCAATATCTATTACTAAAATTGCTGCCGCTACCAAAAGAGCAGACAAAGTAATCGGAATGCACTTTATGAACCCGGTTCCAATCATGAAACTGGTAGAAATTATCAAAGGCTACTCTACTTCAAAAGAAACTTTTGATGCGATTTACGAAATGAGCAAAACTTTAGGAAAAGTTCCTGTAGAAGTGAATGATTACCCTGGTTTTGTTGCGAACAGAATTTTGATGCCGATGATTAACGAATCTATCGAAACTTTATACAACGGTGTTGCAGGAGTTGAGGAAATTGACACGGTAATGAAATTAGGAATGGCTCATCCAATGGGACCACTTCAGTTGGCAGATTTTATCGGTCTAGATGTTTGTTTAGCTATCTTAAACGTAATGTACGATGGTTTCAAAAATCCTAAATACGCACCAAACCCGTTATTGGTAAACATGGTAATGGCAGGAAAATTAGGCGTAAAATCTGGAGAAGGTTTCTATGATTATTCTGAAAGCAAAAAAGCTGAGAAAGTAGCAAAAATGTTTGCAAAATAAGAAGAAATAAAGAGGTAAACTGTCAATCGTAAATTTTAAATTGAAATCAAATTGGCTTCACTTGAAAATGACTTAAGAAGCAGATTTACAAAATTTAGTTTTACAAAAAATTAAGATCGAGAAGAAAATACCAATAATTTTATTATCTTTGATTCAAAGTTAAAACATTAAAAAAAATGAAATTACCAAAGTTTTTATTAGCAGATAATTCGGAATTTCCTGAAGATTTATTCGTAGTACATACAGAATATCCAAGATTCATCTTAAACGTTGAAGAGGAAGAAGTAGAATGGCTTGATGATTTGGAAGGTGACGATGAAGAAACGATGGCAGACGAAGCTACTAAAGTAGTTGAAGCAGCATTCAAATGGTGCGACGAAGAGTTGGCTAAGTACGACGAAGAAGAGGAAGAATAAGAAAAACCACTTATAAAAAAAGGAACTCAAAATTTGAGTTCCTTTTTTATTTTTATTCAGATTTGTTGAATTTTAAAAGCAACAAATTATCCTGATACAATTCTAAAGTAGTTCCTGAAACTACATATTTATTAGCTTTATTAAGCATATCCAGGAAGTTTTGCTCAACACTCATATTTGCACAAGCCATTTTTGTAGAACCCATTTGTGAAGCTTCAAATTTCCCTGATGCTGTTTCCATGGTTACACCACCAAAATATCTGTTACATCCGGCGTTTCCATTGATTTTTGAACCTTCTACATTCAAAGTAGGAACCTGCCCTTTTACGTTATCCGCTAAAACCCATTTTGTGTTGGCAATTGACGGCTGCGCTTTTCCAACATTTGATGAAGATGCGTTTTTCGTTGTTCCGCAAGATGCCAAAACGGCAAATGTGCATATACTTAAAAAAAGATTTTTCATTTTTAATTTTGATTTAATTCAAATTTACGGAAATTATTAATAATTAATTTCTAAAAATATAGATTTATGTTAAATGTATTCTTAATACTATTTAATTTTAATAAAACTCTTCTTAAAATTTTCGGCATCTTCATCTTTCAGAAAATTTATCCCAACAAGATTCGAACCTCTCATTTTATATTCTTTGTTAGTTAGTAGGAAAGCCTTTTTTCTCAAACTCTGATCTAAAGTGCTCATTCCTATACCCTTCCGTCTTTTATCTATATCTTTCACCAAATTATTTCCTTTTTCTCCTCTTTTTTCAGGATAAAACCATTGATGTACATAGCAACAATCTGCTTTTTCCAACATTTTTTCCATATAATCATGAGGTCTTTCCGGATCATCTTCATTTTTTAAAAACTGCATTATGTCGAAATTTCCATTAGAATAATTTGTGGTTCCATTATTTAAATCTAAAAGAAAAGCTGCGTTTTCAGGAGTAATTTTTCCTTTGTTTAAAGCTTTTATAATTTCACTTGAAAAATTAACAACTTGAGGACTGTAAAGATTAGTCGCCAATTGATGCCAAATGATATAATAAAAATTTTGAAAAAAAACTAAGTTGGCAGAACTTAAACCCAAATCATATTCATTAGGAAATCCTTTTTTCTGAATCAAACTTAAAAGTTTCGTACTCGTAATGCTGTCATTTTTGGTAATTTCTTTTTTATATTTTGCATAATTTCCACCGGAAAGTTTTCTGTAATGCTGATCAATGATAAATAAAGAATCAAGTTCTTTTCGGTAATTATCATCAAACTTATTTTTACATTTTAGCTTTTTGTATTGTTCACTATTTGGAAAATGAGATGAAAGAAAATTTTCTTCAAATTTATATTTCATACAATCTAAAGACTGATAATGTTTAAAAGCATTTTCATAATCCTTCTTGTTCAGCAGAACTTTCATATAATTATACAAATCATTCGCATGAGGTTCTTTAAAAGTTTTAAACGCCTTCTGATAATAAAAATCTGCACTCTCTAACTCATTAGTCGCAATCTTATCTTCTGCAAAATTTATGGCTTCATAATAGCTGATTAATTTCTTATTGGTCAATTCATTATTTTGACAATGAAAAGAATTGTAAACAAGTAGAAAAACAAGAGCTATAAATGATTTCATATTAATGTAGTATTATCTTTAAAACAAAAAAAGCGGACAAATGTCCGCTTCCAATATATGATATTTTCTTTTACGATCTCAATTCAGCATTAAACTCTTTTTGGAAAGATTTAATTAAAGAATCCATTACGTGAGAAATTTCTTTTTCTTCAAGAGTTTTTTCTTCGTTTAACAATTCGAAGCTCATTGCGTAAGACTTCTTACCTTCCGGAAGATTTTTCCCTTCATACACATCAAAAAGATTAATGTTTTTAATGAATGGAGATTTATTCTTTTTAGCCGTTTGATATAATTCCTGATAAGAGATATTCTTGTCAATCAATAAAGCTAAATCTCTTCTGATTTTGTTGAATTTAGGTATATCTTTAAACTTCAATTCGTTTTTAGAACGCAATTCCTGAGCAAATTCAAGCTCGATTTCTGCATAGAAGCATTCCTGGTCTATATCAAAATCTTTCAGCATTTGAGGAGCCACTTTTCCGATTCTTACCAAAGTTTTATCTTCAGATTTATATTCAATTGCGTCAGAGAATCTTTCGTCAGACAAAGCAACTTCTTTATAATCGATCGCTAATCTTTCAAGCAAAACTTTCACATAAGCTTTCAGATTGTAAAAATCTGTAGCAGACTTTGGCTGTAACCAGTTTTCAGCAACATTTCTTCCTGAAACCAAAATAGCCAACTGTTTTCTTTCTTCGTACTTCTCTCTTTTGTGGTAGATTTTTCCGAATTCAAAAAACTTAATATCCTGATTTTTTCTGTTGATATTGTACACTGCATTCTGCAAAAGTCCTTCTAATAAAGACTTTCTCATAAATGCCAAATCACCGCTTAAAGGGTTTAATAATTTTACAGCATCAGTTTCGTCTTTTACAGAAGTTAATGAGTTGTTCATTACTTCGTTGAAGCCTAAACTCTGTAAAGTTCTTGCCCAAGAATTTTCCAGCTCATCCTGATCGTTTGCACTTAATTTTACAGGAGTAAATGAAATTTTTTGTGGAGCGTCGATTTTATTGTACCCGTAGATTCTTAAAATCTCTTCAATAACGTCGATTTCTCTTGTTACATCGGCTCTGTATGCAGGAACAGAGATTTCAAAACCATTTTGAATATCATTTAAAACCTGAATTTCCAGTGCTTTTAAAATTTCTTTTACTTTTTCTCTGTGAATTTTTGTTCCTAAAATCTGTTCGATTTTTGAAAATCTGATGATGATATAATTATCCTCAATTTTCTTAGGATATTCTTCCAATAACTCTCCTGTCAACTTTCCTTCAGCTAATTCTTCGATCAATTTGATGGCATGAGTAATGGCCGTTCTTGTAATATTAGGATCCACTCCTCTTTCAAATCTGAAAGAAGCATCGGTATTCAAGCCATGGAATTTAGCTCCTTTTCTTACCGCAACCGGATTGAAATAAGCACTTTCCAGGAAAATAGTTTTTGTTTCATTAGAAACTCCCGAATTGGCACCACCGAAAACTCCCGCAATACACATCGGATTATCTTGTCCGTCTTTAATAATGATTTCAGAACCGTTTAATGTTCTTTCAACACCATCCAAAGTCGTAAATTTTGTTCCTTCTGCAACAGTTCCTACTTTCACTTTTTTGTCTGCAATTTTATCTGCATCAAAAGCGTGAAGCGGCTGACCGAAACCGTGAAGAATATAATTGGTAATATCTACAATATTGTTGATCGGGCTTAAACCTATTGCTTTTAATCTGTCTTTTAACCAAGCCGGAGAATCTGCAACTTTTACGTTTTCGATCACTGCACCGATGTATCTTGGTGTTAATTCAGTATCTTCCACTTCAAGCGTAAAGCTGTGCGAACCTTCATTATTTAAGGCAACAGAAGAAACTTTTTCAAACTCAGATTTTTGCTGGTTTGTTGAAAGGAATGCATGAAGATCTCTTGCAACCCCGTAATGTGACATTGCATCGGTTCTGTTTGGCGTTAAACCAATTTCAAGAACTTCATCATTCGTTAATTCAAAATAATCGGCAAAGTTTTTTCCTACTTCATATTTGGTTTCATCTAAAACCATAATTCCGCCGTGATCGTCACTCAA
This sequence comes from Chryseobacterium sp. YIM B08800, assembly GCF_026163565.1. GTDB lineage: Bacteria > Bacteroidota > Bacteroidia > Flavobacteriales > Weeksellaceae > Chryseobacterium. Next base: position 27,710 of record NZ_JAPDKN010000034.1, read on the forward strand.
ACCTAATTCGTCTTCTGCACAGATCATTCCCTGAGAAACCTCACCTCTGATCTTTGCTTCTTTAATTTCGAAAAAACTTCCGTCTTTAGCATAAATTTTAGCTCCCACTACTGCAACAGGAACAGTTTGTCCTTCTGCAACATTAGGAGCTCCACAAACGATATTTAAAACTTTTCCGTTTCCTACATCTACTGTGGTTTTGTTTAATTTATCAGCATTCGGATGTTTCTCACAAGTCAAAACTTTTCCTACAACGATGCCTTCAAGACTTCCCTTTACACTTTCAAATTGATCGATTCCCTCTACTTCAAGACCTATATCGGTAAGAAATTCACCGATTCTTTCGGTTTTCAGTTCTGTTTTGATGTAGTCTTTCAGCCAGTTGCTTGATATTTTCATTGCTAGAATTTTAAAAATTTAGTCTTCAGATTCTGTATTCATCATTTTTAACAACTATGAAACACCTCTGAATTTTGCGTCTACAAATGTCGTGTTTTTTTAAGAAATACCGAAATTCAAAAAGGTTAAAAAAATCATATTGGGATATATTTAGGTTGAGAAAAGGAACTTTTCATTTTTATGGAATTTTCAAATTGCTTCTTTGTAAACATCTCATTTTAGGAATTTGTTTTATATTTGAAAATATGAAACTCATTTATTTATTTGTATTTATTCTGATCAGTCAAAAAGCAATTAGCCAGCAAATGGTTATTACCACAAAAGACAATTCTAAAATAAATATTAAAATAATTGATAGCTCAAAAATCGCAAACTTAGTTTCCTCATTTTCAGGTAAAATAGATTCTTTAAAGTTTAAAAACTGGACTTCTAAAACCTATACTTTAAACAATAATGAAATCATTATTGAATTTTTTGACAGACAAGGTGCTTTGATAAATAATGAAAATGACTTTAATAAAATCAAAGATGTTCGATTTGTTAAAAACCAAATTTGGAATTTAAGAAAGAATATTTCTTACAAAACAGAACTTTTATATGAGAAAGGTTTAAGAATTCTTCAAACGCAAAAACCAAAAAGATTAACACAGTTTGACGAAATCTACGGACTAAAAAAAGATGGAGTTTATGAATTGAAAAACGGTCAGATTTTATTTTTAAATGATTACGGAACAAAAAAATATGCCGGTATCTATCCTGATCTTAAAACTCTTTCATCAGATGAAGTAAATATTTCAGAAATATATTACAATGTCGATAATGAAGAAGATTTAATGAAAAAACTCGCAAACGGTGATGCAATGCTTGACTATGAACCTAATGAACATCATATTTATCCGAATTATATTGATGACTTGATTAAAAATCATCAATTAAAATTTTTAGAAGACAAAGTTTATATTAAAGATTTCTATGCTAATCTTTATAAATCTGACAAAAATGGTTATTACTTTCTCATCGATGAAGTCAATCAAAAAAATGGCGCAGGAAGCAAAATGAAAATCGTTGAAGTAAATATTTTTGAAAATCTTTCTGAACTAAGAAATGCACAAGCTGAATATGAAAAATTTAAAAATAATCCCAATATTTCAGAATATTTCTATCAAAAAATTTCAGATCAATATGGAAAGAATTTTATAAAAAATATCCTGGATTTAATTGATAAACTTTCAATTGTTTTAAATATTGAAAAAGAAAAATTAACATTTGACTATAACGGACTTGAAACGGTGGATGAAGCGATCATCTGGAATCATGACAACACTCAACTATTTAAAAGTTGGTTCCCCTCAGTTTTAGCGTTTTACGGAGAATATTACATTAAAAATGTAAAAGAAAGCCAATGGGTTGTTGAACTTGATGAAGAATCGAAACTTTGGATTCCTAATATAAAACTGAGCAATGGAGATTTTGCCTGGGATGCAGGGCAACTCTATAAAGGTCTTTTTGAAGGTTCTGTGAAATTACAATGGCTTGAAGAATGGAAAAGGCCTAATCAGTAATATTTATTATCTCTCTACAGCCTCACTTTTCTTAAAAGCATCTACTTTCAGGTAAGAATCATTCTCTTCTTTTTTCTTTTTATCTGAAATTAAACTTCCGAGATTATATAGATAAACCGTACGCAGAAAATGTTGAATGGTAACATTTATATGATAATTACCTTCGGCATTTATCCTAAAAATTGAGAATAAACATATTACCAAAAAAAGAAAAATATCATTGGAAATTTTTCCGTTCTCAATTTGGGAAAGCTTTCCCTCAAACTGGTTTGCACTGTCGCAACTTGGGAAAGTCTCCCCGGAAACAGGTTTGCCTCGTCCCAAATTGGGAAACCTTGCCTCTAAAGTGGTTTGCTAAAATTGCAGATAAAAAGCACAGAAATTCAGTATTAAATTTAGCATACTTAATTAAGTAGTTGATAGGTTTTAGTTGACGGTTGATAGTTTGAAATTCAAAAAATTTAAAAACTAATAATCAGTCATTAAAATGCTAAAATAACTTATTGTGGTTCGAGTTTTAAAGGATTTGTATTATATTTGAAAATAAAAATTGAGTACACAGCAAAAAGCTTAAAATGTAAAAACCAATTTTTGTACTCTTTACCTAACACAGTCAACTCTATATTTTGAAAAAAATTTTCGTCTTAACCTTTACTTTTTGTACTTGGATCTGTTTCTTTTCTCAAAACACGTATGCTTTTTTCGGCTCTTTCAATTGGGATAAAAATACGGAAGGGATTTATGTTTATCAATTAGATACTATTAGCGGAAATTTATCAAAAGTGACAGCTGTTACCGGTATTTTAAATCCTTCGTTTCTTACAGTATCGCCTAATGGAAAATATATTTTCGCATGTACTGAAAGTAAAACCGAAAATGGGGGAAGTGTAAGTAGTTTTGAGTTTAGACCTGAAAACAAATCGCTTACTTTTATCAACAGTCAAAAAAGTGGTGGTGAAAATCCGGTGTATCTTACCGCTCATAAGAATGGAAAATGGCTTGTGAATGGAAACTACACAGAAGGAAGTATTTCTGTTTATCCTATTTTAGAAAATGGAAAAATTGAACCTTATGTACAAAATTTTCAGTTTTTGGAAGGAAGTATAGATCCTGGCAGACAAAAACGTTCGCATATTCATTCTACTGTTTTTTCTCCAAACTTTGATTATATCTTTTGTCCTGATTTGGGAGCAGATAAAATCAGAACCTATCAATTTAAAAATGAAAACGACCAACCTTTACAAGAAGCTGAAACTGCTTTTACAAAAACAACTTTAGGAAGCGGACCGAGGCATTTTACGTTCCACCCCAACGGAAAATTTGCTTATTGCATTGAAGAAATGGGAGGCGCAGTAAGTGCATATTCTTACGAAAACGGGAAACCGAATAATCTACAACGAATCAATACCCATTCAGAAAAATATAAAGATAATTTTGAAAGTTCTGATATCCACATTTCGCCCGATGGGAAATTTTTGTATGCCTCAAACCGTGGAAAAGAAAATAATATTGCCATATTTTCAATTCAGAACGATGGGAAGTTGAAAACGGTAGGTTATCAGTCAGTAAAAGGTAAACATCCAAGAACATTTAATCTTGACCCAAGCGGAAAGTTTTTAATTGCAACCAATACCGGAACCAGCAACGTGGTTGTGTTTAAAAGAAATTTTGAAACAGGATTATTAAAAAAAGTTGGTAAAAAAATCAAAATAAAAAATGTTTCTTGTGTACAAATAAAGAAATACTAATTCACTTAACAAAAGATTTATTTTCTTATTTTTGGTTCTCATTTTTCGAAACATTACAATCATGAAATATATTTTAAGTTTAGGTTTACTTCTGTCTGCACTTTTCTCTTACGGACAAAACTATCCATTTGCCACAGAATTTGTTAACGGTAAAGTAATTCTTAAAGATTTATCTGAACTGAATGGACAAATAAAATGGTATCCCAGCCAAAATGATAAATTACATTTCAGATCAGATGAAAAAGAAAAACCCGCAAAATATACTCCCAATGAGATTACAAGCTTTTCTGCTGAAAACTTGAAGTTTGTTCCTTTGTATAATTTCAAAGCTTACGCTGACAATTATGCATTAGTTGGAATCCCAACAAAAATTACAGAGACATTTGGAGAAGTGATTTCAGAAGGAAAATTCAATATTTATTTTACGTCAATCAGAGGATATAATGCAATTGCAAGAACGTTAGAAGATTATCCTAATTTTGTATTTCAGGATGCTAATGATGCTGAAAAAAAGCTCTATGCTTATCCTTTCAGACTTAGAATGAAAGAAAAGAAATATGAAAAAGCAAAAGAAGACCTTTATATTCTTTTTAAAGATTACCCAGAAATTGTTGACAAAATAAAAGCTTTCAAAAAAGAAAACGATTTTTTAGAAATCATCAAAATGATTGAAGATGTCAACAAATAAAAAAGAGCTATTATTTACCTTCCCACAGAATCACTTTTCTTAAAAGCATCTACTTTTAGATAAGAATCATTCTCCTCTTTTTTCTTTTTATCTGAAATTAAAATTCCAAAAAGATGATCAATTTCGTGCTGGAAAATAATTGCCGTAAAACCTTCTACCATTTCTGAGAATTTTTGCCCTTTCAAATCAACATATTCCAGTTGAATGACTTTACTTCTGTAAAACTGATCATGAAAATCGGGAATTGATAAGTCTCCTTCCGGGCCGAGATTCTGTAACTCTGACCTCCAGGTAATCACCGGATTGATGAAATATTCCAAAGGCTCTCCTGCTTTGTCAAAACGTTGTACCCAAATTATTTTTCTGTTGATCCCTACTTGCGGAGCGGCAATTCCTACTCCACCGTCAGTTGAAAGAAGTGATCTCTCCATTCTTTTGACCAAAGTTGCCGTGTTTTTGTCAAGCGGATTAATCTCGGTAGAAAGGTTCAGTAAAGTTTTATGTTGATGAGCATCTGTGGTCTGATAAATCGGCAAAGCTGAATTAATATCACCCTGATTGATTAATGAAATTTCGCTGGAAGTCAATTTCTGAGCATTAATAAAACCGATGAAAAGTATGAAGAGTATGGAGATTTTTTTCATTTTTAAAAGAATGTTGAGCAAAGATAACCATTGTCTTTTAAAAATAATGTTTGTCATTCTGACGAAGGAAGAATCTCGACTTCATTTTTAGAAATTCTTCACTTTGCTTACTTTTTTCAGAATGACAACTTTGCAATAAAAAAACGGGCTAAAGCCCGTTTCTATTGATATGTTTTCTTGAAATTCTTACAGAAATCCAAAGGATTCGACGGAGTGAATGACAAACTTTGTATTTATTTATAATCTCACGCAGATTTAGCAAATTAAGCAGATAAAAAAATCTGCAAAATCTCCATAATCTGCGTGAGATAAAAACTTGGTTCTTTTAACTTTTAACCTGTCTCTTTTTAATACGTTTTCGTCATATCCGCAGGAATAATCAGATTATAATCTGTCGGGATGTATTCTTTTTCAGGAATTTTTAATTCATCATCTTCAGATTCAAAAACAGAGATCACCGCCATTTTCAGATTCGGGTTTTTCTGTTTGATGTACCAATAAATTCCGCCAAATTCTTTACTGTGAAAGTTTCCGTTGTAATGAATAAATGTTTTTCCTGGTTGTAAATTATTTAGAATAGATTCTGCCATTGTAGCATCTTTTGTCGCCTGAGCTGAAATAAAATTCATCACTTTGGTTCCTTCTGCATGGTCGCCCATCATTTTTTTCATTTCAGGATAACCCGGCGTGTCTAAAGTAACATTGATCGGCAATTGTGCAATGTAAGACTTTTCTTTTTCAGTCAGTTTATTTAAAGACTCCAAACCTTCTTTTGCCGTCTGTGACGCGTATTTTCTTGGAATATTGGTCGCAATAAAGTTTAGATTTTTATCTTTTGCAAAATCAACCAAAGGTTTGTAATCTGTGGTAAAGTTATTCCACAAACGAACAGAATCTTTCAGACTTTTAGCTTCAATTTTACCGGCAAGATATTTATTAAGTTGCGGCTGATTGTCTCTTTCAAACATTTCGGCACCCAAAGTGATCTGCTTATTTTTTTTGTCGTAAAGCCCTTCTGTAACTTTTAACTGAAGCCAGTGTACGATCGAATTATTGTGAAGTTCCCCAAAGAAAACAACATCGTAATCAGCAAGCTGCTTGATTAACTTCTCTGTTTTAATGGCTTTTCCTTTTTTATTGTAAAACTGATAAGGTTTAAAATTCTGCGCTTTGAATGCAGAAAATCCTAAAATCAATATGGCGATAAAAATATTTTTCATTTTATTTTTTTGATTTTTTTAAACACAAATGGAACGAATGACTTAACAAATATCACAAATAATTATTGATTATAAATTTACAAATTAGTGCTATTCGTGAAAAAACATTTGTGAAATTTGTGTTTAAGTTCAACAAAAAAGACCGTTTTGAATCTTCAAACAAAACGGTCTTCATCCAATCATCTAATTATTTATTTTTCAAGATCTGCTACCAGATCTTTCCATTCTTGTAATTCAGGAATTCCCGGTTTTCTTTTTCCGAAGAATTGTACAATAAATTCACCTTCGCTGTTGAATACTTCGATTGCTGTAACTTCACCATCTTCAGTTGGTTTTTTCACGATCCAGGCTTCAGCGATTTTGGTTACATCTAAATGTAAATTGAAATCAGGATCCATTACATTAAACCATTGTTGGTGCCACATTGTTTTTTTCACTTCTCCGGTATGGATCTGAATAATTCCTCTGTTTCCAACGAAAACCATGATCGGAAGTCGTTTTTCAGAAGCATCTTCCAAAACATTTACCACTTTTGACGGATCAATTTTTTTAGCATAACCTTCCGGAGCTAATCTCAAAGCCTGAGTTCTTGAAACACCGAATTTTCTGGTCATCATAAAGAAATCGTGAGTATCTTTCAATTCTGTCCAGGCTTTTTTGAACCCTTCAGCATCGATTTCTGAATCTTCTTTTTCAGGAGCTTTTAGAGCAACTGCTTCAAATTCGAAAACTTCATTCTGATCTTCAGCTTTAAATTGAGCAACGATAGGATCGAAAGCTTCAACATTGCTGTCTTTCGTTAAATAAATTTTGTGAAGTGCTAAACCGTCTTTTCCGAAGAACTGTAGGCTTTTTTTATCCCCTTCAACCACAGCAAAAGCAAATTTCCAGTGGTTTTGAAAGATTCTCAAATCGATATCTTCACCTACAAAAAGCTGTGCATGAGGACTACTGAAATCACCGTTTAAGTAAGTTCCTTTTCTTTCGTGAACGCACTCGTCGTTTCTTGTTAGAGCCATTACTTTTCCCAATTTTTCAACTTCTGTTAAGATGTTTGCAAATTCAGGTTTCAAAACGGTTACTTCTTCTCCTACATTAGTTAATAATAATTCTGCTTCGCTTACACCCAATTCTGCAGCGGCATTTCTTATTCTTAAATGTGGATTTTCTGCTTTCAGAGCTTCCCATTTTTCTTTAAGGTCGTTAACTATTGTATTCATTTTATTTATTTTTTTATGGTTAAAATTGTGTAATTTCTTTTGATTAATTCGTCTCCGGTTTTGCTTTTTATTTCTTCTTCTTTCTCGGAAATTTTCATTCTTTTAAAAAAGCTTTTAGAAACCGTTTCCTCCATTTCATCCGAATTGTAAAGGGTAAAATCGAATTGAGTGAAAGGTAGAGTTTCCATGAAATCTCTTTGCCCGAAAGTAAGAACAAATGTCCCGTTGTTTTTTAAAACTCTGTAGATTTCATTTAAATATTCTACCGGATTTTCCCAGAAATAAACGGTGTTTACAGTGAATATTTTATCGAAAGTTTTATCTTCAAAAGGCAGTTTCGTTCCTTCATACAAAACAAAATCTGCCTGATTTTTAAATATTTCATTTAATCTTTTAGCTTCAAGATGCATCGTTTCGGAAATATCAATTCCGGTGTACTTTATGTTTTGAGCTAAACTTAAAAGGCTTTTTACGTGAGCTGCATTCCCATGACCAATTTCAAGAATATGCTCATCATCTTCAATTAAAAGAGTTTTGATGCTTTCCAACGTCATTCCGATGTTGGTTTCATTCATCATTTCTCCAATCTGAATACCTTTTTCACCTTGAGGATTGGCAAGGTTTTGCGCTAATATTTTTAAATCTTTTTCTTCCATTTATCCAAAAATAATCATAGGGTTTGAATTGACAGGATGCGGACAAATAGTGCAAGGAAAGTTGTAAGCCTGCGAAATAGTTTCGGAAGTAAATACTTCTTCCGGCGTACCGTAAGCGGAAACTTTTCCTGATTTCATCAATAAAATTTTATCTGCAAACTGGGCGGCCAAATTCAGATCGTGCAAAACAACAATGGCTGAATTGGCATTTTGTGTAAATTTTTTTATGATTTCTAAAGCTTTGTACTGGTGTTTTACATCTAAATTATTTAATGGTTCATCCAGAAAAACAAGCTTATTCTCAAGCTCATTTTCAAGCTGCGCCATTACTCTCGAAAGATGTACTCTTTGTTTTTCACCACCCGATAAAGTATTGTAATCTCTTTCTTTAAGATGGTAAACATCGGTCTCGTACATTAATTTGTTCATCGCTTCGAAATCTTCTTTTCTTGGCTGAGAATCAAAATAAGGATAACGTCCCATCATCACCACATCTTTTACTTGCAAAGGAATTTCGTTGGAATTGTGCTGAGAAAATTTGGCTTTGTGTAAAGATAATTCTCTCACTTCCCAATCTGAAATGTCTTTATTTTTAAACATTATTTTCTGTTTTCCCTGCTTCACCTCATTTGCCAAAACACTCAGCAAACTCGATTTCCCAGCTCCATTTGGACCAACAATAGCCAAAAAGTCGCCGTAATCTAAAGTGACATCTACATCATTCAGAATAAAAAATTCTTTATGCTTATAATCAATCTGACGTGCCTGTAACATTAGAATGATTTTTTAAATTTAATTAAAATAGCGATAAAAATAGGTCCTCCCATTAACGCCGTTAAAATACCGATTGGTAATTCTGAAGGCTGTACAATGCTTCTGCTAAAAGTATCTGCCACCAAAAGTAAAATACTTCCGCAAACTGAAGACAACGGTAAAATGAAAGTATAATTCGATTTAAATAAAAGCCTCAAAATATACGGTACAATAAGACCTACAAAACCAATCGTCCCTGAAAATGCAACGCAGGTTCCGATCATTAAAGCCGTTAAAATAACAATCTGCTTTTTTAATCTTTCAACATTAATTCCTAAATGCTGTGCATCTTTTTCACCTAACATCATTGCATTCAAAGCTTTTCCTTTTGGAAGAAGAATCGTGTAAGAAATGACAATTACGATTGCCAAGACGATGTTTTTCGTCCAAGTTGCCGCCGCTAAACTTCCCATATTCCAGAAAGTAAGATCTCTTAACTGCTCGTCTTTAGATATATAAATCAAAAAACCTGTGATAGAAAACCCGATTGCTGTAATTGCAACACCACTCAACAACATCATCACGACATTTGTTTTTCCACCACTTGTAGAAATCCTGTACACCAACATCATTGCTAATAAAGCTCCTATGAAAGCCGAAATACCCGTTAATGAAAACTGTACCATTTCAGGAAGATATTCTTTAAAATGCCCTCCTAAAACAATTGCAATTGCCGCCAATAAAGTAGCTCCCGAAGTAAGACCTATTAAATCTCCCGTTGCCAAAGGATTTTTGAACATTCCCTGCAAGCTCGTTCCTGAAACCGCCAACATACTTCCCACCAAAATTGCCATCACAATTCGAGACGCTCTTACATCCCAAAGTACATATTTGTCGCTTAACTGCAAATTGGGATCGCCTTGAATAAACTGACCTAAAATCTTAAAAGGCGAAACGCCATTGAAATCATATACACCAACATAAAGTGCCACAATTGCCAGTATAACCAGCAAAAGGGCACTAGAAATTAAATAAATGTATAATTTATTTTGTGCTTTCAATTAAAAGTTTGTTTAATGATAATGCTGCCTCACCCAATCTAGGTCCGAAACCTGAAACTAAACCTCCATCCATTGCGATAATTTTTTTGTTTTTACCGGCATTGGTTTGAGAAACACCCGGCATTTTTAATGCACCTTCGTTTCCTCCCGATCCCTCAAGACCTGTTGAGAAGAAAAATAACACATCCGGGTTTGCTTTTACAACCGCTTCCGGAGTTAAAGGTTTGAAATCTTCAAAATCATTGATTGCGTTTTCACCTCCTGCAAGATTAATTAAAGCTGCCATAGGCGTATTTTTACCAGAAACCATCATCATGTTTCCTCTTGCGTAGATGAACAATACTTTTGGCTTTTTAGCCATCGGCTGGATTTGTTTTAAATCTGCATCAATTTTATCGTTTAATTTCTGATAATCTGTATTTCCTACCGCTTTTGCAACATCAGCAATTAGTTTTTTGGTTCCGTCAACTGTATATTCCTGCTTGAATAATTCAGTTTTGATGCCAGAAGCTTTGATTTTGCCTAATAAATCCGGGTTGATATCTTTATCTGACGCCAGAATTAAAGTAGGATTTACTGCCATAATCGGCTCTATCGTCATCGATCTTACGTGACCTAAGTTTTCGGCTGTTGTTTTTAAAGATTCCGGATAAGTACTGGTAACATCTGTAGCTACAATTTCTTTTTCGTGACCAAGCGCTGCTACAATTTCTGTAATACCACCGCTAATAGAAACTATTTTATTATTTGTTTTTGGAGCTTCAGCAACAACTTCATTTCCGTTTTCTGTCGGTTTTTGAACTTCTTTTTTGCAAGAATACACTGCCATTAAAACAGAAGCTGCAAGGATGAATTTTTTCATTTTTATTTACTCTAATTTATTTTTAAATTATAAAGGTTTGTATTCGAAAGTTGGAAAACCTCTTTCTCCAGCCTGTCCCTGACTATCAGTTGTAGCTTTTGTAATTCTTGTAAATCTTAATTTAAAGAAAAAGCCTTCTGCATCTCTCACCACATAAAAGCGGTCACCGTACACTTCCAAACCATTTGCTCCTACAGGATTTCTCCAATTTGAACCAATTACACGCTGATCATTACTAATAAATTTAGACTGATCAATATCAGAAGTTTTAAAGTTTGTATAAGCTTCAACTCCTGATGATGTTGAAGGAACAACTACTTCGTAAGCTGCTGCACCACCAACATTATTTAATGTTACAAAATCTGCATAAATATAACTTCCCGCTCCGGTAATTGTATTAGTGAAAACCGTAAAACAGATATCCCATCTCTTTTTTTCTGGTTGAATAGAAACTTCCGAATTATTTTTCAGGCTAACAAAATTGTAATTGTATGTAGCATTTTTGTTTATTGATAATTCTTTGTGAGATGTAGAATTCAGTGCTGCGTATTTCACTTTATATCCTGTTCCAGATCTCACTACCTGCACTTTCATCCAACCTCTATCATCTCCTCCAGTTACAACTGATCCAACTGGTACTGAACCATTATAAACTTCTTTACCCATATTTACAAGATAGACTGCATTATCAGAATCATTCGCTTTAATATCTTCAATTGCCGTATAACCTACAGGAATATTACCTTTTACATCATCAATATAATTAACGTTTGAAGGATTGAAATTGGCAACCTGTACCTGAGTTTTAAGAGTTGCTACACTTGCTTCAGTTACCAAATCAATATTGGTAGCACCCTCGATTTTTCCGGCAGCCATCATAATTGAAGAATTTAAAATTACTTTAAACTCGTTTCCAGAATAAAATCCCAAATCCCAATTGGATCTTTTGGTAAGAATTTCTGTTTCTGTACCTAAATCAAACCAGACCTGATTGGGCTGTGTAGGCCCTCCTACATCAGGATCAACTCTTGCACCATCTGATTTAGTAACCAAAACCGGATCTTCGTTGTCGTTAATACAAGACTGCGAAATAAAAGAAGTACCAATTAATAGGCAAAATAGTATTTTTTTCATTTTAATTCTTATTAAAAATTATAATTTAATCTGGCAAAATAGCTTCTACCATAGAAAAGATTCTGTTGATCTGCAGGTCCGTTGTGAGAATTACCAGCTTGTACCGTATTTCGTACGCTTGTTACATCAAAGATGTTTTTAATACCTAAACTAACTTCGAAATGATTGTTAAAGAAAGGTTGACTCACCGTAAAATTAAGCATATTAAACCCTCCGATTTCCCCTAAAACATATTGTCCCGGATCTTGTGGATTCTGAGCATCAGTTCTCAATGTATATTTTCTTTGCTCACCTGAATATTTGTAATAAAGCGCAAATAATGTTTTGCTACTTGAAAGTGTATAATTGGCTGCAAAATTTGCTTCTGCATAATAATTATAATCATCTGGAGATGTAAGATTTCCTGAATTTAAAGCCTGAGAAATCCCCATCACTGAAACTCCTGCATTCAACGTTAAATCACCTTTTCTTACATTGACACCTCCACCAAATAATAATGATCTGTAATTATTTACATTCAGATAAGTAATTTGTAAAGGGCTGTTATTAATAACGACATCTTCAATTCTATTCTTCACATCAAGATACATTCCTGAAAGACTGAAATTGAATTTCCAATTGTTTGAGTTTGTTAATGCATAATCCCAAAATAAACTTGCAGAATATCCTGTTTCCGGTGTAAGATTTTCGTTACCTCTAATATCATGATTATTATCAACAACATAAGTATATAGCTCATCGTATGTTGGAAACCTGTTTGCCGAACCAAAAACTGCACGAAGATCTGATTTTCCTGAAGTTTTGAATCTTGCTGTTGCAGAATAATTGTATTGAGAATCAAATTTATCGCTTAAAGCCATACGTACTCCGGGACGTAGTGATAACCAATCATTTATATTCCATTCAGCAGAAATAAAATTGGCATAATTGAAAATAGTTCTTTCAATATTGATTCCATTATTATTACTTTCAAATGTTGTAGCATCTGCAAAGCCTTTTGTTCTGTCTAATTCGTAACCTAATTGGAAATTGATTTTTTCATTATCTAAAAAGTTACTGAACATCCCCCTTGAATACAGTACATCAGATTTATAAAAAGTTTTTTCCGGCTGTCTGGAAACCTCTTGTCTGTTAGGAACATCATAAATATAATCCTGAGATTTTCTTTCCTGACTTTGGTAAGAGAAATCTCCATGATAATTGATTCTACCTATTTTAGTTTGAATATTAAACTGATGAATCCATCTTTTTGTATTGTAGTCAATATCTTCCGAAGTATATGTTCTATTTCCTTCCCCAAGATAATCTTCAATGACTAAAGGATTATAGTAATTTATTTTTTCTGAAAGAAAATTTAATTTATAAAATAAACTTGTGTTTCCTTTGCTATATCTTACGGCTCCATTTGCTGTAACCATATCTTTGGGTTGCCAGTCATAACCTCTTTTCCCATCATTGCTTTCGTTGAAATATTTGTAGCCATTTAAAAGACCTTTATATCCTTGAAAATCATTATGGTTAACATCTGCAGTTACCGACCAATTATCATTAATTCGATATCCTAAATTTAAAGATTGAATATGACGACCATTTCCTTTTTTGAACCAATCGTAATCTTTTCCAACTGTTTCTTCCTGAAGAGATGCAATTGCCGTAAATTTCTTTGCGTAATTTTTCTTTGTAATAATATTGATAACTCCAGCTACTGCATTATTACCATATTCTACACCCATTGAGCCTTTTACAACCTCAATTCTTTCCACATTATTTACATTCAACTTGGTAAGGTCTACCAAATTACCCATTCCTTCGTCAGTTACTACGGGAATATTATCAATAAGGATTTTTGTGTAAGCACCACTCAATCCCATAATATTTGCGTTAGAATTTCCTGAACCTCTGCTTGGTTCTATTAAAATGTTTAGATTTTGATTAAGAACTTCTGCAACATTCGTTACAGCCATATTTTTAATTTGCTGTGCATCAATCACCTCAACTTTATAAATTGATTTGTTGATTGATTGCTGCATATATTGTCCGGTAATGACAACTTCTTCTATTTTTTTCTGATTTAGAGAATCTTTTTCCTGTGCATTTATCCAAAAAATTGCAGATAATGACACCACTGAAAACACCTTCTTCTTCATAAACTCAAAATTTTCGACAAATATAGCGCTTTATTTAGAATAAGTAAAAATAATTCAGGTTTTGTGAGATGATATTTTATAGGTTAATAATGATAAGTAAAGTTTGATAATGATAACAAACATCTGAAAAGTAGTTTTTTAGACTTTTCTTCAACTTAAATTTTAATTAAAAATAAGATAAAAATCATGTTTTATTTAGAATAATTAAAAACTAATTATTAATTTTGCACCATATTTAAAATAATAGAAAAAATGAAATTAAAATTACTTTTTGCAGGATTAGCATTTTCAGCTATTACTGTTAATGCACAATTATCTACACTTGATGAGAATTTTGAGAGCGCAGTTATTTCAACTCCTGCAAACTACAACAACCTTGTAAATGGCTGGACAAAAAAGGTGAATCAAACTTCACCGCATAATATTTATGTTGATCAAGCTAATGGAAATAAATATGTAAATTTTTATTCTGCAGGTTCATTGGCAGCTGACGTTTTTTTAATTTCTCCACAGATCGTAGCGCCGGATGGTACGAAACAGTTAAGCTTTACAGTAAACCGTTTAGAAGGATATGCAACATTAGAAGTAGGATTAGTCGACAATCCTGAAAGTCTTGCTGCAAACAGCGGTGTTCCAGCTTCATACCAATTGCTTCAGACATACACCTTTTCTACGACAAATACGCCTACAGTAACTCCATTTACAGTACCTGCATCGTCTAATCAATATATTGTATTTAGATACCGTAATCCACAACCGTTATTCCCGGGTTCTACATCGTCGCATGCTGTACTTTCTGTAGATAACATAAAATATAATACAGCTGGTAACTTAGCTGTATCTGATGCGTTTAAAAATAACGATATTAATTTCGCTGTAAATTCAAATAATACAGCATTAAAATTTGTTGGTAAGACAGAAATCAAAAATGTAAATATTTATTCTGCCACTGGACAAAATGTAGCTTCTGGAAAAGCAAATGATAATAGTTTTAGTATCAATACTCTTCAAACTGGTGTTTACTATATTTTAATTGAAACAAAAGATGGTAAAGCTATTAAATCAAAGTTTATCAAGAAATAATTGATTTTAAAATATATTAAAAAAAGTTGGTTACGTTACGTAGCCAACTTTTTTGCTTTAAACTAATAAGAAACAACACTTTAAAAATAAAAATTAATTTAAAAATTTACAAAACAAGACAAATGTCATGTCTTTATTTAGAATTATTAAAAATAATTCTATAGTTTTGTAGAATAATTCTAAATAAGGAATGAGGTTATGAAAACAAAACTATTTTTGGCGTCACTTTTTGCTTTATCAGTTCAGCAAACTGTATTGGCTCAGACAGATGCAAACGGATATACTACGGTAAACCTTACAATGGGATCTGCTTATCAAAACAGAGTATTCTTTGATTTTAGCGCAAATAATATCATTTCGCAAACAGCTAATACTTGGGATGTGGCTTTTTACAGAAATTCAACTTATGGCTATGGAACGAGAATTAACGATGCTCTTAATGTAAAAGTTTATGAAGCATCTAATAATATGGCAAACTGGGACAATATCAGTATTGCAAATCTTTCTTCATGGGGAGCGCCATTATACAATCCTGATCAAACAGCAGCATTAGAAGACGGTGCTTTCGAGCAAGGCTCTGCTCCTACAGGATGGGGACAGTATAACGGAGTCAATCATCACGTAGAAGGAAAAGTAATTTTTGTGCTTCAGTATCCTGATAACTCTTACATCAAATTTGCTATTGAAGATTATTACGGAGGTTATACTTTCAAATACTCTAAATGGAATGCTACAACCTCAACATGGGGTGCTACAGAAACCAGAACTATCGCTAATGGTTCGGATGATGCTTATTTTAATTATTTCTCATTCACTACAGGGGAAAAGGTTCCAAACCTAGAGCCTGCAAAAGCAAATTGGGATCTAATGTTTACAAGATACTGGACGTTTTTTGGAAACATAATGATGTACAGAATGGCAGGAATCATCCAAAGCCCAACGGTTACCATTGCAAGAGTACAACCAGAAACTCAGGATACGCCAACAGCAACGCTTCCTTCATCTACAACATTCTCGAGTAATATTACAAGCATCGGTCATTCTTGGAAACCTACATCAGGTGCTCCTATTTCAGATGTAGTTTATTATGTAAAGCAAGGATCAGATTATTACAGAATGTATTTTCTTACCAATGGTGGAGAAGCAAACGGAAATATGTATTTCAAATACAAAAACATTACTACAACTTTAGGGATTACAGAAGTAAGCAAAAAAGCATCTTTCGGGATTTATCCAAACCCTACAACGGCTGACAAAAAAGTAACGGTTTTATTTGATGTAAAAGAAAAAGATAACAACAAAGGGAACGTTGAAGTTTATGATCTTACCGGTAAAAGAGTTTACAATGCAGAACTAAGCAATCAGGCTGGTTTCTACAAACAAGACCTTAACTTATCTCATCTTCCATCCGGAAATTATTTAGTTAAAATTTCTTTTGGAGGTAAAACGGAAACCAAAAAACTTATTGTAAAATAAGAAACGTGAATAGTGAATCCACTTTGCTGTCAATCGTAAATTTCAAAACTGACAATTGACATATTCACTGCGAAGCAAATTCACATATTAGTATTCACCTTTAAAAATATACTTTCTATTTTTTCTAATAAAAAGGCAGTTTCAAGAATGATGAAACTGCCTTTTGACTTTTTTAGCTTCTAGCTTCTAACTTCTAACTTCCAGCAAAATTAATAAATCTTAAAACCTTTATAAACATGTGTTGTTTCTTCAAGTATTTTAGAGGCATTTTTTCTGAAATCCATCAGATGATCTGCTCCGTTGTGTTGGTTATGATGTTCTACACTTTCCCATAATTCAATCAGGAAAAATGTACCTTTATTATCTTTATCTTCAATTAAATCATATTGCAGACATCCATCTTCTTTTCTGGTTTCTCTCACCAAAGTTTGAAATAATTCTACAGCTTCCATCAAATTATTTTCTTTAAATCTGAAAAGAGCAACGATATGTAAATTCATGTATTATTTTTAGGCTGTAAATGTAAATTATTTTTGATTTTAATTGAATTCAAATTCTGCTAAATTTTTCACAAAAAACATCTCAATTATCTAAAATCATCTTTAAAAAAACATTCCAAACCGAATCCCGAAACACGCATCTCGTATCTCTTAACTCGAAACTAAAAAACAGATTTATAAATCGTAATCGAGCTCATCACAATCACCAAAGTTCCGATAATGATAAACATATTTTTCACAGGAAGTTTTGCTGTAAGCATTGCAGAAAATGGCGCAGTAATAATTCCACCGATTAGAAGACCTAAAATAATATTCCAGTGTTGAATTCCTAAGGTTAAAAAGAAAGTCACTGCAGCAGTTACCGTCAGAATAAATTTTGCAACCGTAGAACTTCCTACTGCAAATCTTGGTGTAAAAGCATTCTTAATTAAAGTTCCGGTTACCAAAGGTCCCCATCCTCCACCGGCAAAAGAATCGATAAAACCACCGATTACTCCCAATCTGGTAAGGTTTGTTTTTTTCTTTAATGCTTTATTCTGTTTAGGTTTAAAAGCATTCGACAAAATCTGAATTCCTAGATACAAAGTGTAAAAAGAGATTACTGTTTTTGTAATTTTCGAATAATATTCGCCAAGATAAGTCAGTGAAACAGCTCCGATAATAGCTCCGATAATTGCAGGAATAGCAAGTTTTTTAACCAGACTTTTGCTTACATTTTTCAGTTTAATATGACTGATACTTCCCGCCGCTGTTGTAAAACTTTCGGCAGAATGAATACTTGCACTCACTGCATGTGGAGGAATTCCCAAAAATAAAAGTGTGGTGGTACAAATCACGCCATACCCCATTCCCATTGATCCGGCGACAACTTCAGCAAAAACTCCTACCAAAAGCATCCAATAAAAAATATAATTGTCTTTGGCAAGAATAATTTCAAGTTCATCCAAATATCCTAAACTGTATAGCGACAGAAATGTAATTGCCAAAACTGCAACCGTAATAAAAAGTACATTGAGCCTGAACTGAATTTTTTGTGAAATTACCATATCATCAATTGGTTTTAAATCAAAAATTATAAGATCATCACCGCTCCAACGGTAGAATTGCTGGTTTCGTCAATCAGGATTGCGTTTCCGGTAGATTTACTGTCTTCAAAACTGTCAAAAACCAAAGGCGATGCCGTTTTCAATCGTACTTTTACCACTTCATTTAGTTTTACACTTTCAGTAATTGGAGTTTGTTCTAAAGTATTCACATCAATTTTATATTCAATTTCTTTGATGATGGCTTTCAAAGTTTTGCTTTTATGCTGAATAAAATATTTGTTGCCTTCGTTCAGTTCTTTTTTGTCGAGCCAGCAAACTACAGCTTCCAGCTCATTTTCAACTTTCGGCTGTTGATTCGTTTTCACTAAAAAATCACCACGGCTGATGTCGATATCATCTTCAATATGAATCACGGCTGGTTGATTTGTGAATACAAAATCTACTTCTTTTCCTCCGGTTTCAATTTTTGAAATTTTGGTTTGAATATTTTGTGGAAGCACCGTAATTTCATCTCCTTTTTGGTAAATTCCCGAAATCACTTCTCCAGCATACCCTCTGTAATCATGCAGTTCATCCGTTTGCGGACGAATAACATACTGTACCTGAAATCTTGGATCTTCATTTTCTTGGTTTCCGTTAATTTCTACACTTTCTAAGAAATCTAAAAGTGTAGAACCTTGATACCAATCCGTATTTTTAGATTTTGAAACAATATTATCGCCGTTAAAAGCCGAAATAGGAAAATAATTGACGTTTTCAAGCTTCAGTTTTTTAGCAACCAGTTCGTATTGAGCTTTAATATCATTGAAAACTTCTTCGGAATACTCTACCAAATCCATTTTATTAATCGCAACCACTACATTCTTCATTTTTAATAATGAAGCGATGATGGAATGTCTTCTGGTTTGTTCAATTACCCCTTGTCTTGCATCAATCAAAATCACGATCAATTGAGAATTTGATGCCCCCGTGATCATATTTCTGGTATACTGAATATGTCCCGGTGCATCGGCAATAATGAATTTCCTTTTTGGAGTTGAAAAATATCGATACGCCACATCAATGGTGATTCCTTGTTCTCTTTCGGCTCTTAATCCATCTGTCAGAATGGCAAGGTCTACTCCATTTCCGTTTTTATTTTTTGATTGTTTTTCCAGTGCTTCAAGCTGGTCGATCAATATATTTTTGCTGTCGTAGAGAAGTCTTCCGATCAACGTACTTTTGCCGTCGTCTACACTTCCTGCGGTTATAAATCTTAATATGTCCACGTTTATTTTATTAGTAATGAGTAATTGGTAATGAATAATAAGAGTAAGGCTAAGATTGAGGTGGAGGCTAATGTTGAACGCTTAACTAAAAAAACTTCCAGCTTCCCTCATCCAGCTTCCAGCCTAAAAATATCCTCCTTTTTTTCTGTCTTCCATTGCGGCTTCCGTTACTTTATCGTCAATTCGGGTCTCACCACGTTCGGAAATTCGGGAAGCGGTAATTTCGTTTACAACCTGGTCTAAAGTTTCGGCTGTACTTTCCACTGCAGCAGTGCAGGTCATATCTCCAACGGTTCTGTAACGTACTTTTTTATTTTGAATCTGATCATTTTCATCGATTTGAATAAAATCTGAAACTGCAATTAATTGTCCGTCATATTCAATCACATCACGATCGTGCGCAAAATAAATCGATGGAAGCTGAATATTTTCTTTTTTGATATAATTCCAGACATCAAGTTCTGTCCAGTTTGAAATCGGGAAAACTCTTACATTTTCTCCTTTGTTGATTCTTCCGTTGTAGATATTCCACAATTCTGGGCGCTGTAATTTAGGATCCCATTGTCCGAATTCGTCACGAACAGAGAAAAACCTCTCCTTTGCTCTGGCTTTTTCCTCATCTCTTCTTGCTCCGCCAATACAGGCATCAAATTGAAATTCTTCAATCGTATCTAATAAAGTATGAGTTTGTAACCAGTTTCTCGAGGCAAATTTTCCTTTTGGTTCGGTTAAATTTTTAGCTTTAATCGTATCTTCTACTTTTCTTACAATTAATTCTGCACCAAGACTTTCAGCAAAATAATCCCTGAACTGCAATGCTTCCGGAAAATTGTGTCCCGTATCGATATGCACAAAAGGAAAAGGAATCTTCATCGGAGCAAACGCTTTTTTCGCCAGATGAACCAATGTAATTGAATCTTTTCCGCCACTAAAAAGCAAAGCAGGTTTTTCAAACTGAGCCGCAATTTCACGCATGATGTAAATGCTTTCAGCTTCCAATTGTTCGAGATAATTTAGTTTGTAGTCACTCATTATTATTTGAAAGATTAAATTAAAATTAATGTGAATGCAGACCGCATTCTTTTTGTGAAGTTTCCCACCACCATCTTCCGGCTCTCGGATTTTCACCTTCTTCGATGGCTCTTGTGCAAGGTTGACAGCCTACACTGATGAAACCTTTTTTATGTAAAGACAATTCCTGAACTTTATTTTGTTCTAAATAATCCAGAACATCCTGATAATTCCAGTTAATTAAAGGATTGTATTTGTATAATTTCCGTTCTTCATCCCACTCCAGAATCGGCATATTTTCACGGTTTTCAGATTGTTCAGAACGTAAACCGGTAATCCATACTTTGGCATTTTCCAAGGCACGATTTAGTGGTTTTACCTTTCGGATGAAACAACATTCTTTCCTGTTTTCAACAGAATGATAAAAAGCATTGACGCCTTTTTCCATCAAATATTTTTCAACATCAGAAGATTCAGGGAAGTAAACTTCAGTTTTCTTTCGATAACGCGAATTGTTTTTTGAAAGTAAATCGTAATGCTCATAAAAAAGCCTTCCTGTATCTAAGGTGAAAACTTTTATCGGTAAATTATTTTTGAAAATAGCATCTGTAATAACCTGATCTTCCTGACCAAGCGAAGTTGAGAAAACAACCCCTTCTGAAAATTTAGAGGTGATGAACTGTAACCCATCCTCCAAAGTAAGCTGCTGCAAAGTGTCTATATCCTCTTTTGAAAACATAATTTTCTGTTTGATATCAGCAAATATCGAACAAAAATATTATCCTACCAAATAAGTAGACTTATAAAATTAAAATTATGATTTAATTAATCTATTAAATCTAAAAGCGTTTTTTTCTCTAAAATTTTAAGCGAAGCGTCTCTTACTTCAATTAAAACATCGTGCAAACTGCAGTGATCCTCATTACAATCTGCACATTTTTCGTAAAAATTAAGACTCACACAAGGAAGCATAGCAATAGGACCATTTACGAGACGAATGATTTTTGCCAATGTTACATTTTGGGGATTTTCTTTAAAAAAATATCCGCCTCCTTTTCCTTTTTTACTATCGAGGATGTCTGCTTTTTTTAGTTCGAGCAAAATGTTTTCAAGAAATTTCAACGGAATTTTCTTGTTTTCTGCAATTTCAGAAATAAGAATCGGGCCTTCATTTCTCTTCTCTACAAGATATGAAAGCGCCTTAAAAGCATATTGAGATTTTTTTGACAGCATTACCACAAAAATAGGAAAAAGTTTGGATATTGAGATTGGAAGTTTGATGATGGAAGCCGGAGGTTAAAAAAATCGGATTAATAATAAATTGCAGATGCCTTACCCTTACTAGCTTCCAGCTTCTGACACCTAACTTCCAGCCAAAAAAACTTATCTTTGTTTCATGTTCAGTAAAGAAGAAGCACAGCAATTAAAAAAAGAATTTTGGACGGCTTTCGGAAAATCGTTTCCGAGAAAATGGCTTTTGTATAATACCAAAATCAAGGATTTTTCATTTAAATTTTATGCAGATAAGAAGAAAGCAGAAGTTTCTTTGGATATCGAAATGAAAGATGAAGTTTTCAGAGATGCTTATTATAATAAGATATGGTCACTTGAAGATATTCTTAAAGATTTTGTGGGTGATTTTCATAAAGAAGAATTTTATACTTTAGAAAGCGGAAAAGTTATCAGTAGAATTTGGGTTGAAAAAGAAGGAGTTTCTGTTTTCAATAAAAATACATGGCGGGAAGCTTTTGAGTTTTTTGTTGAAAAAATGGATGGTTTTGAAAGGTTTTATTATGAGTATGAAGATTTTATAAAAGATGTTTAATTATGAAAATAAGGTATTGCTGGAGATGCAGAATGGATGTTCCCATGTTAGATTCCGAGGAAGGTAAAATTGCATCAAAGTTATTAGCAGAAGGCTTTCAGGAAATAAAAAAACAAGCAAAAACTCCACTTTCGGAAAATTTTAGAAAACTGTTAGATTATTATAAAGAGATAACGGGCTATGAAGAAACAAATCACAATGCCATTATGCATCATTTTATAGATATGTATGGTCCCGATTGTGAAAATTGTGGGAAACCGTACAGAACTGAAACAGCTACATTTTGTCCTAAATGTGGAAATAAAAGAAAAATTTAAACAAAACTTTAGTATATTAACAACACAAAAAAAACACATCTCATGAAAAAAATTATCTTATTACTAATTCTATTGGTATTTCCTTTAGCATCTGCACAAAATGTTTTTAAATCACAAAAACAAATCTATTTAGCAGAATATTATGCCCATCAAAAAGAAGATCAGAAAGCTTTAGACCACTATTTGGAAGCATTTAAAATAAATTCAAAAACACCCAATAGTGATGCGTATTTAGAAGCTGCAGCAATTGCTTTTAAACTTAAAAATAATAAAACAGCTAAAGAATTACTTACCCAAAGTATTACCAAACAATTAGCTCCATTAGATTTTTTAAGAGATTTTGAAAACCTTCAACCTTATAAAGATTCTAAAGAATTGAAGGAAGTTTTGGCTCAATATGATGATTTGGAAAATCAATACTACAGAGAGCTTAAAAATCCTGCGGCATATATGGAAATTCAAAACCTTATAGTCACAGATCAGCTTATAAGAAAAGAAGATAAAGTTTTCGGTAAATTAGCTAAAAAAACAGATTCCACGAATATTACCAAGCTAATAGAACTTACTAAAAAATATGGTTGGGAAGACAGGGCATGGATTTTATTGTGGCATCACCGAGGATATACAAATGAAGAAAAACTTGTTTGGGATTTTTTCAAACCTTATTTAGAGAACGAAATAAAAAAAGACAATATTAACAAAGATTTTTTTGTTGATTTCGAAGAATTTGAAAATTTAATGAATGACTTTATAAATAAAACAAATTCTGGTTCTATTTATACTTTAAACACTCTTGGAAATTTAAATTACAATACCACATACTTTGACATCAAAAATCTTGATAAAAGAAGAAAATCAGTAGGCTTACCTCCATTATATTTTGAGTATTTTCTTTATGGAAATGAGCTTCCAAAAGATTATGAATACAATCCTGAGAATCTTCTAAAAGATCTGGAAAATTTATGATTGTTAAAATTCTTTAAACATGAGATAATTTAAACTCCTGTTTAATTATTTTCTGTATTTTAGTAACGTAAATATATCATTACATATTTATTCATCGGCTTTTCGGCAGAATATGTATTGATATTTTTTTAACTAAATCACCAAATTTTTAAAATATATGGAAAATAACTCGTTTATTTTTACGGACGGAAGAGACCCGAAAATGATTGAAGCGTATAAAAAAGCGCAGGAAACTTTTAAATATTTCTGGAGAGAGCAATCTTGGGAATACAGAAGAATCATTCCAGGGTTGAATCTTGCCTGCGTAAAAGCTTCTTTCTCTGAAGTAAATTCCGATGGGGATAAAATCGTAGAACATATGTGGATGAATGACATCAATTTTGATGGCGACACAGTTAGCGGATATCTCATCAACCAACCCAATGATTTGACTACCATACAACCCGGAGATTATTTTGAAATTCCTCTAAATGAAATCAGCGACTGGCTTTTTGCCATTACTCCGATGCAGAAAAAAGCAAAAGGGCTTTCAAAATTATTTTCATCTTCTTCAGAACCTTTTCCCAAAGCTTATGGCGGATTTACCATTCAGAAAATGCGCGGAGATATGTCGGAATCTGAAAGAAGAGATCATGATGAAGCGTGGCAACTTGATTTTGGAGATTTTAATGACATTGAAGTCGTTAACGAACAAAAAGAAAAGCCTGAAAACCTCATCGAACATCCGATGAGCAAAAATATGAAAGAAGATTTTATAAAATTTCTTGAGGAATATCCAAACGAACTGACCAATATTGATGAAAATGGGTTTACCCTTCTTCATCGAGAAACAATTGCCGGAAATTTAAGTTCTGTAGAAGTACTGCTCGAAGCCGGAGCAGATAAAGATTTAAAAACAAATAAAGGAAAATCAGCCCTAGATTATGCGAAACAGCTCAATTGGGAGCATTTAATTCCTATTTTTGAAAAAAACTAATAACTTCTCAAACTAATAACAAAATGATACCAGAATTTCTCAATGAGTTTAAAACTCAGCTTGAAAAATACAAGCTTGAAACAATAAAAATTTCTGCCACGCCTCTTAAAAACGAAGAATCTCTTCAAATTCATTCAAGTAAATTTTTAGGAAAACCTTATTTACCAAAAGATATGGAATACCCTAAAGACAAAGAAAATAAGCCGATGGTTCTGTGGACGCAGATCAATTTTGCGGATGTTCCGCCTCTTGATGGCTATCCTGATCAAGGAATATTGCAATTTTTTGTATCTGCAGAATGGTTTGATATGGATGATTACAAAGTTGTTTTTCATGATAAGATCACTCAAGAGTTTCAAATTGATTTTTCTTTTTTAACAGAAGAAATGTATGAAGAATCACCAATTTATCGTGAACATAAACTCGATTTCAGTAAAGAAATTGAATACGGAAGTTCTGAAGATTTTCGATTTGATATGAAGTTTAATGGTAAAGATTATTGGGATTTTCAAGAAACTCTTACAAAAAACCAAGCAGAAGAAATAGAAAAAATCATCGATGGAACGGGGCACAAAATTGGAGGTTATGCCTATTTTACTCAGGCAGACATTAGAGATTACAACAAAGATCTTAAGCAAGATTTGCTGTTACTACAGATTGATACCGATGAAGAAATTATGTTTGGAGATTCTGGCGTTGCCAATTTTTTTATCAATCCGGAAGACTTAAAAAATAAACGTTTTGAAAAAGCTTGGTTTAATTGGGACTGTTGCTAAGAAAAAATTAAATTTAAAAGAGAGACTTTCGAGTTTCTCTTTTTCATTGAGGCGCTAAATTTTCCTTACTTGGTGATGTTTAAAATTGATTTTCTTATATTTGAAAACCTATAAAAGTTTTGGATAGTTGATTAAATTATCCAAAACTAATTCAATGCTAAAATAATTTCATTGCATAAAATTTATCAACATTTTCAGTTTAGATTTAATCAGAGTTTTAGGATTTTTAATTTCAATCCAAAAGTCAGTTTATCTGTCATTTTGGTTTTCGGCACATTAATGATTGTTAAGTTGCCGCAAACTATTTTTTATCCGCTTCTCTATTTTTCAATGGTTTTGGTTTTTCATATCAACAGAAAAGATATTCCGTTTTTGAAAAAGACATTTATTAGTAGTTGGAGATTAATTATTTTTCTGGAATCTGCGTTTATTTACATGCTTTTTTTGATGGCAAATATCAATTATAAGATTGAAAAATTTGGTTTGCTGACATTTGTAGCAATCATTTCATTATGTTTTTTACAGCCCAAATCTAAACCATTCCCTACTCTGCAATGGAATTTTATATCAAATGATCTTTTTGAATGGAAAAGCTACATGCGAAAAAACACATGGATGTTTATTCTTACCTACATCGTTATGATTGCTTCGGCTTATTATAGCGCAAGTTTAATTTTATGCGGAATTTTCCTTCTCGATTACCTTTCTCATGTTTATGAGAATAACGAGAACAAAGAAATGCTTGAAGTTTATTTTAAAAAGATGAATTTTAAAGACAAAATATATAAAAACGTAATTTTTTTCAATGCGCTTCTTTCGCCAACTTATATCTTGTTTTTAATTTTAAATTTTAATGAAAGTTTATATCTTCTGTACTATATTTTCTTTATGAATTGTTATTTTTTATTAATTCTCACCAGAAAATACAGGCTTTATCATCATCACGAAAAAGCCAATTATTTTAGCATCGCAGTGTTTATAGAATATTTTGCATACAGCATAACCATTATTCCTGCGTTGATCATGATCCGTTTAAACAGTAAAGAAGCACAGCAAAACATCAGCAAATATGTTGGAAATTAAAAATATATCGGTAAATTTTAAAGATAAAAATGTTCTTCAAAATTTGAGTTTAGAAATTGAAGAAGGCATTATTTTAGGCATTCTCGGGAAAAACGGAGCCGGAAAAACGACACTGTTTGAATCTTTATATCAAAGCCAGAAATACAATGGTGAAATTTTGTGGCAAAGCCAGAAACTTCTCCGTGAAAACATCTCTTATCTTGAAACGGAAAATTATTTCTATCCCTACATTACAGGAAGGGAATATCTTTCTTATTTCGCAAAAGATAAACTTCCGAAAACGATAGAGCTCGCTGAAAAATTTCAACTTCCGTTAGATAAATATGTACAATATTATTCAAGCGGAATGAAAAAAAAACTGGCTTTAATTGGAATGTTGATGCTCGATAAGCCCATCAATATTTTAGATGAACCGTTTAACGGAGTCGATTTTGAAGGTGTTCATTTATTGTATGACATCATCCTTGAATTGAAACAAAGTAATAAAATGGTAATTATCAGTTCGCATATTATTGAAACACTTTTTCATACTTGCGACCGAATCGTTACTTTAGAAAATGGGATCATTAGTAATATTTTTGAAAAAGCTGATTTTGAAAAACTTCGACATTTTAAATTCTAGAATCTATTAAATGTGTCGCTCCTACGGAGCTCACCTTCTTGAAGGTATTATTTTCTTATGCTAATGCAAGATTGAGATTGAGAAAATGGAAGAAAGAACAAGGTTTTAAGTAATTCTCTCGCAGATTTTGGGGATTTAGCAGATTTTAGAGATATAGGTAAATTCAAAAATCAAAAAAAACGTAAAGCCTAGATAAATTAAACGTCAGTTCGAGTGAAATTCTGAAAGAATTTTGTGTCGAGAACTTTTTAATTCTTAACTAAAGTTCTCGATACATTTTTCCTTCTCTTCGATACGGAAAAACACTCGAACTGACGGCAGAATTTCATTAATTAAAACAAAAAAGACATCTGCATTTATACAGATGTCTTCATATTTTGGTGTTCTTTATTACTTTTGAGCAGCTTTTACATCGATACCGATTTCGATATCTTTGCTGATCATCCATTCTGCAGGATCAGTTTCGTCAGTTCCGAATTTGATTCCCCAGTCAGCACGGTTTACAGTGAATTGAGCTTTCAAAGTAGCAGATTTGTCTACGATTTCTACTTTTGCAGGGAAAGTTACGTTCATTGTTTTCCCTAATAAAGTAAGGTTTCCGCTTACCGTTTTGTTGGCGCCTTCTACAGCGTTTTGAGCACCTGCAGCAAGATCTTCAACTTTAGTGATTTTGAAATCAGCAGTTGGGTGTTTTTCTACGTCGAAGAAGTCAGCATTTTTAAGGTGTCCTTCAAGATCTGTATATTTTTTGTCTTTTTCAGTTACAGAAGCAGGATCTACTTTGATCGACTTCATATCGATTACAAATTCACCAGATGCCAATTGATTATCCGCAACAGATAATTCTCCTGTAGAAATTGCTAAAGTTCCCCAACGTGGAGCAAAACCTCCTTTGTGGAAGGCTTTCCAGTTTACTTTAG
Source organism: Chryseobacterium sp. YIM B08800 (assembly GCF_026163565.1). Classification (GTDB taxonomy): domain Bacteria; phylum Bacteroidota; class Bacteroidia; order Flavobacteriales; family Weeksellaceae; genus Chryseobacterium. Next base: position 55,673 of record NZ_JAPDKN010000034.1, read on the forward strand.
ATGCAGCTGTATCAACAGTGAAAACATTACCTTGTTTTTCAGCTACTGTTTGTTCCTGACCTGCAGTTGCAGCTTCTTTTTTGTCACCACACGATGCAAGAAGTAAACCTAAACTTGCCAAAGCGATTACGCCAATTTTCTTCATTTTTTAAAGTATTTAATATTAATGTTGTTTGTTGTCTCAATAAAACCTCAAAACTTTTATTTTATTGTTTTGACTCTGCAAACCTCCGAAAATTTGAAGGCTTAATGATTAACATAGGATAAGAAAAGACTAAAATTATAAAAAACTTTTGAAAATTGATATTTAAATAATGACAAATCCTTGAAATTCTTCAGAAAACTAAAGCATATTGATAGAATTGATGGAACTTTCAACAGTATGATTTTTCTTTAGAGAGTGATTTTAATTGGGATTTGTTTTATATTTGAGACAAACTGTAATAAATGAAAATACCTTTCCGATTTGAAGAAATTTTAAAACAGAATCAAACATTCTATTCAATCGTTCTTGACGTTATAACCTCTTTTGAATCAATTTTAAAAGATAATAAACTGTATTTTTTTGAAGAATATACAGATCATGGCATAAATCATATAGAAAGTGTCTTAGATTCTTGTGAATTTATAATAACAGATGAGTCATATAAAAACCTCAATCCTAATGAAGTTGCTACACTAATTCTTGCCGTAATACTTCACGATTTAGGAATGCACATAGAATATTCAACTTTTAAGTCTTTATTAGAGGGTGAATATGATGATGTAAAATGTGATATTGATTCTAAAACATGGAATGAGCTTTGGCTAGATTATTTATCTGAGGTGAAGAGATTTAATACATATCAAAAGAAAAATATTTTTGGAGACGAGAATATTAAGTTTAAAATACCCGATCTTTCTAATAAAGATAATTTAGATGGTATTGACAAAAAAGTTATCGGAGAATTTATAAGACGAAATCATCCACGATTTGCTCATGAAATTGCGCTTAAAGGACTAATTGGAAATAATGATACAATTGTATTTGGAAGTGAAAAATTAGAAAATAAAAATCGTGAATTAGCTGGAATTCTAGCGAGAAGCCATGGATTAAATATTCGAGATTGTTTTGATTATCTTAAGAAAATTGGTAGTGACAGCTGGAGAAACCCGCTAAATATTAATATTGTTTATTTAATGGTTATAATTAGATTAGCTGATTATATTCAAATTGATAAAAATCGAGTAAATCAATATTTGTTAAAGGTTAAAACTTTCAATAGCCCCATTTCAAGTATTGAACACAAAACTCATTTAGCAATAGAATCCATAAACTACAATCATATTGATTCTGAAAAAATATACATTGAATGTACCCCTAAAGATAGTTCCCAATTCATCAAAATATATAATTTAATTAACGATATTCAAAAAGAATTTGATACATCTTGGGCCGTATTAGGTGAAATTTACGGGTTTATACCTCAAAACAAACCTTCAATAAAATTCAGAAGAATAAGTTCAAATTTAGAAAACAAAAATTTTGTAGAGAGTTTACCTTTTTTGACCAAGAATATTGGATTTCATGTTGACAACAATCTTTCAAGATTACTTGTAGCTCCTTTATATGGTGATAATCCAACATTTGGCGTTCGGGAATTACTACAAAATGCTATAGATTCTTGTCTTGAAAGAAAAGAATTAGAGTATTCAAAAGATAATTATAATTATGTTCCAGAAATAAATGTATCATTAAATAGAATTGATGATACAATTAGCACTTTTACTATTATAGATAATGGAAAAGGTATGAATGAATATGAAATTATCAATTATTTTTTAAGTGTTGGAACTTCATTTAGAAAAAGTATGGATTGGAAGAAAAAGTTCATTGATGAAGATGGTAAATCAAAAGTTAATAGAAATGGTAAATTTGGAATTGGAGTTCTAGCCGCTTTTTTACTTGGAGATGAAATTGAGGTACATTCAAAAAGTGTAATTGATGGGACAACATATTCATTTAAAGCATCTATAGATTCTCAGTCTATTAATATCTCTAAAAATACCGATATAAAACATTATGGAGTGCAAATTTTAATTAAAATCGATAATTCTAAAAGAAACAGTTTACTCGAAGACCACCAAGGTGATTTCAATATTATAGAATGGACAAATTGGTATATCTACGAAGAACCTAAAATTAATTTCTTTGTAGATAATCAACAAATAGTTGTAGAAAAAGAATATGATCTAAATGAATATTTTGGCTTCAAAACTGCATCTTTTGAGTCAATTTTATGGAATTATAGGTTAGTTAAATATGGTAATTCTTATGAAAGATTTGAAAATATGCTTGCGTGCAATGGAATCATAATTAATCGTTCCTATGATAATGATCGATTCAGATATGAAAATAAAAAATATAATAACCTAATCAATTACAAACCAACAGTTATTGTTAATGACAAAGATGGAATATTACCACTTAAATTAGATCGTAGTGAATTAGATTCTAGTGAATTTCCATTTGAAGAAGAATTATTAACAGAAGTATCAAAACATTATTTAGCAAAAATACTAACTCTAAATGTTGATTTAGAAAATATTGACAATAATAAAATATTACATAATGGAAAAATTCTTTATGGAGATAACGGTTTTATTATTGATAGTGAATACTTTTTGGATGGTTTAGAAAATTTGGAATTCAATTTTCTTAAAATTATCACTGACAAAAGTTCTCTAAATTTAAACACTCTCTCTTTAGATAAAAAAAGTATACTTTTTGTTTCTCTCAAAGAAACAATAAATTTAACTGTTGAGAGAAATAGCCTATATCCAGAAGGAGGAGCCAGAATACTTCTATCAAAGAAAAAATTTAATATCCATTTTTCAAAAGATTCAAAAAGATTGCCTCTATATATAAAAAATAATATTGAAATAGAAAACGAAAATGATGAATATGTGATATATAAAACTAAAAATTTTGAAAAACCATCTTTCTTACTTGATATAAAAGAATTAAATACTACTCTTTTACAACAGACTCAATCTTTGCAAGAGATAAGCATAAGATATTTTCATAAAAAAACACACAAAATAACTATTGATATTTTTAGGAAATATATTAAAGACAATTACGTAATTCCTTATGATATTAACTTAAGAAAAAAACTATATCCTGAAGCATTTCGAGAATTAAAAGAATTTATGTAAATAATATAAGTAACCCAAACAAAAAAAGAGAAACCTCACAGTTTCTCTTTTTCTATATCATTCTATCCGAATTTCTTTTTTCTTAACCAGAAGAATAATCCTCCTAAAAGTCCGATAATTGCTAATGGAAGAAACAAATTCAGGTATTGCCAGTTTGTTCTTTCATCGGCGATTCTGTGACGGTCGAGAAGACGTTCTTCGATGTTTCTGTTTCTCAAATCCATCAGATTGCTGTCATCAAGAAGGTAATCTAAAGCATTTCTAAGGAATTGTTCGTTACCAAACTGCTCGTCAGTCAGCATATCAACTCCTAAAGGTAAAGCTTGACCTTTAATGATCTTATTTCTTCCAACATCACCATCTGCAATCACGATCATTTTATTTTCCGGACTTGTTGCTTTAAAGCCAGGATAAGATTTTCTTTCAATTCTTGAAGCATAAGCAGAATTAAATTTCCCTTCCAAAGCAACGGCAAAAATTTTCGGTGTGCTTGGTTTTTCCATTTGCCCAAGACTGTCTACGCTGGAAATTTCTTTTAGCTCAACATAATTCGGAACCTGCTTCAATAAAGTTCTTTCACTCGATTCAAATAAAACATGAGTTTTAAATTTTCTTCCGCCCAAAGTGTCGATTGACGTAGGAAATTCCAGTTTTACAGGATTGATATTTTTAGTGATCGGATGATCATGTTCTGCAATTCCTAAAGGAAAATATGGCCACGGAAGACTTGTGTATTGTGCATTTCCTCCAACTTCACCGGTAACCAGTTTTAAAAGTGCATATTTCTTCACATCTTTCACCAAAGCCGGATTAATCCTTAAACCATAATTAAAAAAGAAATCAGTCATATTGATATCCACTGGGAAAGGCATTACTTTTTTAGATCTCGTTAAAGTATCCATTTCAGCATTTACCGCATCGATCATCCAAAGCGTTTTTCCGCCGTTCATAATATATTGATCCAGAATAACTTTTTCACCGTCTGTAAAAGCTTTTCTTGGCTTTGCAATGACCAAAGCGCTCATTTGCTTCAACAAAGGAACGTCTGCCTGGGTGATTTCTACATTATTTTTAGGAACAATCGGTCCAGCATCATAACTTTCTAAAGCAAGATTCATAAATCCTTCAAATTCACGAGGATTCAACTCATCCTGATTGACAAGAATTCCCACTTTTTTTCTTTTATTGGTAGCAACAGCTTTAATATTTGAAACTAAGTTGTACTCTAAATTTTCAATCGACTTTCTCAATTGCTCTTCCGCATTGATATTGGCCTGCTGAATCACCAAAGGAATAGAAACTCCTCTTTGGTTATACTTTACAACAGCATAAGGAAATAAATAGATCTGCGTAGTTTTTCCATCTTTATTATCCGGAAGTACTGAAGGCTGCATTCCCATTGCCATCAACGTATCCTGAGACATTTTTGTTTTGATGGGATCGATGAATTTAAAATCAATTTTTGGATTGATCTTTCTGAATTCTTCCAGCATAAACTTGGTTTCACTCTGAAGCTGTTTAAAGCTTGCCGGAAAATCTCCTTCTAAGTAAACATCTACCGTTAAAGGTTTTTTAACCGATTCTAAAACCTTAATTGTGCTGTCTGAAAGCGTATATCTTTTTTCTTTTGTTAAATCTAATCTGATGCCTGAAAATGCAAGAATTAATGCTACCGCAAAAGTTCCAATCAATAAAATGGCAAACGGAGATTTTAGGTTGATCTTCTTCATGTTTTTACTTCTTTTTATTGATAAAATGATTAGACAATGTTAAGGTAAGACCAATAATGAAAACAAAATAAGCAACATCTTTAAAATCGATAAGACCTCTTGTAAAGCCCATGAAATGCTGGTAAAAACCAATATTTTGTAAAATAAAATCTGCTCCGCCCAACAATTTATAACTTGCCAATTGTTCGATTCCGAAATACATGATGAAACACATGAAAACGCCCAACAAATAAGCCATGATTTGGTTTTGAGAAAGTGATGAAGCTAAAATTCCAACTCCTGAAAATGCAGCAATCAAAATAATTAAACCGAAATAGCTTCCGAAAGTCATTCCCATATCGATGTTTCCTTCCGGAACTCCCAAAACATAAACGGTATAAAAATAAATTACTGAAGGAATCAGACATAAAATTCCGACTACCCAAACGGAAAGAAATTTCCCTGCAACCAAATCTGAAACTTTCAGAGGTTGAGAAAATAACCAGTTTAAAGTTCCCGTTTGCTGTTCTTCCGCAAAAGTTTTCATCGACAACGCCGGAATAATAAACATCAGTAACCAAGGTACCAAAACGAAATAGCTTTGTAAAGATGCCATTCCGATGTCGAAAATATTAGAATCATTTTCGAAGAAAAACAGAAACAAAGTAGTTATCAGACTGAATGCTGCGATGATGATCCACGCACTCCAGTTGCCAAAATAACTCCAAAGTTCTTTTTTTAAAATTGCAATCATAGTTTTATTGTAAATTGTTGTTAGTTGATTGTTGTTAGTTGTTAGATTCTTTCTATCAACCATAAACCAACAACTATCAACTAATTATTAGCTTTCCCTTTTTTATTCACCAGCTTCACCGTCATCATGATTAAAAATACCAGAACGAAAAATCCTAAGATTAATTGCCACCAATATTCAATAACCTGAGATTTTAAGATAACGGTAAAAACGACCAAAAATAAAATAAATGTGGCAATTTCGTTAGCTTGTCTGAGTTTTATATTGGCTGTTTCTAAAGTATTTCCGTTGAGCTCGACTAATTTTTTCACTTTTTTCCAGCACCAGTAATGGTAAATTGCCAATCCGATGAGGAAAGTAAGTTTTAAATGAAACCATGGCATTTTCATTAATCCTGAATTCAAAAAGATCATGATCAAACCACAAACTGCCATGATAACTCCTGCAGGAACGGTGATAATGTTCCATAATCTTCGAGCCATAAAAGTGTATTGCTCTCTCAGGATCGTCTTTTTTTCGTCAGAAAAAGCATCGGTATCTTTATAGTACACGAAAATCCTTACGAGATAAAAAATTCCCGCAAAATAACTGACCATAAAAATAATGTGTAACGCCTTGATGATGGTATAAAGCATCGTAAAAATTTGTGTGCAAATATAATGATTTTGTCATTGAAATATTTGATTAAATACTTCACGAGTATGCTAAAATTTCAATTTAATTCAAGAATTCTTTTGAAATTGCCAAAAAACCTAACAGGTTTTAGAAACCTGTTAGGTTTAAAATATTTTTATTTACGAAATTCTAATTATAACTGTTGAAAATAAATTTTGGCTAAAGCCAAGATGGAATTATTTTATAGTGAAAACGGGCTAAAGCCCATTCCTATTTATTCAAAGAAATACTATCTATTTTTTTACCATCAGCGTATTTCTTTATGTACTTCAGTTTCCCATTTTCATCGTAAAACTTCCAGTCTCCGAAATAATACCAATGGCGCTCGTTTTCAGAAATATCAAGCTTTGATTGTCCGCGTTCCATAATATTTCCGTTTCGGTGATAAACGAACATTTTAATTTTTTTTCTTCCTATTTTTTCTTTTTGGTAAAGCTGGTTCTCTAAAGTTGTTTTCCAGACTCCTACCTTTTCACCTTTCTTATATTTCCCAACTGTAATTAATGTTCCCTCTTCGGTAGGATATTTTTCTATCCATTTTCCGTGTCGTTTCTGAGCTTTATCGGAAATCTTAATATATTGATTAGTTTTAGTTTGGCACGAAACGAAAACAAAAATTGACAGCAGGGTTAGTAAGATATTTTTAAGCATAAAAAAACAGAATTTCCGTAAATATAGAAATTCTGTTTTTATTCTACAATTGTAGAATGGTTTATTTTTTAAGAAATTACTCTACTTTAGTAATTACAGATTCATTCTTTTTTAAAATGACTTTCTTTGCTCCCAAATTAATATAATATTTCTCCAACTTGTTCAGATGATCTTCACTTGTTTCTTTACCTTTTACATGAAGACTATAATCACTCCAAACACGTATCAGATATAGATCTTTAATTAAAACTCTGTAATTTGACTGCTCAAAAGTCTGTTCAAGAAAAGTATCGAGATCTTTTTTGTTTGCAAATTCATAGATAACAACACCTCCATCGCTACCTTTGGCATTGCTATAAATAAAGGCGTACATTTTTTTTATCAGATAAGAAATTTCTTTCTCTTCAAGTTTTAAAATAATATCGGGATTGTTTGTCACAAAAGGATTTTGAACAATCCCGATATTTTTCATTTCCTGATTTACTTTCGCTGGCTTCATTCCCTGCAACTCAACGTTTTTAAGATCAAATTCCAGAATATTTTGTGAAAAAACAGTTTGGAAACTAATAAAACTAATAAGAAGCAGAATTTTTTTCATGAGCCAAATATTAAATCGGTTATATATTTTAAGAAATTACTCCTAATTCTTTTCCAACTTTCTCAAAAGCAGCAATTGCCTTATCTAAATGTTCTCTCGTGTGAGCTGCAGAAAGCTGCACTCTGATTCTTGCTTTTTCTTTCGGAACAACCGGATAGAAGAAACCAATTACGTAAATACCTTCATCCATCAGTTTTTCTGCCATTTGCTGAGATAATTTAGCATCATACAACATTACCGGAACGATTGCAGCATCTCCATCAGGAATATCGAAACCTTTAGCTTTCATCTCTGTTCTGAAATATTCTGCATTTTCCATTACGGTATCACGAAGTGATGTATCATCAGAAATCATTTCTAAAACTTTCAAAGCTGCACCAACAATTCCCGGAGCCAAAGAGTTTGAGAATAAATAGGGTCTTGAACGCTGTCTCAACATATCGATGATCTCTTTTTTACCGGAAGTAAATCCTCCCAAAGCTCCACCTAAAGCTTTTCCTAAAGTAGAAGTAATAATGTCTACTCTACCCATAACTTCGTTAGCTTCATGCGTTCCACGGCCAGTTTTTCCAATGAAACCAGTTGCGTGAGAATCGTCAACCATTACCAAAGCATCATATTTATCGGCAAGATCACAAACTCCTTTCAGATCTGCAACGATTCCGTCCATTGAGAAAACTCCGTCTGTAACGATAATTTTAAATCTGTGATTTTTTTCGGAAGCAGCAATCAACTGAGCTTCCAGATCTGCCATATTATTGTTTTTGTAACGGTATCTCGCCGCTTTACAAAGACGAACTCCGTCAATAATTGAAGCGTGATTCAATTCATCTGAAATAATCGCATCTTCTTCTGTAAATAAAGGTTCAAAAACACCACCATTTGCATCAAAACAAGCTGCGTAAAGAATTGTGTCTTCCAAGCCTAAAAATTCAGCAATTTTCTGCTCCAATTGTTTGTGAATATCCTGAGTTCCGCAGATAAAACGTACAGAAGACATTCCGTAACCGTGAGAACCAATCATATCCTGCGAAGCCTTCATTACTTCAGGATGGTTTGATAATCCTAAATAATTGTTGGCACAAAAGTTCAAAAGCTTCTTTCCATTTGCTTCTATTTCTGCACTTTGCTGAGAAGTGATGATTCTTTCTCTTTTAAAAAGACCGTCATTTTCGATGTTTTTCAGCTCGTTCTGTAGATTTTCAAGATATTTTCCAGAGATCATTATAATTAAATTTAAGTTGCGCTAATTTAATAAAAAGGCATTAAACAAAATACGTTTCGGCATCTTTATTGATTTTTCCGGTCATTAATCATTTAAAAATAAAGATTAATTAGTCTACTAATTTTGTAGGATAATTATTATATTTGACCTTCCTAAATTATTCATCATGAAATTAACACCGGTAAAAAGTGCAGAAAATATTAGTTCAGAAGCATTTATTTCAAACCACATGAAAGCTTGTAAACCTCTAATTTTAAAAGACTTTGTAGAACAAGACAGCCCGGCTTATCAAAAATGGAATTATGAATATTTTAAAGAAATCGCAGGTGAAACAAAAGTAAATGTTTACGGCAGCGAACTGGAATCGATCGACAGAGTGGCAAGTAAACCCGTTGCAGAAACTATTTTTTCAGAATATTTAGATTTAATAAGTACAAAAACCACAGAATATCGTCTGTTTTTATTTAATCTTTTAAGCATAAAACCTGAGCTTAAAGATGATCTTCATTACAGAGATGTAACAAAAGGAAAAGTTTTAAAATGGCTTCCTTTCATGTTTTTTGGTGGAAAAGGTTCGATTACGAGAAACCACATTGATATTGATATGTCTCATGTTTTTATCACCCAATTTCAGGGAATTAAGAGAATCTGGTTATTTCCGTGGGAACAGTCTGATCTGATGTACAAACTTCCTTATAATTTTCACAGTCTGGTAAATCTTCAGGAAGCTGATTCCAAAAAATATCCTGCTTTAAAGCACCTTAAAGGTTATGAAGCAGTGATAAAACCTGGTGAAACTTTATATATTCCTTCTGGTTGGTGGCATTATATTCAATATGAAACCGAGGGATATTCGGTTTCCGTTCGAGCATTACCATCAAGTTTACTTGAAAAATGGAGAGGTTTTAAAAATTTGGTTATCATAAGACATTTTGACAATGCGATGAGAACCGTTTTTAAAGAAAAATGGTTTAATTATAAAGTTAAAATTGCCAATAAAAGAGCTGAGAAAGCGATGAGTAAAGCTGGATGATGGAAGCAGAAAGTTAGGTTTTTTTGAATCGTCCCTTGCTTTTACATTTTTACAAAATCGGGAAAATCTAAAATTAATAACAAAAATATTTTTATCAATTCGATAACGCCCAGCTTCGTACATCCATCCATCATCCAGCTCGAAAAACTATTTCTTAATAAACTTCTTGGTAAATTCTGAGGTTGAAGTTTTTACTTTCACCATGTAAATTCCGGAAACTAAATCTGAAACATTAATTCTTTTTCCGTTGGAAATTCCGGCCTCCTGAAAGTTTTTAATTAAGCTTCCTTTTGCATCGAAAATTGTAATCGAATTGATTTTACTATCCGTTTCAATATTTAATGTTTCAGCAGTCGGATTCGGGTAAATTTTTATCATTTCTTGTTTCCCTACCTCATCAGTTGAAAGTACAGAAAGATTATTAATCTGAATATTATCAACTCTGAATCCCGTTCCATAATCATCGTACACAAAATCTATAGCCTGTACGTTTTTGTTAACACCCAAATTCCCTGAATAAATCTGAGTTCCGTTTGCAAAATATTTCAAAGTATTATCAGACTTTTTAATGACAATCTTTAAATTATGCCATTGATTTGCAGCCAAGACCGGACCATCAATTAATCCGGAATTAGTTCTAAAACTCAACGTTCCCGTTAAATAATCAATCTGAAAGGCAGCCGTATAATCTGAAATCAACGCATTATTATAAATTGCAACTTCGTAGGAAGAAGAATTGAGTCCTGTAAAATTATAGTCAAAAGAAATTTCAACATCATTGCTCGTTACAAAACTCGTAATATTTTTTTCAATTCCGCATAGATCCTGTATCAATCCAGCGCTACTCATATTAAAAGATCTAGCTCCGTCTGTCGGATTTGAATTAACAACCTGCGCATTGGAAACGGGAAGACCGCCCCAAACTGTCCAACCTTGTTGACCACCCAAATTTCCAACAGTATATCCTTCTGAAGATTCAAAAGAGATTTTTTGCATCTGCGCCTTGAAACAAAAGGCTCCAAACGATAAGTATATCACTAAAGTAAATATATTTTTCATAACAGAAAATATTTAACAATTAATGAGTCAACAGGTTATCAGTTTTAGAGATTGCAAAAGTAATACCTTATTTCGAATAATTTAAATATTTCTTTTTACATTTAGTTAATATTTAATATTTACAAAATACAATAACAATATCAACAACTACTGACAAACATTTTTCCGAAATCAATCTCACCATACAGAGATACAAAAAATGTAAAAAATTCTTTCTATTCCATAAAACAGTTATTTTCATAAATAATAAAAAAAAAGCTTTCAAAAATGAAAGCTTTAAGATTTACAATTAATTTTTAATGTTATTTTTTTACATCCGATTTTTTAAAAACAATTCCTTGTAAAGATTGTATGCGAGCATTACATTCGTCGGAAACAAGCGTCATCACGAGATTTTCTCCTATGATGTCATATCTATATTTCCCTTTTGCTCCTACATTACAAGGCGTTCCACCTGAATTTTTCTCCATGTTGATTTCACCATTACTCAGAGTGTAATTCATCGTTTCAATTACTTTACCTCTTAGTAAAACATCAATTTTGTCTTTAGTGAATTTTAGAACAACCTCTGCTTCCTGAGGAACTTTTGTAACACCGCTCCACTGCGAATCTAACAACGGTTGATCGGATTTTTTAGAATCACACGAAGTGAGATTCCAAATTAATAACATTACTAAAAGAGTTTTGAAAAAGAATAAATTTGTTTTCATAAAGTATCATTATTTTGTTTACACTCAAATATACATTGAAAATCAATACAATAATCTTTTTTCTTACTCTTTTATAAATTTTAAGTTTGAATTTAATATTTTAATAAAATAAACACCTTTTTCCAAAATAGATACCTGAATCTTTTTATCAGATTTTCCTTTTTTCACCAATCTTCCGTCTGCTGTAAAAATTTCATAGTATGTCTCTTTTTTTAATCCAGAAACAAATAATTCATCTTTTACAGGATTGGGATAAATACTAAACTCATCTGTTTTAAGATCTGTTGTACTCAAAGTATTATCCTGAGAAACTGTTGAGTTTCTTTCCAACATCTGATATTCATAATTAAACTGTACACTTGCAATCGGGAACGTTACCGATTCTGTAAAGTACTGATTATTTGAGGTGTTATTTAAAGCAAAAAAAGCAGTCTCACCGCCAGTTCCTGTTACTTTTATAGGTAATGGCATTTCAAAAAAACTAACCGATGAATGACTTTGAGTTTGTGATGCTTTAAAGGTTACCTGATTTCCCACCTGTTTCCATCTGATATCGTATGTAGGATACCCTTGTCCGTAAATCCAGTCATTAAAAAATTCTGTAAAATCTTTTCCGGTTGAAGTCAGTAAAGACGCATTTAAATCGGCAGTTCTTACATAGCTATATGCCAGATTCGGTCTTGCGTGATACTCTTTCAATGCCTGATAAAACGCTGTATCTCCCAAAACCCATTTTATCATTCTTACCACATAACCTCCTTTCGAATAAGATAATCTTCCGTTGAAAATAGAATTGATACTTCCTAAATTACCGTCTGCGACATAAACACTTCCACCGGCAACACTTGTAATGTAATTTTTTTCGCTTAAAAGATAATTAAGAAAATCTGCATTATTCATGATTAGTTTTTCGTAGGCAACATGCTCTCCAAAAGTGGCAAAACCTTCATTTAGCCAAATATCATTCCATGCTCCGCAAGTTACTTTATCACCAAACCATTGGTGCGCCAACTCATGAGCAATTAATTGCTTACTCCAAGATTCCATTGAAGACATGGTTTGATGTTCCATACCACCTCCTGCTTCAAATTGCATATGCCCGTACTTTTCATTACGGAAAGGATAAGGCCCGAAATAATTTTCAAAAGTATTCATTACCGTTTTTGTCCACTCAATATTTGCCATGCTTGTTGCATCGGCATTAGTTGAAGGATAAATATAATTTACAAAAGGAAAAGGAGGATTCCCCATTGTATCGTTTAATTTAACAAAATTCGTGATCGAAAGTGCAATCAGATAAGCTGCAGTAGGATATTGTGTTCTCCAGAAAGTACGTTTTTGACCATTTCCTAAAGTGGTTTCAGACATCAACTTACCATTCGCAGCTACATTATATTGAGCCGGAGTCGTTACTTTTATATCAAATCTTTCAATTTTATCATTTAAGCTTTGCTTTGTGGGAAACCAATCTTGAGCCCCATAAGGTTCATTCAAAGTTGAAAGAATTGCAGTTCCGTCTTGAGAGCCATTAAAAAAAGCATTATTCGCTGTATCAGGAGCTCCATTGTAAGTAACCGTAAGAGAATCCAAAACATTTGCAGCTAGAGAAGTTGCAAAATTTATTTTCAGTTCTTTCGTAGGAAGCTGCTGAAAAGTAAGATTCTGACCATGATAACTTACCTGAGAAACCGTAAGATTATTATTTAAATCAAAATAAATATTATTTAAGGTCTGTGTGGGTTTAAAATGAGAAGTTACCGAACCCGAAATATTATAAACACCGGGATCTATGGTAACATCCATCCTTTGATATTGTAAATCGTAGTTTAAAGTATTAGGATTGGTATTTCCTGCAGCCATTTTAGCCGCATAAGATTTCATTTCTTTTTTTAATAAGCCTTTTTTTTCAACATTTTCGTTTTGGTTTTGAGCTGATAAAGTATGAATTGCAAAGATACTTATGCATAAAATATAAAATTTTCTCATTGTCAGATAATTAGGGATTAAAGATAAAAAAAACCTTTCAATCAAAGATTAAAAGGTTTGTATATGAAATTAATATTTTTTTTTAAAGATCTAAAGCCGGTTTGAGAATTGTTTCCATTTTACTTTTCACCTGACCAACTGAGCCTGCATAATTATTCACCATCAAAGAGAAAACCAGTGTTCTTCCTGAATTGGTTTTTAAATACCCAGCTAAAGTTTTTACTTTATTTAAAGTTCCTGTTTTCGCAAAAACCTGTCCGTTTCCTTCTTCTTTAAACATACCTTTTAGAGTTCCGGATTGTCCACCGATTGGCAAAGAATTGAAATAAGTTTTGTAAAATTTTTCGTCCATTAAAGAAGTCAAAAACTTCACCTGAGAAATTGGAGTTACATGATTGCTTCTCGATAAACCGCTTCCATCCATATAATTCAGGCCTTCAATATCAAATGCGATATCTTTTAAGTGATTATTAACCACAATTCTACCAGATTCTGAAGTTTGATCTCCCATTTTCTGGAAACCTACTGTTTTTAATAAAGCTTCTGCTAAAGAGTTATCGCTTCTCTGATTGGTATAATAAATAATATCACCCAAAGTCGGAGATTTATATACTGAAATCATCTTTCTAATTTCCGGAGACGCATCTGTCATTTTAGGAACTACTTTTCCGGTAACTGCTACTCCGCTTTTTACAAGACTTGCTCTGAATGAATTGGCAAGGAAAGCTGGAGCATCAGGTAATTTTGTAGTTAAAGTTCCGTTTCCGTCGTACTTTTCAGCGTACACCATTTTATTTACATAAGGTGAAACATAGAAAAACTTCTTGTCTGTAGCAGGATTCATTGATTTTTTTACAATAAGTCTCTCATTGGCAGGATTAATCTCTTTGGTAGTACCTACAGGAAGATAGTAATTATTGTTTTCTAGCCAAACAACATTTTCCGGAAGTGCCGAAATGTTACCTTTGAAAAGCGCTGTCTGAATAATAATATCACCATTTACCTTTTTAATACCTTCACGAGCTATTCCCCCTGCAAAATCTGAAACGATATCTTTGTAAGACCAAGCTCCCGCTTTATTGGTTCCCAACGATGGATCACCGCTTCCTACAATGTAAAGATTACCATTTAAAGTTCCATTTTCATCGATTTCTCCTGAATATTCCAGCTGTGTCATCCAACGGTAGTTTTCACCCAACATGCTCATAGCAGTTTCGGTAGTCAACAACTTCGTTGTAGAAGCAGGAACAAGAGGAGTATTTTCGTTGTACGAAGAAATTATTTTCTTCGTTTTTGGGTCGTAGACCACAAATCCCCAAGTTGCGTTTTTCAGCACGGGATCGGTCATCATTGTGTTTACACTGATGTCTACAAGTTCTTTTGGCGACAAAATAGCTTTTTCCACATACGCAGCAGGCGATGGAAGGTTTGAGCTAGTTTTATTGTCATAATTTTGAGAGTAAAGAACTGTAGAAACGGTCGATTGTGCAAATAAAAAACCAGCAGCCAAGACCGTAACACCTGAAATATATTTTCTGAAATTTACCATCTAATTTTTCTTTTGTATATATTTTGGATTGAATAAAAAACGATTAGTTAAATCATTTATCACATTCCAAACATATAGTCAACGTTCAAAAGTAGAAATTATTATGGTATGGTAGTCTAGTAGACTATAATAAAAGGCTATAAAATATGTTAAATTTTGTTAAAAATCTACAAAAACATCTTTTTTAATGCTTTGATAAGCAGTGATTTCATCAAATTCTTTTAAACTTAACAAAACTAAGCTTTTGAATTTCTCATAGTTTTTACCACGTGGAAGCTTAAGCAAAACCTGAAACTGATACAAATTATTCAGTCTCGCAATCTGCGCTCTTTCAGGACCTAAAATACAATCTTCAGGAAGGTATTTTCTTAAAACCGAACCTAAAAACTGTGAAGCACGATCTACTTTTTCGTCTCTTCGATGTTTAAGCTCAATCATAATTAGTTTTGTGAATGGCGGATAATTAAATTTCTGGCGTTCGGTAAGGAAATATTTATAAATCTTAGAAATATTATTCATTTTAATCAACTGAAAAACAGAATGATCCGGATTAAAAGTCTGAATTAAAACTCGACCTTTCCCGGAAACCCTTCCCGCTCTTCCGGAAACCTGTGTGATTAGCTGATATGCTCTTTCTTCTGCTCTAAAATCCTGTACATACAGCATAGAATCTGCTTTTGGAATTGCTACCAATTCGATATGATCAAAATCCAGACCTTTGGAAATCATCTGCGTTCCTACGATAATATCGGTTTCTCTTTCCTCTATTTTTTCGTACAGTTTTTCATAAGCAAATTTCTTACGCATCGAATCAACATCCATTCTGTCGACTTCATTATCAGGAAAAATTTTAGAAATTTCTTCATGAATCTGCTCTACTCCTACTCCTTTTTCATTAAGGTTTTCAGAATAGCATTTCGGGCAGGTTTTCGGCTTAGAAGCTCTCTGTCCGCAATAATGGCATTTCATTTCGTGAGCAGCTTTGTGATACGTCATCACGACATCACAATTTGAGCAGTAATTCACATAACCACAAGATTCGCATTCCAAAACACTGGCGTAACCACGTCGGTTGTGAAGAATCATCGTCTGATTTTTTTCTTCTAAAGTTTTTTTAATTTCATCAATCAGTTTTAAAGAAAAATTTCCGGAAACTTTTTTAGAATCCTGAGCTTCTTTAAAATTAATCAATTCAAATTCAGGAAGTTTTACATTCCCGAATCTTTCATTCAGAAAAATATATTTCATCTTCTCTTTTCGGGCTAAATAATAGCTTTCAACAGAAGGCGTTGCCGAACCTAAAATCACATTAGCTCCATAAAAACTCGCCAAAACCAAAGCCGAATCTTTTGCATTAAAAAACGGAGAAACTTCCCTCGGTTTATATCCCGAATCATGTTCTTCATCAACCACAATCAATCCTAAATTCTGATAAGGTAAAAACAGAGCATTCCTCGTTGCAATAAGGATTTTGATATTGTTGTTTTTTATTCTTCTCCAGATTTCTACCTTTTCAAAATCAGTAAGTTTCTGATGATAAAAACCAAGTTGTCTGCCGTATTTTTTTTCTAATCTTTGAGTAATTTGCTTCGTTAAAGAGATTTCAGGAAGTAAAAACAAAACATTTTTTCCTTCAGAAATACATTCTTCAATTTTCTCTAAATAAATGTGCGTTTTTCCGGATGAAGTTACCCCATGAAGCAACACATTTCTGCCTTCTTCAAACGCTTCATCCACTTCAATTTTTGCAGCTTTTTGCACTTCAGTAAGCTCTTCTACCTCTTCAATTTCACCTTCATAGCTTTCAATTCGGTCTTTCTGCATGTAATATTCTTCGACAAGATTTTTATCTGCCAAAGATTTAAAATGCGAACTAGAAAAATAACCGTCTTCAAATAACTCTGATTTTTTGATATGCAAATCAGGATTCTCAGTTTGTTTTTCTAAAATATGCAGGAAAAGATCTTTCTGTTTTTGAGCTCTTTTTAAGCTTAAAAGAATCTCTGTAAGATTGTTATTTTTTAAAACCTCATCATTAATTTTTACATAAGCAACTTCTTTTGCTTTGTATTTTTCAGCAATCTTTTCGTCGATTTCGATATACTGTAAATCGATCAAAGAATTGATGGTTTTAATGATATCCTTTTTTGGAATAAACGCTTCAATATCCGTTAAATTAATCAGTTGGCGAACTTCCAATGCCTGAATAAGGTACATCTCGTTGACATCCAAATTTTCAAATTCAACGGTAATATTGGGTTTTAATTTTAAATAGGTTTCACTTTCCAGTTTTAAAGAAGACGGAAAAGCAAACCTGTAAATTTCGCCCAAATTGCAGAGATAGTAATCTGAAAGCCATTTCCAAAACTTAATTTGTTCTGAAGGCAAAATCGGCTGTTCGTCTAAAATACTGATGACTTCCTTTGCCACAAACTGAGTAGGCTCTTCATCATGCAATTCAAAAACAATTCCCGTGTAGATTTTTTTTCCACCAAAAGGAACCAGAACTCTCATTCCAGGTTGAATTGTCGATTGTATTTCTTCCGGAACTTTGTATGTAAAAGTTCCTTTCAGATTGAGCGGTAAAATAATTTGAGCGTATTGCAAGGGAATAATTATAGTGTAAAATTAATTTTTTATTCAGAGAACTGCAATTTTGTTTTCTTTAAATCTTTCAGAAACATATAATTTTGATTACATTCATGTAGTTAAAGTAATATTTCACGCAGATTCTTCAGATTGAGCAGATTTAAAAATAAAGATCCGCGTTATCAGCAAAATCTGCGTGAGTTTTCAAAAAATTGAGATTGCTTCACTTTATTCTTAATGACTTAGAAAATCATTTCAATGATCTGATACCAAATCGCTGAAGTTATAAACCCTACAAGAATACTGAATCCGATGATTAAATTCGTAAGTTTTGTATTTAATCTAAACTGTTCGGCAATAATACTTGCCGTAACTACAGTCGGCATTGCGGCTTCAAAGACAGAAATTTTCGCAACATCGCCCTTAATTCCGAGCAATAAAGCTAAACCTAAAATCATTATCGGAGCTAAAATTAATTTGTAAAACATGGAAGCCGAGATCTGTGGCAACAGTTTTTTCCAACCATTAAATTTCAATTGTAATCCGACAGAAAACAAAACCAATGGACTTACCGTTGCAGCCAGTTTATCAAAAAGAGGTTCAGCAAAAGTAAAATCGATGAACTGCGACAAAACCAATGCTGCAATACAACCAATTAACGGAGGAAATGTAACCAGTCTTTTTAAAATAAAAATGGCACTCACTTTTCCGGATTTGCTTCCGCCTTTTACTGCAGCGATAATTCCTAATGTGGAAAGCGCAAAAAACATTGTCTGATCACAGATTATTGCAATGCTTAAAAGACTTTCACCATAGAAAGCAGAGATTAAAGGAAATCCAATGAATGAAGTGTTGCTGTAACCACTTGCTAATTCTAAAGTACTTCTTGATCTTCTGGAATATCCTTTTTGCCTGCTGTAAAACATCATAAAAAAGAAACATCCAATCGCAATTACAAAAGTTGAAAGTATGGGAAAAAGCATTTCTGGAGACCATTGAACTTTCGGTAAATATTTAAAAGAAACCGCAGGAAGTGCTAAATAAAGAATCCAGGTGTTGATGCCTTTGTGCGCATCGGGATGAATGGATTTTGTTTCTTTGAAAATCATTCCTGCCAAAATACAGACCGCGATTAAAACAAAATTTACCATACTTCTTTTAAAACTTTTACAAATTTACGTTAGATTTTTAATTTAAAGTTATCATAACCATTCATTTCCTCTGCCTTCCTTCTTAATACTTGTTTTCTTTCTTAAATGAAATTGAAGATTCGACGAAGTCAAACGCCATTGTCTATCTAAAAAACCAATTCTTTAAAACTTTGTTTATCCTTACGATTATTAAACGCAAAAAAATACAAGGCTTTTCCAATAATCTATAGAATTTAAGATAAACAAAGCCATTTCACTTATATTCGAAAAACAAATTTTAAAAATAATCGTTCAAATTCTAATTCATTTTAAATATCATCAAATTAAACCTGTTAAACTCTGCTAAAATTAAAATTCAGATATTCATAATATAAATTTCTAATTCAAAAAAACTTTATCTTTGCGACTATGATTTTACGAGGAGAAAACTTAATCAAAGAATACGGTCCCAAAAAAGTTGTAAAAGGCGTTTCTGTACAGGTTCAGCAGGGAGAAATTGTAGGTTTATTGGGTCCGAACGGAGCCGGGAAAACCACTTCATTTTATATGATCGTAGGGTTGGTAAAGCCTACTTCAGGGAGAATTTTCCTCGACAAACAGGAAATCACAAACGATGCGATGTATCGCCGTGCTCAAAAAGGTATCGGTTATCTTGCTCAGGAAGCCTCGGTTTTCAGAAAATTGTCTGTAGAAGATAATATTCTTGGTGTTTTACAGTTGACTAAGCTTTCAAAAAGAGAACAGCAAATAAAATGCGACGAACTAATTGAAGAATTTTCTCTGCAACACGTTCGTAAAAACAGAGGAGATCTTCTTTCCGGAGGAGAAAGACGTAGAACAGAGATTGCAAGATGTTTGGCAACAGACCCTAGTTTCATTCTTTTGGATGAGCCTTTTGCGGGAGTTGACCCGATTGCCGTGGAAGATATTCAGAAAATTGTAAGAAGTTTGACCGATAAAAACATCGGAATCTTAATTACCGATCACAACGTACAGCAGACTTTGGCGATTACCAACAAAACTTATATTATGTTTGAAGGAAAGATCTTGAAAGAAGGTCTTCCTGAAGATTTGGCAAACGATCCGCAAGTAAGAGAAGCGTATTTGGGTGAAAACTTCGTTTACCAAAGTATTTTCGACAAACCGAGTAAGAAAAGTTATGCTTACAATATTTGGGCAGGAAATTTTGATTCTAAATCTCAAATGCAGTCTTTCGTAAACGAAAATTTTGCTCAGTTTGATGACCTGAGATTGATGTATGGTTTTGAAGATATCAGTTTTGCATCTTTGGGAAATTCAGAAATTGAACATATTTTCAGTGATGTAGTTGACAAAAACGCTAACAACTCTTTTGTATTTCAGAAAAAAGAAATCAATTCAAACTATTCTTTGGAACAGGCAGAAGCAGATTCTAAAGCAGCAAGTAGATCTGAATTGCATTACTTGACAACCTATGTTTTTGAGGGGTAATTTTTTTAGAGACACTTACATTTTATGATTAAAATAGATTTAAGAACTATTCAAAATTACATCTATAAAATCTAAAAACCCTAATCAAATTGAAAAAACAAATTTTAAAAATAATTAAAGATAATTCAGACAATTTAACAAATCTTCGTGAAGAATTATTTTTACTTTTTAATAAAAGTAAAAATAAAAGTTATGATCAAAATGATTCTTCAATTGAGGAAGAAGAAGAAATTACAGGATGGATTACTTTAAATAACGTTAATTTTTTGGGATTTGACACAAAAGAACATGAAAAAAGACTTTTTTTAAATGAGACACAGAAAGTCAGCTTTTTATTGCAAAGCCACTGCAAGATTTGTGATGATAAACTACCAATATCAAATTTTCCAGTTAGAATTACTCCTTTAACAAGGCAAACAAAAACGGCTTTCAAAAACGAATTTAAGAAACAGTTTTTAAATTCTCCTTATGGAAAGCAAACTGGTTTATCTTTAAATGATAAGCTCTGTATTAAATTAGTTTTTGTGCTTAATAATATAAGAGATAAAGATTTAGATAATATGGCTAAATTGACGTTAGATGCATTAAAAGAACTTATAAAAATTGATGATAAAAACATTGATCATTTAGAGTTAATAAAAATTAAAACAAAATTTCTTGAAAGTTATATACATATTAGAATTTCAAAAAGTGATATAAATACAAGTAAAAATATAATTTTAAAAGGCGAACATTTGAGTTGGGGAGGTTTACTAAAGCTTGATAAATAGAATATTCTAACTTAGATGCTTTTAAAATTTAATAATAAAACGTACCTTTTCTCTCAGAAATGGTACGTTTTTCTTTTAAACCAAATCATGGCAAAACCTTTTAACAGAACAGTGACTTTATTTGGAATTTACAAACAGTTAATTCCATTTATAAAGCCTTACCGACCGATGATTTACGGAACTTTGTTTCTTACTTTTCTCGGTGCTTTGGCAGCCCAAGTGAATCCTTTAGTTTTAAAATATACGGTGGATGAAGTGACAAAACTGACGCGTCTTCCACATCCGATGAGCGAGGGAATTCATATTCTGATTATTATTTCTATTATTTTATTGGGAAAGGAATTACTGAATATCTTCATCAATTTCGGGCAGAAATTTTATGGTGAAAAAATCAGAATTAATGTAAGTTCGGTTTTAGCTCAATCAGCAATCGACAAAATTCTTACGTATAGGGTTGCTTATTTTAATGATGAAAACCACGAATCCGGAAAACTTCAAATAAGGATCGATCGTGGAATTGAAAGCCTTACAAGACTTGTTCAAAACTTTTTTATTGACATGCTTCCGCTATTTTCAAATGCATTTATTGCTTTGATTATTATGTATTTGCAAAACGTGTATGTAGGATTAGTTTCTACGATCATTGTTCCTATTTATTTTTACATCAGTTCGTTACAGGCAAAAAAATTGGGCGGAGTAAGACGAACTTTAAGAAATCAGCGTGAACAGAAAACTTCAGGACTTTTAAATTTAATCAATTCCATCATGGTAATTAAAAGTTTTGTCCGCGAAAAATTTGAAGGCAAAAAACAGTACGATTTGCAGATGCAATTGATGGACAGCCAAATGTTTACCCGAAAAACCAACTTTATTTACGACGGTTTAAAAACTTTTATCGAGCAGTTTGGAGTGGTTTTAATTATTCTTCTGACCGTTTATTTGGTTTTAGACCAGCAAATGACGATTGGTGCCATCATGCTTCACATCATGCTTTTCAACAATGTTTCTTCGCCAATCAGGCAGCTTCACAGGATTTATGACGATATGAATGATGCGATGATCTATGCCGAGGGTTATTTTGATATTTTAAATGCTGAAGATGAAATTGAACCGAACGGAAACTTTGTAGAAAACGAGATTAAAGGAAATTTTGAATTAAGAAATGTTAATTTTACTTATCCCAACGGAACTAAAGCATTGAATGATGTTTCGATGATGATCGAAAACGGAAAAACTACGGCTTTAGTAGGATTAAGCGGAGCCGGAAAATCAACTATTATCAATCTACTCTGCAAGTTTTATCTTCCCGATTCTGGTGAAATTATTTTAGATAATATTGATTTAGCTAATTACAACAATACTTTTTTAAGAGATGATTTGGGATTGGTTTTACAGAAAAATCATATTTTCCAAGGAAGTATTGAAGACAACATTCGCTATGGAAACATGAATGCGAGTTTTGAAGAAATCGAAGAAGCAGCCAAAAAAGCATATCTCCACGAACAGATTTTAGATCTTCCTGAAAAATATCAACACGATGCGACTCAACTTTCAGGTGGGCAACAACAGAGAATTGCGATTGCAAGATTATTTTTGAAAAATCCACCCATTATTTTCCTTGATGAACCAACGGCGAGTTTGGATGCAATTGCTACTGAACAAATTAAAAACTCTTTAGATGCGATTAAAGCAGGAAGAACCGTTGTGATTATTTCGCACTCTCTTTCACAGATCTTAGATTCAGATAAAATTTATGTGATGAAAAAAGGTCACGTCGTAGAAAGCGGAACTCATGATGAATTGGTACAGATGAACGGAACTTACAGAGAGATTTTTGATGCTTCTGCGAGAAGTTTGAATTTAGACAGATTAGTGAAAAGTTATAAAGATGAAAATTAGAATTTTAATTGTATTATTTTTACATATTAATTGTTGGATGTTCTCACAATATTCTTGTCCTTTAAACTCTGGTAGAATTATATTAAACAAGCCAAATTTTTATGGTCATCAAGATGAAACTAATAATAGAATTAAATCCGAAAGTAATCAGGTTATAAGTATTTCGAATGGAAAAGTTGCAAAAATCATTAAGTCAGATTCAGATTATTCACTCATTATAAAAAATGATACAAACAATTTTTTTATTTACTCAAATTTGTCTAAAACAATGTTAAAAGAGAATGATACAGTAGAAAAAAGTCAAATACTTGGATTGGCTAATTATGATGAATACTATGCTTCTTATCTTTTAGGTTTTCAATTTTGGAAAAAAGATGAATCGATTAAAGTAGATTTAGAATGTACAAAGTCTGATTAAATGAACGACCATTACCTTAAAAAAATCGACCGCGTAACGGCTATTCTCACGCAGCTGCAATCAAAACCTATTGTAAGAGCTCAGGATTTGGCAAAAAAATTTGATGTCAGTATTAGAACAATTTACCGTGATGTAAAAACTTTGGAAAACGCCGGAATTCCTATTATTGGAGAAGCAGGAAATGGATATTCTTTGATGGATGGCTACAAACTTCCACCTGTTATGTTTACGAAACAGGAGGTTTTGAGTTTTATCACCGCTGAGAAATTAATGCAGAAGTTTTCCCATGAAAGTTTAGGAAATCATTACCAAACGGCGATGGAAAAGCTGCGTTCTGTTTTGAGACATTCAGATAAAAATTTAATTCAGAATATTGAAAATCAGATTGATATTTACAATTACAATCCAAAAACGGAAGACACGATAAAAAATATTATCCCAACAATTCTGGAAAGTATTGCCGAAAAACATCAGATCTTGATAGGATATAAAACCGTTGATGATAAAATTTCTACAAGAACCATAGAAGTTGTAGGTGTTTTCTTTGAGTTTCATTATTGGTATATCATCGCTTACTGTACCTTGAGGAATGATTACAGACAGTTTAGAATAGATCGTATTTTAAGCATTGTAAAAACTCAAGATCCTTATTTGCAGGAATACGGGCAAATTAATGATTATAGAAAAACTCCGAGCGGAAATAAAACAATCGTTAAACTTTTAGTTGATAAAAAAATTACAGGACATTTGAATAATTCAAAAATTTATTACGGATTAATCGAACAAAAAGAAACCGAAAAAGGAGTTGAAATGACTTTTGAAACCGAATGGATTAAAGAAGGATTTCCGCGTTGGCTAATTACTTTTTTTGATTATGCTGAAATTATTGAACCTGAATCTTTAAAAATAACAATGAAAGAGTTGATTCAAAAACTTTCGAAAAATTCATAAAATCAATTTCCCACAGATGGCACAGATATGCACAGATGATTGAGAATAAGATTCGTCGTAATCTGTTTAATCCGTGGGAATAAAAGTTTAAAATCTTTCCCAGAAGAAAAGAGACTCAATCTCTAAAGCTATTAAATAATCATAATTTCTGTGGACTAAAGTTTATCTTTTTTGCCACGAATACACAAATAGTAATATGAAAAAATCTCCCACAGATTTCACAAATTTTCACAGATGATTGGAGATAAAATCTGCTTAATTTGCAAAATTTGCGAGAGAAGTTTTAAATAAAAGGATTAAATGATGCTTAAAATCTTTCCCAGAAGAAAGGCGGCTCAATACCTAAAGCTCTTAAATAAGTATACCCTTGACCACGGTGATGCACTTCATTATCAATAAAGTATAGAATATTTTGATACACCGGAAATTCGTATTCACCAAATAAATTGAACATTTCCTGGAATCTTTCTTCACAAATCTGGTTAAAATATTGGTTAATCACTTCCGTTTCAGAATCCCATTTTGCAAGAATTTCTTCTTTTGTTTTTGGTTTAAATGCTTCCTCAGAAAATTTTTCTACCTGCTGCTCTACGATTCCCTTTAAAGCCGGACCTGCAATGCTGATTAATTCTACCGCTAGTTTTGCAAAAGGTCTCATTCCGCCTATTGAAAATTCAAATAATTCTTTTTCAGGAAATGCGTCAATCACCCTTCTTGTAAGGTTTCTGTGACCTTGCCAATGTTCTAAAATTTGTGCTGAAGAAATAAACTGTTGGTTTGCGATTGCTGTAGTTGTCATAATTTTTTGTTTTAAGTTGTTAATCTTAAGACAAAGGTAATCGCAGTTTATGACAACAGTTTGTCAGCAGGAATTTTGATGTTTGAAAAAAGTTTTAAACTTTTAAAATAAATACATATTTTTCACGTTAGATTGATATCCGATACACAAATGTTTTAACTGTAAATATGTAGAGGTAGATAAATTTGAATTAGGCCGGTTTTTAAAATCGGTCTTTTTATTTACTCATTCATCGTATTCCACAAAGTCATTACCTCAACATTTTTCAATGGTTTTGAAAGCGTAATTTTTCTTGAAGTTTTTGGAAGTAAATCGAAAAAATTGTCACTAAAATGAGTATCTCCCATTAAATAAATATCTTTCGCCAAAACATTAGTTGAAATTTCGATCTCTGTTGCAGAGATTTTCTTGATTTTGATATCAGGTTTTGTAAGCTTTAAATCTTTTGGTTTTGCGAAGAAATGATTGCTTTGGGCTGTAATTTTTTTGTCTTTATCTTTTAAGGTCAATTTTAAAAAGACTTCATTTTTATTGGAATATTTAATTAAGTTTTTAATTTCTATATGATTAAACTTCACAATTCCGTCGAGTATTTTTCCATCCTGAATAGTAGTTAAATCATTTAAAATTTTTCCATTAAAATCAACAACCTGAATTTCTACTTTTACATCTTCGAACTTTTCTAACTCATCATTAATTCCATAAAAATCCAGAAATCCCTCTTTTTCTTCCGTTAAAATCACTTGATTTTCAAAACTTCTTTTCACCTGATAATGCAATGCTTTCCAATTTCCTAAATAATCGATCGATGACCAAGAGATCACAGGCCAACAATCGTTTAATTGCCAATACAAAGTTCCCATATTATAAGATTTTGCACGGCGATGTGCTTCAATCGCAATTTGCATTCCACGAGCCTGAAGCAACTGAGAAACGTAATTATATTTCACAAAATCTTTCGGAACTGCATAATCGCGTTCCATGTATTTCTGAATGATTTCAAATCCTCTTGCATTTTTTTCGTGCGCTTTGATCGTTGGATTTTCTAAACTTAAATCCGATTTTTTTGAAAACATAGAGTTGACGGTTTCTAAACTCGGCATTCCCTGAAAACCATATTCTGAAGCAAATCTTGGAACTTTTTCGTTGTAAATTTCAAACGGAAACTCACCCCACCAAACGCCCCAATAATGAGAATCGCCTTCGGTTAAGCTTTCTTTGTGACCCCAGCCAATGGAAGGTGAACTTTCCCAATAAATTGATTTGTCTTTTGTTGCAGACTCATTGATTGCATTCGGAATTACCTCATGGAAAACCTTTTTATAATCTTTCCAAACCTGCAAAGAATCTTCTTTTGAATATTTAAATTGCTTCTGATATCCCCAATTGACAATGGCTTCATCAATTTCATTATTTCCACACCACAAAGCAATTGACGGATGATTTTGAAGTCGGTCAACCTGATCTTTAACTTCCTCTTTTACATTATTCAAAAAATCTTCATCTGACGGATAAAAACTTCCCGCAAACATAAAATCCTGCCAAACCAAAATTCCGTTTTCGTCGCAGGCTTTGTAAAATTCGTCATCTTCATAAATTCCTCCACCCCAAACACGAATCATGTTCATATTCGCATCTTTGCAATCTTTGATGAGTTTTTTATACTTTTCTTTGGTAATTCTCGGTGTAAAACTGTCAGACGGAATCCAGTTCGTTCCCTTTGCATACATCGGATTTCCATTAACTTTAAAATAGAAAGATTTTCCTTTTTCGTCATTTTCCTGAACTAATTCTACAGTTCTTAGTCCAATTCTTTCTTCTTTACTGTCAATCGTCTCTGAATTTTTCTTTAATGAAAATTGAAGTGCATAAATTATCGCTTTTCCCCATCCATTCGGTTGCCATAGATGTGGATTTTCAATTTTAAACGGAACTGATATTTTGTTCAAGCCTTTCCTTAAGGCAATATCATGATTTTCTTTATCAGTTGCAAAAACATATTTCCCTTCTTTTTCAGCAAAAATTTCTGCGTAAATATTTAAATCAGCTCTTTGTTTTGTTAAAGCTTTCTGTTCTATTTTTATATTTTCAATTTTTGCCTGATTCCAGAAATTCAATTTTATGTCCTTCCAAATTCCTGCGGTAACCAATCTTGGACCCCAATCCCAACCGAACTGATATTGCGCTTTTCTCACAAAGCTCCGAGGCGATTCAGGCATTGTAAACGGAACTTTTTTCGCTAATTCTTTTCCAACGTTTACTGAAGATTTAAATTTTACTTGTAAAATATTATTTCCAATTTTTAAATCATTTTTTACCGGAATTTTCCAGGTTCTGAACATATTATCGGTTTTCTTCAGCAACTTTCCATTTATATAAATTTCAGAAAACGTATCCAGCCCATGAAAAACCAAGTCCGCACTTTGATTTTCTAATTCTTTAGCGGAAATTTTAAAAACCGTCTGATAATCCCAATCTTCATTTTCAACCCACTGTACTTTTTTCTCGTTTTCATCTTTGTAAGGGTCGGGAATAAGTTTATTATTCATCAAATCCAAATGAACCGTCCCGGGCACTGAAGCTGTGAGCCATTTATTTTCTTTAGAGTTTTTGAATTGCCATTTTTCAGAAGATAAATTTCGTTCTGAAAATTGTGCGTTGACTAATATTTGAATGAGAAGTAAAGCAAAAAGTATTGTTTTGTTCATTTACAGTTTATTTACAATTCTATGGATCCCGTCTTTGATAAGTGGGGTATTAAAATTAATGAGAAGACCTAGTTTTATATCAGTTAGCTTTAAATAAGTTAAAACTTGAGAGTAAAAAATTGGATGAATTTCTACAACAGATTTTACCTCAACAATTATTTTATTTTCTATCATTAAATCAATTCTATAAGCATTGTCAATGAGTTCATTTTTATATTTCAGAGGAAATAATAATTGCCTTTCAACCTTCAAACCAAGTTCTTTTAATTCATAAGCCAAAGCAGCTTCATAAGCACTTTCAAGTAAACCAGAACCCAAAGTTTTATGAACTTCTAAAGCTGCACCTATAATTTTATAAGATAATTCATTTTCAGTCATTTGTTTTTGTGTGTTTTTAAAATTAAACGCAAAGATTATCTTTCTTAATGAATATTTTAAGGAGCAAAGAGTGGCGAACAAGTCGCCTAAGCTTGAGTATAAAAATGTTTATGCTTAAACTAAAATATTTTCACGCTTAAGCGACTTGTTCGCTATACTTTGCTTCTTCACTTTAAACATATTTACATTAAAACTTTGCGTTAAAAAAATTCAAATATTAACTTTCAGTTTTTTAATCTCTTCCGCATTAGCAAAAGATTCGTAAGATAACACTGCTGAAGAATGAAAATATTGACCATGAGTTACATTTTTCAATTCTGAAATATTATTGGAACGAACCCCACCACCAATTAAGATTTTGATATCTTCAGAATAATCCTCAACCAATTTTTTTAAATTTTCTTTTCCTTCCATTGCAGAATTTTCACCTCCGGAAGTGAGGATTTCTTTAAAACCTAATTCAATAAGCTTTTCAGTCGATTCAAAAATATTTTTGGTTCGGTCGATTGCTCTGTGAAAAACACAAGTCTTTCCGTTGGCTAAATCAATAAGTATTTTATTTTTTTCAATATCAATTTCCTGGTTTTCATCTAAAATCCCGAAAACAAAACCATCTGCATTGGCTTTAGAAAATTCGATGATGCTTTTCTGCATTTGCCTGAATTCTGAATCGGTATATAAAAAACCTCCTTCTACCGGGCGAATCATTACATGGATAGGTTTAGAATATTTATCTTTTAAATATCTCAATTCTTCAAGGTCGGGAGTAATTCCTCCTGAATTGATGTCTGCACAAAATTCAATTCTGTCGGCAACAGAATTCAACGCAATTTCGGCAGAAGTGATATCAAATGTGGCGATTTCTAAGAACATATATTTTATTCTGATTTTTTAATTAACTTTTTCTAAAACATTTCCAATAAAGAAATTGTTCTTGATTTTAGTGACCTTAATAATGCGTTTAAAAACCTCTTTAGATCCTGTATCTTGCAACTCTACATAAAAACTATAATCATTTTCAAGACTTGCATTTAAGTCGCATTTTTTCACTTCAATCTTCATCCAATCTTGTGCTGAAATGAGAAAACCTGTATTTAAAACAACATTTTCGGTATTGAATTTATTCTTCCATTTTTGCTGAAATTCTTTTAAGGTAAGACTTCCATCAACATCCAAATCAACATTTGTTGCATCTGTTTTGAATTCATAATAATCTTTGGTCGTTATATTCTGCATTATATTTTCCTGATTAGAAATATCTGCATTAAAATAGCTTTCAATACTTTTCACCAACCAGGTTTTTGCTTCAGCGGTATCTTTGGTATTGTTTTCTACTATAGATCCTTTAGGGAGATTATTAATTTTAATTTCTTCCTTTTTAGTCTCACTGCAGCTTATTATTAAAAGAAAACTAATGATAATAATATTTTTCATATTTCATTTTTAAGTTTTGGCTAAAGCCGAATGAATGATTTATTCCAAATAAAACGGGTTAAAACCCGTTTCTATTGATTCGCAAATACTTTAAATTTAAGGTTTAACTTTTTATTTTAAAGCAAATTCTGGTTTTTCAAGACGATTTCCTTTTTGGTCGTAAACCGCAAAATTAAATCCGTCTTGAATACAATATGAACCATACTCACCTTTTTTATTGATTGCAATAAAGCCAACCTGAATATCTTTTAAACTTTTATTTCTTTTTTTAGTGATGGTCACAATTCTTTCAACCGCTTCTTTACAAGCCTGTTGAGGGTTTCTTCCCTGTCTCATCAATTCAACCACGAGATGAGTTCCCACCGTTCTGATGACTTCTTCACCATGACCTGTTGCTGTTGCTGCACCTACTTCGTTATCAACAAATAAACCTGCCCCAATAATTGGAGAATCTCCCACTCTGCCGTGCATTTTAAAAGCCATTCCGCTCGTTGTACATGCTCCCGAAAGATTTCCTTGAGCATCCAAAGCAATCATCCCAATGGTATCGTGATTTTCAATATTAACAATTGGCTGATATTTGCTGTCTTTCAGCCATTCTTTCCATTCTTTTTCGGATTCTGCGGTGAGAATATTTTCTTTTTTAAAACCTTGAGAGACAGCAAACTGCAATGCTCCGTCTCCTACTAACATAACATGAGGAGTTTTTTCCATCACGGCTCTTGCCACAGAAATTGGATTTTTGATATTTTCAAGACAAGCTACTGAACCGATATTGTAATTTTCATCCATAATACAGGCATCGAGCGTAACTCTTCCGTCTCTGTCGGGGCGACCTCCGTAACCAACACTTCTTTCAGCCGGGTCTTCTTCTACCAAGCGTACCCCTTTTTCAACCGCATCTAAAGCGCGACCTCCTTTCCCAAGGATTTTCCAGGCTTCTTCGTTGGCTTTTAAACCAAAATTCCAAGTAGAAAGTACAATAGGTTTATTAATTATTTTGTTGTTTTTTGAAGAGTCTTTAGCAATCAAATCCAATGGATTTAGCAATAATGCTGAAGAAATGAGCGCTGATTTTTTTAGGAATTTCCTTCTGCTATTCATGGTAAGGTTTAAGATTTTTCTAAATTACTAAAAATTTGCATCAGTAAAAAAATGATTACAAAAAAGAGTGTATAAACAGAAATTAATGAGGTAACTTTTCTCTGAAATATCCGTAAACCCAAGTTCCTAAAATGGCGCTCAACAAAGTAATCGTTACTACTAAAACTCCAGTTCCTATTTGTGCGAATAAAGGACCGGGACATGCTCCGGTAATTGCCCAACCAAATCCGAAAATCAACCCGCCATAAATCTGACCTTTACTGAATTTTTTGGGAGCAATTGTAATAGGTTCACCATGAATGGTCTTAATGTTAAATTTTTTAATAATCCAGACAGAAATCATTCCTGTAACAACAGCCATTCCGATAACTCCAAACATGTGAAACGACTGCAATCTAAACATTTCCTGAATTCTAAACCAGCTAATCACTTCCGCTTTTACAAAAACAATTCCGAATAAAATACCCATTAAAAGATATTTGAAACTAAAATACCATCGATGCTGAAGATTAGTTTCATTACTACACACTGTATCTTGATGACGGATGTCTTTTTCTTTTTCCATTTTTTTTAATATTTATTAAAGTGAAAGAATAATTGGTAAGATTACATTTGCCATAAAAAAACCTCCAATCATAAAGCAAATTGTAGCGACCAAAGAAGGCCATTGAAGATTAGAAAGTCCCATAATGGAGTGTCCGCTTGTACAACCTCCCGCATATCGGGTTCCGAAACCTACCAAAAACCCGCCGACAACAATCATGATAAAACCTTTTAATGATAATAAAGCTTCAAAATTCATCAATTGTATGGGTACAAGATTGCTGTAATCTGTAATTCCGTAGGTTGCCAATTCTGCTTTTAGATTTGGATTTACTACAATATCTCCAGGATTTATCAAAAAATTTGCAGTGATTATTCCACCAAAAAAAATTCCTAAAACGAAAAATAAATTCCACGATTCTTTTTTCCAGTCATATTTAAAGAAATTGACATTGGCTGGAATACAGGCTGCACAAATATGTCTTAAAGACGAACTGATTCCGAAAGATTTGTTCCCTAAAATCAATAGTGCAGGAACGGTAAGACCAATGAGCGGGCCTGCAATATACCAAGGCCAAGGCTCTTTTATAATTTCTAACATTTTTTTATTTATTTCTTTTTAAACTGACAGAAAATAAAATTCTGAACAGTACCAAATGGAGTAACATGGTCTTCTGTAAAAGATTTTACAAGCTCAAAATCTTTTGAGAATATGTTTTTCAGACCTTCTTCATTATATTGTGAAATTGGCAAACCGCTGCATTTTTGTGGACCATTTACAGAAAATGTTCCTATAATCAAAGTATCGGAAACTGCGCTTCTTACAATCTCAACATATTTTTTAATTTCTTCTTCTGTTGTCAGAAAATGAAAAGCTGCTCTGTCGTGCCATACATCATATTTTGTATTAGTTTTAAATTCTGTGACGTCGGTTACAAGCCAATCTACATTTTCAGCCTGAGTCTCTAATCTTGTTTTTGCTTTTTCTAATGCTTTTGCAGAAATATCCAAAACGGAAATATTTGTAAATCCTTTTTCAAGTAAAAAATCTACCAGATTACTGTCTCCGCCACCAATATCTATTATTTTTGAAGATTTGTCTTTTGAAACTTCTTCAATAAGATTCAAAGAGGTTTGGGGAATTTTTTGTGTCCAGCTTACCTCATTTGGATTCTTTGTTTCGTATACATTCTCCCAATGTTCTTTACAATTATTTTTTTCAAAATTTATCATTATTTCGTATTGTTTTTAAGAATAATATTTACCTATGTTTTACTCAATATAAGGAAAAACCTTAGTTTGACATACAAAATTAGTTTTAGAAACTTCCGTTTTTGCAATGGCTGCAAAACCGCCTTCAATTTCAGTAAAATTTCGGTATCCTCTTGCTTGCAAAATACTTGCAGCCATCATACTGCGATAACCACCTGCACAATGTAGATAAAAATGCTCTTCAGAATTTAATTTGTTAATCCAGTCATTAATATATGCTAAGGGCTTGTTGAAGGCTTCTTCAACGTGTTCCGACTGATATTCGCTTTCCTTTCTTACATCAATAATTTTAGCATTACTATTTTTGATTTCCGTTTCAAATTGCGAGGCAGAAATTCGATGAACAGTGTCTATTTCTTTGTTATTTTCCTTCCAGGTTTGAAAACCACCTTTTAAGAATCCCAATACATTATCAAAACCTACTCTGCTCAATCTTTTTAGCGTTTCTTCCTCTTTATCTTCTTCCGTCACTAATAAAATTGGTTGTTTTACATCAACAATCAAAGCGCCTACCCAAGGTGCAAAATCGCCATTTAAACCAATATTTATCGACTGTGGAACGAAGCCTTCTGCAAAGATGCCATTATTTCTGCTATCAAGAATAAGCGCTCCAGAATGTTCTGCTATTTCCTCAAATTCTTTGGGTGAAAGAGCTTTTAACCCTTTAGACAAAACCTCATCATAGCTTTCATAGCCTTTTTTATTCAACGCTACATTCATTCCAAAATATGCAGGAGGTGGAAGAAGCCCGTCTGTAACCGCTTTTATAAAACTTTCTTTATCTTTTTGATTTAAAGCATAATTTGTTTTTTTCTGATTGCCTAACGTATCTTCGGTTTCTTTCTGCATATTTTTTCCACATGCAGAACCTGCACCATGAGCCGGATACACCACAATATCATCATCTAAAGGAAGAATTTTTTGATATAAACTTTCATAAAGAAATCCAGCCAAGTCTTCCTTGGTCATATTTTCAGCTTTCTGAGCCAAATCGGGACGACCAACATCTCCTAAAAACAAGGTATCACCACTAAATAAAGCTTTTTCTTTTCCTTTTTCATCAATTAATAAAAAACAAGAACTTTCCATTGTATGTCCCGGAGTGTGAAGTACTCTAATTTTTATTTTACCAATTTCAAAAATCTGATTGTCTTCAGCGATAATCGCTTCGAATTCAGGCTGTGCAGTGGGTCCGTAAACAATGGGAGCATTAGTTTTTTTGCTTAAATCGACATGACCGCTCACAAAATCTGCATGGAAATGGGTTTCAAAAATGTATTTCAGTTTTACATTATCTTTTTGCAACCTTTCAAGGTAAGGTTGAGTTTCTCTTAAAGGGTCAATAATTGCTGCTTCCCCATCAGAAACGATGTAATAAGCACCCTGAGCCAGACATCCTGTATATATTTGTTCTATTTTCATCTGTTAATTATTTAATTTTGTTTAAAATTTTCAGATTTCGATTTTCAGAAATTAGAAAAGCTTTAAAAAATATTTTTGTTACTGCAAAATTCCGGAAATGTTTTCCCACCCACAGTCACTTTTGTTACATAAGGATTTTACAAAACCATTTCTTTCAAAATAATATACACTCCCATCACCAAGATAAACCATCCAAATGCGGGTTTCAGTTTTTCACCATTAATTTTTTTTGATAATTGGGTTCCTATCAGAATTCCCACAATAGCTATTAATGATAGAATTCCTAAAAAAGACCAATCAGTTTTTAGAGAATCTAATGAAGAGAAAAAACCAATCAAAGAATTGAAAGATATGATAACCAAAGAAGTTCCGACAGCAATTTTCATGGGCATTTTAAGAAAATTGACAAGCGCAGGAATAATGATAAAACCACCGCTTGCTCCTACCAATCCGGTTAAAAATCCTACAGCAGAACCTTGTCTCGCCGCTAAAAAAGTATTATTTCTTTCTGAATTTGTGTTTTTAATCTCTGACATTTTATTTTTCCTAATCATTTTATATGAAGCAATAATCATTAAACCCGCAAAAATTAAGAGTAAAAAAATATTTTTAGTCAATATAAAATCTCCAATCCTAAAAATAGAATCCGGAATTAAGGGCAACAAAAAAGAGCGGGTAAAAAAAATAGAGAATACTGACGGAATACCAAATATCAAAGCTGTTCTCAAATCGACCAAACCGTTTTTTAAATAAGACAGAGAGCCTATTAAACTGCTTATTCCGACTACAAAAAGCGAATATTCTGTCGCCAAGAAAGCATCGACTCCAAAAAGATAGACCAAAACAGGCACAGTAAAAATACTACCGCCACCGCCTATTAAACCTAAAGAAACACCAATTAAAACTGCTGCAACATATCCAAAAATTTCCATTTCTCAACTTTATAATACAAAATTGAGAATATAGAGAAACCTGCACAGTTACTTTTGTTACATAAGAAGAGTCCGTCTCACAACTAGTGAAAACGGGCTTTTTTTATGATTTTTCTCGACCTCCTGTCGGAGAATGATTTTCATACAGTCGATTCTGAACCCACATCAATGAGTTGTGAGACTAACTCATTTTTTTAAGAATTTAATATACAATTCAAAGAATCTACAAAAGGGTGATTTTATTTCTTCCTAATTTCAATTTACCGGTATCTTCAAGCTGTT
>NZ_JAPDKN010000035.1 GCF_026163565.1 Chryseobacterium sp. YIM B08800
TTTTTTAAGAATTTAATATACAATTCAAAGAATCTACAAAAGGGTGATTTTATTTCTTCCTAATTTCAATTTACCGGTATCTTCAAGCTGTTTTAAAAGCCTGGAAACCACAACTCTTGCAGTTCCAAGCTCATTGGCAAGCTGCTCATGAGTCGTGATAATGGTCTTAGATTGGGAAATCTCAGTTTTTTTGATGAGAAGATTCAATAATCTTTCGTCTACTTTTTTAAAGGCGATGGCATTGATAATATCCAATAATTCTTCGAAACGTTTGTGGTATAATCTGAAAATATAATCCAGCCATTCAGGATATTCTTTGATGAAAAGCGCAACTTTATCTACGGGTAAAAACAAAATTTCGGTATCTTCCTCCACTTCAGCCTTTACAATACTTTTTTCATTATGCATACCACCAAGAAAAGACATGATACAGCTTTCACCCGCCTGAATATAGTAAAGCAGAATTTCGCGACCGTCTTCTTCAGTTCTAATCACTTTAATCATCCCTTTCATCACAATTGGAATCGCACGAATAGACGAGTTTTCATCTAAAATAATATCTCCTTCTTTATAGGTTTTCTTATTTCCGTTGAGATATAATTTTTCTACTAATTCCGGTGATGATGTAAATTCTGATGAAAGGACTGAATTTTCCATGATTAAAAAAAATGATTACTAATTTACACCAATTTCGTCAACAAAAAGCCACGCTTTTGAGTCTGCTCCAGGATTTCCGGCAGGAATAATCCCCGCATTTTCAATCTTAATTTTAATGAATTTCGAATTCTGGTTTCCCACTTTTAGATTGATTTTTCCTTTGGATTTAAGAATTTCATCTTTACCAATTTCTTTAATGGTTTTAAAGTTTTTTCCGTCATCAGAAACAGAAATTTCGGCTGATTTTGCCAAGTGAATCCAGCTTCCTTTGTTATCTAAAGTATTAAAATAAACTTCAGAAAATTTTGTTTTTTCACCTAAATCAATCGTTGCGACAACATCTTTTCCCTGAAAACCAAGCCACGTTTTACCCAATTGTTTCACATTTCCAACAATTCCGTCAACTAATGTAAAAGCACCACCAAATGAATA
This sequence comes from Chryseobacterium sp. YIM B08800, assembly GCF_026163565.1. Taxonomy (GTDB): domain Bacteria; phylum Bacteroidota; class Bacteroidia; order Flavobacteriales; family Weeksellaceae; genus Chryseobacterium. The sequence continues at coordinate 1,090 of NZ_JAPDKN010000035.1, forward strand.
ATTTTCGCTTGGCTGATGTTCTAAAGTAATTGCTTTTCCTGTTGTTTTAGAAGGAGTAAAATCTTGAGATGAAATAGCACTTTTCAATATTCCATTTTCAAAATAAGCAGATTTTACCGTCATTTTTTCAGAAACAGGAATCGGATTTTGATAAGTTGCAGAAGTTGATTTTGGGTTGCTTCCGTCCATTGTATATTTAATTCCGTTTGGATTTTGTGAAGTTGAAAGTTCGTATGAAGCTCCATTTTTATTAGGAATTACCTTTCCGCCAATATTATAAATACTTTTCGCATAATTGATGTTCATTTTATCTAAAATTTTAAAATGCTCCACCACTCTGTTTTCAAATTGTTTATAATTTTTTGGATTTGAACTTCCCCAACCGACTTCAGAAAGCGCAAATAATCTCGGGAAAATCATATATTGCACCTGTTTGAAATCAAGGATATATTCCGTCCACAAATTAGCCTGAACTCCCAAAATATATTTCGACTGTTCCGAATTTAATTCAGAAGGAATCGGGTTGTAAGAATACACTTTTTCTAATGGTGTAAAACCTCCAAAAGCATTCGGTTCGGTTTGCGGATCACCCTGATAATGGTCAAAATAACAATAAGATCCCGGTGTCATCACCGCAAAATGATTGCTTTTTGCTGCTTCAATTCCACCTTTAATACCTGTCCAACTCATTACCGCGGCATTTGGAGCCAATCCGCCTTCTAAAATCTCATCCCAAGCAATTATTTTTCTTCCTTTAGAATTAACATATTTTTCAATTCTTTGGATGAAATAGCTTTGTAAACCGTGTTCATCTTTCAGATTGTTTTTCTTAATTAATTCCTGACAATGTGCACATTCTTTCCATCTCGTTTTAGGACATTCGTCACCACCGATGTGAATATATTGCGAAGGGAAAAGTGTCATTACTTCATCTAAAACATTTTCTAAAAACGTAAAAGTTTCGTCTTTCGGGCAGAAAACATCATCAAAAACACCCCATTTTGTAGCCGATTCAAAAGGACCTTTTGTACAAGCCAACTCTGGATAAGCAGAAAGTGCAGCCAAAGCATGACCCGGCATTTCTATTTCGGGAACTACTGTGATGTGTCTTTCCGTAGCATATTTTACTACTTCTTTAATTTGATCTTGGGTATAAAAATACGGACCGTAAGGTTTTCCGTCGAAAGTATCGTCGACATATGCTCCAATCATCGATTCTTTACGTTTTGAGCCAATTTGTGTGAGCTTTGGATATTTTTTAATTTCAATTCTCCAACCCTGATCATCCGTTAAATGCCAATGAAAAGTATTCAATTTGTACATCGCTAAATAATCAATGTACTGCTTAACTTCATCAACGGTGAAGAAATGACGGCAAACATCGAGGTGCATTCCGCGCCATGCGAATTTTGGAGAATCTTCAATTTTCAGAGCAGGAATTTTTCCATTTTCAGAAGTTTGAATAAGCTGAAGTAAAGTTTGAATCCCGTGAAACAATCCCGATTTATCTTTTCCAGTGACAGAGATAAGATCTGCTGTTACTTCAATTTCGTAATCGTTCTTTAATTCTTTTTTTAGGTTTAAAAAGATAACGTTATCACCATCACCTCGATTATTTTTTGATAAATCATAACCTTTAATTTTATTTAAAGATTTTAAAAAAAATTGGTTTTCAAAAGATTGATCTACTCCTTTTACAACAGTCTGGTTATTAATATTAAATTCTCCTTTTTGAAACTCAACTTTTTGAGGGTAAGGAATTAAATTTAATTGAGTTTGGGAAAAAAAGAATCCCGAAAATAGGATAGAAAATAGAAGTAAAAAACGTTTCATTTCTGATTTTGATTTGAGTTTAGCGAATATAATTATTTTCTAAGGATTTTTCTGATGGTTATTGATAAATATAATGTGTCGCTCCTATGGAGCTCAAACTTATGTGCTTGGATTCTGCTACAAAGGTTAAGCTCCTCCGGAGCTTTTTAAACGAAGCGGAAATCCTTTAAATAAATTTCCACAAAATTATTTTTCTAAAGAATGCTTTAGTTGAAAATCTCGTCTCCTATTAAAATTAACTCTCATCATTTAACTATTTCAGCTTTAAAACATCTAATTTTGTATAAAATAAAAACGATGAGAAAAACTATTTTTTTAGCAGCTGGATTATTATTTTCAGTTTCTACACAGGCACAAATTTTAGATATCATTAAATCTACAGTTAAAAATCAAACCGGTGTTGATTTAAGTAATCCAAAAACGACCCCAATAACTGCTCCCGTAAATACTCAGCAAACACCAACAAAAAATACTTCGTCCATCAATTTAGGAAGCCTGACTTCAACCCAAATTTCATCTGGATTAAAAGAAGCTTTAAATTTGGGTGTAACGGAAGGTGTAAAAAAACTGGGAGTAACCGATGGTTTTCTTAAAAATGAAGCAGTAAAAATTTTAATGCCCGAAAAATTAAGAGTGATTGACACCAAACTTCGTGCATTCGGATTGGGTAGTTTAGCCGATCAGGGAGTAAAGTTACTCAACAGGGCAGCTGAAGATGCGGTTACAGAATCTGCTCCGATCTTTACAAAGGCGATAACCTCGATGACAATTACCGATGCTAAAAATATTTTGTTGGGAGGCGATAATGCAGCAACCAATTATTTACAAACAAAAACGCAATCTCAACTTTTCACCGCTTTTCAACCAAAAGTAAAAGCTTCTTTAGGAAAAGTAGGTGCCGATAAAGTATGGACTAATTTGATTTCAAAATACAATACTTTAACCGGACAAGCTGTTTCGACAGATTTAAATGAATATGTAACCAACGAAACCATTAACGGCGTTTTTAAAATGGTTGCCGAAAAAGAAAGCGGCATCAGAAATAATTCTGTGATGAGAACGACGAGTATTTTACAGAAGGTTTTTGGGGCACAGGATGGTAAATAGTTTCGTTCATTTTGCCTTGATGCAAAACGAACCAAAAAATCAAGACTGGAAACTCCGGCTAAAAATCGTCAAAAATTCCTAAAAAATCTAAACTTGCGCGGATTTTAGATTTGTTCATTTAAGATTGATTTTTCCCGCGCTTCGAACAGTAGATTTTTCTTAACGGAATTTTTAAAGATTTTCTTAACGCCTCCGTTTCCTAAGTCGTTTAGTTACTCAAAAAACAAAACCTTGTCGGTGTGACAAGGTTTTTGCTTTATTTAAAATTGCATTTCAGGAATTTCTCCTTCAATGATTAAATCTGCTTCTGTGGATTTTATAATGTGTTCTACAGATACTCCGGGAGCTCTTTCAACTAATTTGAAACCAGCCGGAGTTACATCTAAAACCGCTAATTCTGTAACTACTTTTTTCACACAGTTAATTCCGGTTAAAGGAAGTGAACATTTTTTAAGGATTTTGCTTTCTCCAGCTTTATTAACGTGCATCATTGCAACAATAATATTTTCTGCAGAAGCTACCAAATCCATTGCGCCTCCCATTCCTTTCACCATTTTTCCCGGAATTTTCCAGTTGGCAATGTCTCCGTTTTCTGAAACTTCCATTGCTCCAAGGATGGTTAAATCTACTTTTTGGCTTCTGATCATCCCAAAACTGAATGCAGAATCGAAAAATGATCCGCCATCAAGAATGGTAATGGTCTGTTTTCCGGCGTTGATGATATCGGCATCTTCCTCTCCTTCAAAAGGAAATGGGCCCATTCCTAAAACTCCGTTTTCGCTTTGAAACTCTACTGAAAGATTATCAGGAACGTAATTGGCAACCAATGTTGGAATTCCGATTCCTAAGTTTACATAATATCCGTCTTTTACTTCTTTTGAAATTCTTTGTGCAATTTGTTCTTTAGTTAGCATAGCATAATCTTATCCTGCCAAATTAGCCATTTTTTCAGAATTACGAAAATACTTTCTTATCCTATGATAAATTTTACTTCTCAAATTGTCGTAAATTTGTGGGCTTTTAATTTTACAAATGAAAATTCTATTAAATTATTTAAAACCATATAAATGGCTGATTATAGCTTCACTGTTGTTAGCTTCTATCAATCAGGTCTTTTCACTATTTGCGCCTGCCATAACGGGGAATATATTAGATAAGTTGGTTAACCAGCCAAATTATTTTGATAAAGAAAAACTGATTCCAAGAACTCTGAATGAATATCTCTACGGAACCGATATTTATCACGGTGTATTTTATTTTTTGGGGCTGTTGATTGGTACAGCAATGATCAGCCGAATTGCGAAAGCTTTTCAGGATTATGTAGTGAGCGTCATTATTCAAAAATTTGGTGCTAAGATTTTCACTGATGGTTTACAACATTCTATGAGATTGCCTTTTCAGGAATTTGAAGATCAGAGAAGTGGCGAAACGCTTTCTATTTTAACTAAAGTGCGAGAAGATTCTGTAAAGTTTATCAATAATTTCATTAATGTATTTTTTGGAATATTGGTTAGCATTATTTTCGTTTCTGTATATGCAATTCGTTTACACTGGTCGATCATGCCGGTTTATGTCGTTGGAATTATTCTTATTGCTGTTGTAACCAATTTATTGAGTAAAAGAATTAAAACCATTCAAAAAAATATAGTTACTGAAACGACAGCTTTGGCCGGAAGTACTACAGAAAGCCTTAGAAATATTGAGATCGTAAAAAGTTTGGGATTGACCAATCAGGAAGTGGAACGTTTGAATAACAACACTTACAAAATCCTGAATCTGGAGTTGAGAAAAGTAAAAAGCATCCGTTCACTAAGCTTCGTACAGGGAACATTGGTAAATTTTTTACAACAAGTCATTACTTTCACTTTATTATTATTGATTTTTAAGAATATCGTAACTCCGGGGCAATATTTATCATTGATGTTTTACGGATTCTTTATTTTTGGACCGATGCAGGAAATCGGAAATATCATTATTTCTTATCGTGAAGCAGAAGCGTCTCTTCAGAATTTTGATAGAGTAATGAAAAAAGAAGTCGAGCCTAAACCTTTAAACCCGAAAAAGATCGGAGCAATTGAAGAGTTAGAATTCAAAAAAGTTTCTTTTCAACATCAGTCTGCTCACTATAAAGCGCTTAATTCTATTTCATTTGATGTGAAAAATGGTGAAACGATTGCTTTTGTAGGACCAAGTGGATCAGGAAAAAGTACTTTGGTAAAATTACTCGTCGGATTATACAGACCACAGGAAGGAAGTATTTTCTATAATAATGTCAACGGAAAAGAATTTGATTTTGATGAATTGAGAAATCAGATCGGTTTTGTAACACAGGACACACAGCTTTTTGCAGGAACAATAAGAGAAAATCTTTTGTTTGTAAACCCTTCTGCAACGGAAGAAGATCTACAATTGGCTTTAAAAAAATCAAGCTGCTCCGCTCTTTTAGAACGTGCTGAAAAAGGAATTGAAACCATAATTGGTGAAGGCGGATTAAAATTAAGCGGTGGTGAAAAACAGAGAATAGCCATTGCAAGAGCTTTATTGAGAAAACCTCATCTTCTTATTTTTGATGAAGCAACTTCTGCATTAGACAGTATTACTGAAGAAGAAATTACAACTACAATTAAAGAAATTTCTAAAGAAAAAGAACAGATCACCGTTTTGATCGCGCACCGATTAAGTACGATCATGCATGCCGACAGAATTTATGTTTTAGAACGCGGACAAGTCATCGAAACAGGTTCTCATTTACAATTAATTGAAGAAAAAGGATTGTACTATGCGATGTGGAGACAGCAGATCGGGGAAAGGAAAGCGACAGAATTACCTTTGGCTTAAAAACTCTACGAAAAACATGTAACACATCGGTAACATGAGTTTAAATTTAATATGTTGAGAATATTTAGATAAGCTTAAAAAATATTATCTTTATAATTTTTTATTTCAACATAGTGTGTTTTTTTATTATTTTTAAATTGTTTTAAACTTAAAAATAATTTGAATGAAAAAACTTCTATTTGCTCTTATTCTGATGATTTCAAATTTGATTTTTGCGCAAGAATCAAAGGAAAGCAATTGGATTTTGAAACTAAACGCTACTCAATTAGTCGATGCCGTTTCTTATCCTACTTTACAAATTTCTGCTGAAAGAAAAATCAATCCATATTTCAGCGTGAATGCAGAATTTGGATATCAATTGTATGATTTTAGCAAAGCAGATACTATATTATTAAAGTCTAAAGGTTTTAAAACTGATCTTGAAGGAAGAGTTTATTTATTCAAATTGCTCAATTCAAGGATCGAGTCTAAACGAAATGAGTTTTACGTCGGATTACAATTGTTTTACAGAGAAAATGAAGGTACAAATTCCGTAGATTTTTCGCCAAAGAGTGATGAAACAAAGTTCTACACAGATAATTTTGGAACTAAAAGAACTGCAAAAGGTTTTAATATTACTTTCGGAAATCAAATTTCAATGTCAAAAAAAATTATTCTAGAACCTTATATTGGATTGGGAATGATGAATAGAAAAATTAACAACAGCGATATTGAGTATGACGAAATAAAAGATACCCGAAATGGAACAGGCTTAAAACCACTTTTTCAAAAATTGAATTTAGAAGAAAGCTCAGGAAATTTTTTTAATTTTTGTTTTGGATTGAGAGTTGGATATAGCTTGTAAAGGATGGAAGTTGGAAGTTTATTATGTTTGAAATAGAGATTCTTCATTACGCTTCGCTTCATTCAGAATGACAATTGGATTACAAAATAATACCCCGAAAGTTGATTTCGGGGTATTATTTTTTAGAAACTGTTTAAAAAATTAATCTTTTTTTCTAACCGTTCTTTGTTCTATTCTTTTTTCAAAATTTTCACCTTGAAAGATTCTTTGAATCATAATTCCCGGAATGTGAATTTGGTTTGGATCTAATTCTCCCGGCTCTACCAATTCTTCTACTTCAGCAATGGTAATTTTCCCGGCTCCCGCCATTGGATGATTGAAGTTTCTTGCTGAACCTTTAAATATCAAGTTTCCTGCGTGATCACCTTTCCAGGCTTTTACGATTGAATAATCTGCTTCGTAAGCGTGTTCCAAAATATGTGGCTTTCCTTTGAAATCTTTTACTTCTTTACCTTCTGCAACTTCAGTTCCGAAACCTGCAGGAGTATAAAATGCAGGAATTCCGGCTTGAGCAGCGCGACATTTTTCTGCTAAAGTTCCTTGTGGCGTTAGTTCAACGTCTAATTCGCCTGATAACATTTGTCTTTCAAACTCAGCATTTTCTCCTACATACGAAGAGATCATCTTTTTGATTTGCTTTTTCTGCAACAATAAACCTAAACCGAAATCATCAACTCCGGCATTGTTTGAAATACAGGTAAGGTCTTTTACATCGCTTTCTACCAAAGCTTTGATTGAATTTTCGGGGATCCCGCACAAGCCAAATCCGCCCAACATTAAGGTCATTCCGTCCTGAATTCCTTCAATCGCTTCTGCGGCATTTTTTACTCTTTTATCTATCATTGTAATGCGTAAAATTTTGTGGTCTGAAATTACAATTTTTTTGGGAATTTTCTAATTTTTGTAATGTTTTGATTTGAAGCCCGGTTTTTGCGTGAGGGATGGAAGCGACATCCTTTTTTTTTGATGGAAAAATGCGGCTGCAAAAAAAGATACAGCGGACAGCCCGACCCGAGTGAGGAAATGGAGCGAAGCGGAATGACCGAGCGAGGGACACGCCATAATCGTGTTGGAGAGCTTTGGTGCTGGAGCGTTTTTGAATGTGCCTACTTTATATTTGAGAATAAATTAAAATTCCTAAAAAATATTTCGTAAAGTATTGGCGGACAGAAAAAATTGTTTTATTTTTGCAATCTGTTATTCAACCTCTGACGAAGTCCGTGTAAGTTGCTTAGCTTGACAAAAAATTTTTATTATAAAAATGGATTTATTAAAGTACGTACAAGACAAGTACATTACAAAAAAAGAATTCCCTGAATTCAAAGCTGGTGATACAATCACTGTGTATTACGAGATTAAGGAAGGTCAAAAAACAAGAACTCAGTTCTTTAAAGGAACTGTTATCCAATTAAGAGGAACAGGTTCTACAAAGACTTTTACAATCAGAAAAATGAGTGGTGATGTAGGTGTAGAGAGAGTTTTCCCTATCAACATGCCTGCTCTTCAAAAAATCGAAGTTGACAGAAGAGGTAGAGTTAGAAGATCTAGAATCTACTACTTCAGAGATCTTAGAGGTAAAAAAGCGAGAATTAAAGACGCTGCTTACAAGAAGAAATAATTCAGACAACAACACATACGAAAAGAGACTGCTAATTTTTAGCGGTCTCTTTTTATTTTTGTCGTTGCGAGAAGCGAAGCGACGAAGCAATCTCAATTATGATTTAGATTGCACATTAATTATTTTTTTAAGGAGCTATTTCCTGCTTTTCACTATATCTTTTTCGCCAACACTTTTTTAAGCCATTTCAGAAAAAGGATGTCGTTGCAATGGTAAGTTTGTATTAAGAAAGACAGATTTATAAATT
>NZ_JAPDKN010000036.1 GCF_026163565.1 Chryseobacterium sp. YIM B08800
CTTGCAAAACAGGCATTAGAAAAAGGAAATCCCCCAGTTGGTTCTATTGTAGTTTTTGAAGATAAAATCATTGGAAGAGGAATTGAATCCGCAAAATCAAGTGGAGATATTACACAGCACGCAGAAATTTTAGCGGTAAAAGATGCCTTGAAAAACGGTTATCGAGAGGTTTTAGAAAAATCTGTGATGTTTTCTACTCACGAGCCTTGCATTATGTGTTCTTATCTTATCAGACATCATAAAATTGCAAAATTAATTTTTGGAGTTTCTGTTCCGTTTGTGGGTGGGCAATCTTCTGATTTTAAAATTCTTGAAACTGAAAATGTTCCGAAATGGGGAAATAAGCCGGAAATTGAATCGGGAATTGAATCGGGAATTTTGAAGAAGGAATGTGAGGTTTTGAATAAAAAATTTGCAGAATATCTGTCGAATCAGTAAATCTTAAAGTTTTAAAACTGATAACAATTCAAGAATTATTTTGGCAGTTGCCCCCCATACTTTATGACCATTCACTTTATAAAAAGGTGTCGTCACCAAATCTCCGGGAATACTGATTTCACTACAACCGATAATATTTGGATCTAAAAAGGAATTCAGTTTTAATTCGAAAATTTGCTGAACTTCACGGGGATCAGGTTTGAAATCTGGTCGATGTGGGAGATAACCAACGACTGGCAAAACACTGAAATCACTTGGACCGATATAAATTTCGGTTAATTCTCCTAAAACTTTGACCTCATCAGGATTAACTCCAATTTCTTCCTGTGCTTCCCGAAGCGCCGTTTGAATGAGGTTTTCATCTGTTTCCTCAAATCTTCCTCCTGGAAAACCAACCTCATTGGAATGAAAACCATCATAAGAATTCCTTAAAATCAGAGGAAAATAAATTTCATCATCAATTGGATATAAGAGCATTAACACAGCACTTTTTCTGGTTTTCTCAGTAGGTTTTAAAGTGAGATATTTTGCAGAAAGTGCTTCCATTATCTGATGTGCTTTTTCTCCCGGAAGTTCTTTTTTGAGATTTTTCTGAATCTTTTCAATGGATGAAGAAAAATTTTGCTTTTTCATAATTTCAGTTTTAACCGATTAAAAAAGTCGGCTAAATCCACGTTAATAGATAATAGCCGGTTCATCATCTCAACATCAACAGGAAATATCCGAACAAGATTGCCCATTAGCAGAGTCAGGAATGAACATTGTCGTCAAACTTTCCTCAACAATTTCTTTTAAACTTTCAAAAGGTTGAAAACCGTGGGTAAGAACTTTCACAACTCCATTTTCCAAGGTCAGTAAAGTCGGAAATCCCTGAACGCCTAATTGTTTGCTGAATTGAAATCCCTGCGCGGTTTTCAATTTCATCTCTTCCGAATTAAAACTTTCTAAAAAAACATTCTTTTCAACTCCTATTTCTTCTGCTAAATCTGCCAAAACCTCATCATTGGTAATGTCTTTCCCTTCCATATAAAATGATTTTTGCATCAGACTTAAAAATTCGAAATCTTTCTCCGGTAGAAATCTTTGGATAACTACTAATGCACGGCTTGAAGGTTCTGTATCGTAATGAAAACTATCAGAAACAAATTTCATCGAATGGTCGAAATACTGACCACTGCGAAAGTTTACATTTCTCCAGTGATATTCAAGGAAATCTTTATATTCTTTGGTCACCTTCTGCTTGCTTCCCGGTGCAAAACCACCTGAAACAATCTGTAAATCAATATTTGGATAGTTTTCTTTTAGCTCTTTCATCACCGGGCTGAAACCATAACACCACGAACACATCGGGTCTGTAAAATAATACAATTTCATAATTTTAAATTTTAATTGTTTTAAATTTCTTAGACAAATTTAGGTTCGTTTTTACAGAGATGATTTCTTAAAAAGTTCAAAAACTATCGTGAAAAGTTTAGTATTATTAAAAAGATTAAAGTTGCTGTTGCAGCTGCTTTGGTGTATTTCTGTATTTCTGTTTGAAAGACGCTATAAAATGAGCAGGAGTTTCAAAACCAACTTCATACGCTATTTCTGTAACATTCTTTTCTGAATTTTTTAATAGTTCGTAAGACTCTTCCAATCGGCGTTGCATAATCCATTTTCCGGGATTTGTTTTGAAGGTCTGAATAAACTTTCTTTTAAACGTCGACAGACTGCAGTTTGCGAGAAAAGCATATTGCTCCAAGGAAATATTTTCTTTGTAATTGTTCTGCATCAATACGACCAAATCAGGATTTTGATGAGTATCAAGACTGCGTAATCGTTTTTCAAAATGATATCCATTGGGAGCGGAAATTAAAATCTGAAATAATTCTCTCATTTTAAAAGGTAATAAAACCTGTAACCGCTCTTTATCCTGATTTAACTCGAAATAAGATTTAAATTGGACAATAACCGAATTCATTAATTCATCTTCTTCCAACAAAGCAATATCTCCGTTTAGACAGTCTTCAACTTGCGTGTGAGTATTATTTTTACAGTCGAAAATGGCATCGATTTGGGACTGAAGCCAAGTATCAGAAAAGAAAATAATGATTGATTCATAGCCTTTTTCTTCATTTTGAATTTTATCAGAAACCAGATAAGAACCCTTTTTCATAAAAAAACCAGAACCGGCCGGAACAATTCTCTTCATTCCACACCCCAAAATCTCTTTTGTACCTTGCAGAACAATGTTGATCATATTCATATGAACGCACATATTGGCTTTGATGATTTCCTGGTGAGTCTTGTAATGCATCACCTGAATATCATCATTCCACGATAAAACCTTGGGATTTTCTTTGATAATTTTACTGCAATTGAGATTGTTCATTGTTCATTAATTTTCTTGCTATGCCCTGTAAAATTGATGAATTTAAATCGGATAAAAAATGGACAATTTTTATTTCGTAATGGACAAAATTTTATTAAATCCAAAAAGAGATGCATTATACATCTCTTTTTTATTAATTTGAATTAGTGCTTATTTCAATTCATTACTAAGTTCAGCAACATTTGCATCTTCTTTTTCAGCATTAAAACGATCCAGAAACTCCAAATATAATGGTAGGCTTCTTTCTACCCATTCCTGCGATGGCTCGAAGGTCATTCCGTAGTAAGCGAAAAGTGGCTGGTAATCGGCTTTAATCCAGTCAAACATTGCTTCATAAGGACGGGTAAGATCTTCAAGATTAAATTTCAATGGTGTTCCGCGCTGCAGATGTTCTTCTTTCAATCCTAAAGAAATCGCCAAAGCCACTTTCTTTCCTCCAAACCTGAAACCACTTGAGCTTCCATAAGCCCAACCGTGAGTAAGAACTTCATCAAACCATTTCTTTAATAAGGCAGGGCCATAATACCAATAATATGGAAACTGGAAAATAATATGATCGTGCTCCTCAACCAGTTTTTGCTCTGCTTTAATATCAAATTGCTGATCCGGATACACTTTGTGTAATTGATGGATATGAAATTTTTCAGGATATTTTTCTAATTCTTGTAACCACAATTTATTAATCACTGAGTTCTCAATATCAGGATGCGTGATGATAATTAATGTCTTTTTCATTTTAAATTTTTAGGTATTTAATTACGTTTTGATAAGACAAAATTAGGTCAGGATTTGAAGTCTTTATTTCATTAAAAGTTCAAAAAATATCGTAGAAAGTTCAGAGTTATTGATTATTGAAAGCTATAATTGATATTATAAAAAAATCTGTTGTAACCTTCTAAATTGAGATATTTTAATTTGGCTTAAAATGGACAATTTTCAAATTAGAATAGATAAAATTTCATTGAGTTTAAGCCGATATTCATTGAAAATATTAACTAAGTTTACTGCTCAAAATAATGCTATGCGACTACGTTTCACAATACTTCTATTTCTCTGCCTGATTTTTAAAACTTCAGCTCAAACTCATACTGATCTTTATCAAAAAATTATCGATTCGGTTTATGAAAAAAATCCTGAAATGATTGGGGTTTTGGTACACATCGAATCTCCCAAAATTTCCTTGAGCTACGCTAAAGGCTTCGACGGAAAAAATTCCAAACAAAATTTGAATGTACAAAAACCTGTGTTGATTGCTAGTACCACTAAAACTTTTATGGCAGCAACGATACTTCGCCTGGCAGAAAAAGGTAAGTTAAATATTAATCAAAAAATAAAAAACCTAATTACTGAAACATCAAGAATGCAATTGACGAAGGCTGGATATCATTTAGACTTCATAACCATTAGTCATTTGCTTTCTCATACTTCTGGAATCAGAGATTATGTTGATGAAGGCTATTTCAAGTTTATCAATGAAAATAAAAAGCATCAATGGACAAGAACTGAGCAAGTTGAAAGAGCTTCAAAATTGGGACAACCTTTAGGAAAACCAAGAACTTTATTTCGTTATGCAGACATTAATTATGTTTTGCTATCGGAAGTTATTGAACATTTTACAGATGAGCCTTTTTATACTTCGGTACGTAAATTATTGAAATTTAAAGAAAATCATTTAAACAATACGTGGTTTATTCAATTGGAAAAACAGCATGAAAATACTTTGCCGTTGGTCAATCAATATTGAAGTCATTTTAACTGGAATATTAAAGACCTGAATCCGTCTTGGGATTTGTACGGCGGTGGCGGATTTGCTTCTAATGTAGAAGATATGGCTCGCTTCTATCAATTGTTATTCAGCAGAAAGATCATTAAAAATAAAGATATTTTAAAGCTAATGTATACCGATGTTCCACCAGATTTTACTACTAATTACTGTTTGGGAATTCGCAAAATTAAAATCGAGGATATTATGGGTTACAATCACGGAGGCGGTTTGGGCACCGATGCAACTTATTTTCCTGAACTGAATGCGACTATTTCAATTGCTTCTGTTGAAGCTGATAAAAGAAATGTTGCTTTGCAAATACGGGATCTTCTAATTGAGAGATTAAGAAAAGAAAAATAAATTTGAGAAAATTAGGAGAAGATTCCAAAAGATTGTAATAGCGTTTTTTACACATAAATATATAAAGCTGGTGAATAATACCTTATTCCTTAGATAGAATTTCTTTTTTATTAAATTCATCTACTTTTATAAGCTCTGATCTTCTCCAATATAAGGCGACTCAACTCCTCCTCTACGAAAAATAAAATATCCTTTTCCGGAGAACATATTGGATACAAAATTAATCCGAATATAGGCTTTATCATCATCAGTTAATTGATGGTTATTTAACAAAAAAAAGTGGTTTTAATCGTGTGAAGCACACTGAAAATTTTATTTAAATATGTATTTAAAATTATAAAAACATTGATAAATATCAAGAATAAATTACTGCATTTATCAATATCTGTCTTCTTCTCATTTCTGAAATTTGTCAAATAAACAACAACATTTACTATGCTCAATAATGACAATATTATATTAGTGACCGGCGCTACAGGTTCACAAGGAGGAGCTGTAGCAACAGCATTACTAAAAAGAGGAAATAAAGTCCGAGTGATGGTTCGAAAGTCATCCATCGATTCATCAATAGCCCAAGCATTAAATAAAGCTGGTGCAGAGATTGTAATCGCTGATCTGGAAGATAAAGAGTCAATTGAATTAGCCTTACAAAATGTGTACGGGCTATTTTCCGTTCAGGCTATGTCTGACGGAACAGATTCGGAGAGAAGGCATGCGGATATTTTAGTGGATGCTGCATTAAGAAAAAATGTGCAACATGTAATTCATGTTTCGGTCAGCCAGCTTGGAAACTATCAAAAATTTCCTAAATGGGGTGAAAATAGATGGAATGAAAAATACTGGCTAGACAAAAGCTATGCAGAAGAGAAAGTAAAAAATGCAGGCTTTAAATATTGGACAATTTTAAGACCCACATTTTTGATGGATAATTTTGTTCAGCCCAAAGTTAATTTTATGTATCCAGGATTAGATTCAGGGAAAATAACTGTTGTCTTTAATGCAAAAAAAGAAACTACAATTTATTGATGTTGCGGATACTGGTGAATTTGCAGCAGCGGCGTTCAATAATGCAAAAAATTTTGATCATAAAATTATTGAACTGGCTGGTGATGAGCTGACTATTGAAGAAATGGTTGCTAAAATAAGTAGAATAACAAAAAAAACAATCAAAGTGGAACACGTTACTGAAGAAGAAGCAATTGCAGATGGAATGATCTGGCCATATGCCAATTATCAGGAGTGGACAAATCAAGTAGGCTATTCGGTAGATATTAATGCTTTAAAAAGCTTTGGGATTCCTCTTACATCATTTACACAGTTTTTAGAAAAAAATAGAAATAAGCTTCCCTTATAATCTAATGCTTATTTAGGTGGCAATATACCTGAATTTACTTAATTTTCATTTATTTCATAATCTACTCTACTTGTCGATAAATAGTAAAATTCGGGATTATGTAAAATTTCAAGATTACACATTAAGTATATTGCCACCTTATAAAACTACATTTTGATCTAATTCAAATAGGATAAACTCTTCACTTCCTTATGCTCTTAAGAGAAGTTCCCCAAAAATAAATCCTCAATATAGCATCTGTATATTTATCTTTTTGAGCTTTATTAATACTCTTTCTTCCCAATCGCTTTATGTGGGTTCTTAAATCAAGAAATTTCCGTTCAATATGATTGGTCTCTCTACGTTTTGTACTGTGAAGATGTTTTGGAATTAACTTAGGAGAGATATTCAAGCGGTCGCTGTATATCTTTTTTGGATTTGCAAAAAGCAAAGTATCTGTAATACATTGTATCGTTTTGGTTGTTCTTCTACCAAGCTTATAGTCAATTACTTTCTTTGTTTCCCTACAATAAGCCGCAACTATCCACCGTTCATTAGTTTTACATTTAGTATATGTTTTCAGTTCATCAATTTCGATGGTAATATCCTTAGGAATAGGAGGCTTAACTACTTTCGAAGCGATTTTTAAAATCTTTTTTAGTACAGTCGTCTTGCTTACATCAAGTAATCTGCTAATTCCTCTAATACCAACTCCTTCTTTTATCAGCTGTTGAATATTATGATTAGTACTTTTATGATATGCACGATAAGAATAGTTCCCAATGAACTTCTTTTTGCATTTTTTGCACTGATATCGCTGTTTATTTTGTGATGTTATTCCTGCCTTGATACAGTAGCTGTAATTACAGTGAATGCATTGATTTCGCCGTTTATTCATAATGATTTAAAGTAAATTAGTAACTCCACGTCTGAACCATCTAACATAAATTACTTCGTTCCGGAGTCGCTATTTCGCTTTTTTAGTCGGCAAAAATAAAAAACGATGCATTATAATACATCGTTTTTTCTATTATATCTTTGTACCGTATTGATAATCAATGAAGTTAATTAAAAACTCCACATCTGTACCATTACCCAACTTGCGGAGAGAGAGGGATTCGAACCCCCGGACCTGTTACAGTCAATAGTTTTCAAGACTATCGCAATCGACCACTCTGCCATCTCTCCTTAAACTCCGATTGTATCGTTGTTTTCAGTGGTGCAAATATAGAACGTTTTTCAATTATGTCAAAATATTTTTACTATAAATTTTAACAAAAATTAATAATCGACTAAAAATCAGACTCATTATTTTCACAAACATCAATTAATACAGAGAAAATTTAGATTAGAAAGCAAAAAACACACCTCAAAGAAGTGTGTTTTTCAGATTTATAAATTAATTTTTAATAATTAATGTAATTCTGCCAAATACTTTTCAGCATCCATGGCTGCCATACAACCGCTACCCGCTGCTGTAATCGCTTGTCTGTAGATATGATCCTGAACATCTCCCGCAGCAAAAACTCCCGGAAGGTTTGTTCTTGAAGAACCTTTTTCAGTAACAATATATCCGTTTTCATCTAAATCGATTTGACCAGCAAAAATATCTGTATTTGGCTTGTGACCAATTGCAATGAAAATTCCGTGAACGTCTACTGTAGACTTTTCCTGAGTCTGGTTGTTAATCACCACTGCTCTTTCTACCAAATTATTTTCACCTTCAATACCAATTAATTCGTGGTAAAATTTCACTTCAATATTCGGTGTGTTTTCTACTCTGTGGATCATCGCTTTTGAAGCTCTGAACTCTCCTTTTCTTACCAACATCGTTACTTTATTCACCAATTTTGCAAGGTAAGTAGCCTCTTCAGCTGCAGTATCTCCTGCTCCTACAACCACAACATCTTTTCCTCTGTAGAAAAATCCGTCGCAGGTAGCACATGCAGAAACTCCTCCTCCATTATATTTTTTCTCATCATCAAGACCCAAATATTTTGCAGTAGCTCCTGTAGAAATAATCACAGATTTAGCTAAAATTTCTTTATTCCCTGCATATAATTTGTGAATACCGCCAACTTCTTTTGAAAATTCAACATTAGTAATCATTTCGTAATGCACTTTGGTATCGAATCTTTCAGCTTGTTTCTGCAAATCCATCATCATTTCAGGACCTGTAATTCCTGCAGGATAACCCGGGAAATTATCAACTTCTGTTGTTGTGGTTAATTGTCCACCTGGTTCCAGACCTGTGTATAATTCAGGTTTTAAGTCTGCTCTTGCTGCATAAATTGCCGCTGTAAAACCAGAAGGTCCAGATCCAACGATCACACAATCTAAAATATTTTCTTCCATAATTTATTTATCAATTTCAAGGATGCTAATTTCGGAATTTTTAATGTTTTATTAAAGTAAATTTAATGATACTTGTCAATGTTTAATATGTGAATATTCAATTGTTAATAGTTTCTGGTCTTTGGTTGATAGATTTCACTATCAGTAGATAATAACTCTTAACCAATAACAAAAATTACACTTTCATCTTAATTTTATCTACATTGATAATTTTGTAAACCAATTCTTTAATTAATTCTGCATCATCCATATTTACGGCCCCCAAACCTTTTCCTTTCATGTCAAATTCTCTCAAAATTGAAATGACACGAGTAGAATGTTTTAGCGGATATAATCTTGCTGCTTCTGCATAATCTTTAATAAAATAAGGATTAATACCCATTTGTGAAGCGATTACTTGTTGAGGTTGCCCAATCATCGTATTGTAAATAATTACATTAGAAAAATAATTGTACAAACTGGAAAGTAGCATTACAAAAGGATTATTCTTAGGGTTTTTCCCCATAAAATAGGCAATTCTGAACGCGGCATTAGCGTTTTTCGCTCCTAAAGCTTTCTGAAGTTCAAAAACATTGAATTCTTTGCTTATTCCAATATGGTTTTCAACGATGGTACCGTCTAAAAGTTGACCTTCTTTTAAAATAATTTTAAGTTTTCCTAACTCATTTGAGATTCTGGAAAGGTCATTTCCAAGATATTCTGCCAAAAGATTAGAAATATTCGGGGCTGTTTTTATCTTTAATCTGAGACATTCATCAGCAATCCATTTGGGAAGCGTATGGTCTTTTAAAGATTCGCTCAAAAAAAGCGCATTTAGCTTTGTTAAAGTTTTGGTAACCTTTTTTCGGCTGTCCAGCTTCTTATGTTTATGGGCAAAAACCAAAACCGTCGATGGAACCGGATTTTCTGCATACGCATCTAAAGCTTTGCTTTCTTCTTCATTAAATTTCAAATCCTGCGCCTCTTTTACAATAATCACCTGTTTGTCTCCCATCATTGGAAACTGCCGCGCCAAAGAAAGAATTTCCTGATACGTTGTATCTTTTCCGTAAGTGACTGTTTGGTTAAAAGCTTTTTCGTCTTCCTCCAGAAAGTCGTGTTCAAGGGCTTTTACCGCAACATCAATAAAGTAAGGTTCTTCTCCGTGGAAAAAATAAATCGGTAAAACTTCTTTATTTTTAATATTTTTGAGGATTAAATCTAATTCTTTCATCATATAAATGGAACTTCCAAAACTGAACTTTCAGGAAACTTTTGATTTTAAATTCAAGAAAGACAAAGATAAGTTTTTTATTTATGACTTGGTTCGTAAAACTTACCTTTTGCTGACTCCCGAAGAGTGGGTTCGGCAGCATTGGGTTCACTATTATCTTACCGTGAAATCCTACTCTACTTCTGCGTTAATTACTGAAAAAAAGATCGTTCTGAATGGTTTAACGAAGCGTATTGACCTTTTAATCACAGAAAAAGCGCAGCCAAAAATTTTAATTGAATGTAAAGCACCACAAATCAAATTAACAGAAAAAACATTTGAGCAGACTGCAAGATATAATTCAATAATTGGTGCTTCTGAAATTATTTTAACCAACGGTTTGCAACACATTAATGCCTATTACGAAAACGAGCAATATCAATTTTACAAATAATATTGAGGTTGAGGTTGAAATTTTGCGCCAACCTTAACCTTAACCTTAATCTTAACCTTAAAAGTATGGAAATTAAAAATATAATATTCGATTTTGGAGGTGTTTTGATGGATTGGAATCCAAGATATTTTTTCAAAACTTATTTTAATGATGATGAAAAAATGGAATATTTCCTTGAAAATATCGCTCAGGATGAATGGAATATTGAGCAAGACAGAGGAAGGACTTTAGCAGAAGGAACCGAAGTTCAGATTAAAAAATTCCCGGAATGGGAAAAAGAACTCAGAGCCTATTATGATAACTGGACGGTAATGCTGAAAAGTGACATCCCTCAAAATGTAGAAATACTGAGAAAACTGGGAAACACACCTTATCAATTATACGGATTGACCAATTGGTCTGAAGAAACTTTTCCCTATGCTTTAGAAAATTATGATTTCTTTCAATTATTTGACGGAAAAATTGTGGTTTCAGGAACAGAAAAGTTAATCAAACCTGACCCTAAAATCTGGAATGTTTTATTGGAAAGATACCAGTTAGAAGCCAATGAATCGGTTTTCATTGATGATAATTTCAAAAATATTGAGATGGCAAAAACATTAGGTTTCAAAACTATTCATATTCTACCGGAAACAGATTTGAAAACTGAACTGAATAATTTAGGCGTAAAATTTGATTAAATTTTCAAACTCTAATATCACAAATATTTTCACTCATTACACAGACGTTATTCGTGATATTTTTGAAAAAACATTAGGATAATTTGGGTTTCAATTAAATTACAAAATATGATACGTTCAATATTATTATCAGCATTTTTGATGACTTCAGGAACTATTTTCAGTCAGAATTTAAAACCTGTGTCTTATCAGGATGGTTCGCAAAAACTGAATGGTTTGGTAACCTCCAATGCCGGAAAAAAACTTCCCGGAGTTTTGATTCTTCCAGCCTGGAAAGGAATTGATGACGAAGCAAAAACGGCAGCAGCAGATTTAGAAAAACAAGGCTACATAGCCTTTATTGCTGATATTTATGGAGAAGGAAATATTCCGACAGACAATGCTTCGGCGGCAAAAACTGCGGGATTTTACAAGAAAGATTATGCTGCTTATCAGAAGAGAATTTCTTTAGCTTTAGAACAATTGAAGAAAAACGGAGCAATTTCAGATAAAATTGCGGTCATCGGTTATTGCTTTGGCGGAACCGGAGCTTTGGAATCTGCGAGAGGAAAATTACCCGTTGTAGGCGTTGTTTCCATTCATGGAAGTATCGGAAAAGACCAATCGAGACCGAATGAAGCTATCTCAACTAAAATTTTGGTTGAAAACCCTGCAGAAGATAAAAGTGTTACGCCGGAAGATTACAATAATCTGGTTAAAGAAATGAATGATGGTAAAGCAGATTGGCAAATCATTACGTATGCTAATTCAAAACATACTTTTACTGACTCAAAATCAACCGATTATAATCCTGTAATGGCAAAAAGAGCCTGGAATCATACGCTTTTATTTTTGAAAGAAATTTTGAAATAATTGAACTACTATAAATTAAAAACAACCTCGATAATTGAGGTTGTTTTTGTTTATAAATCACTGATCGTATTACAATTAGAACACCACCAGTATTCTGATTCTTTATCTTTCAATTTCTTTTTTGTTTTCTCTTCACAATTTTCACGGACACATTTATCACTCTCATTTTCTTTCGCTTCGTAGTCGCAATTAAAACAACTCCAACTCGTTAAATGAGTCTTTCCGTTGATAAACCATGTAAAAGAGCTTTCTTTACACTTTGGGCAAATTTGTAACGCCATATTTAAATTATTTCTTCTTCTCTATTCACCAAATCCATCGAAAAAGCCGGAAGACAAATTGCAATATATTCGCAAGGCTCTGAGAACGGATTGCTGTAACGGATTCTTGCTCCTTTTTCAATTAAAATACTTTGTCCTTTTTCTAAAATCACCTCTTCTCCGTCAATTTCAAATTGCTTTTTACCTGAAATAATGATGGTAAATTCATCAAACTCAGGAGTTTGATGAGGTTCGCTCCAATCTGGCGGAGCAACCATGTGTGCAATAGAGATGTTTGAATTCTGGGTTGAATTTCCCCAATGCTCTTCAATTAATTTTCCGTCGGTTGTAGGAACTACAAATGGTGATTTCTGAATTTTATATTTTTTCATGATTATATTTTTATTTAATTAATTTCTCGCAGATTTAGCTAATTGAGCAGATTTTAATTCCTAAAATTAATCAGCGTAATCTGCTACATCTGCGAGAAAATTTATTTATGTTTAATCAACTTTAAAATGATTTTCTTTTGCTATTTCGTACACAAAATTGGTTCGTGTCGGTTCTCCAAAATAAGCGACTTCTTCTTCCGCAATTTTTTGTCCGCCCAATCTTTCTAATGCAATCTGAGAACGGAAATTTTCTTTTCCGATATGGAAATGTACTTTGTCTACAAATTGAAAAACATAATCCAACATCAGTTTTTTGATTTGTGGATTGATCCCTTTTCCCCAAGAATTTGTTCCGTAAAAAGTATAGCCAATAAAAATACTGTTTTCAGATTCATCAAAATCATAAAAACGGGTACTTCCCAAAATATCTCCAGTAGATTTTTCTACGATCTTAAAAGCTCCTTGACTTTCGATTGCACCTTTAAAAAAGTTTTCAAAAACTTCTCTTTTGTAACGGTCTTTATTTGGGTGCTGCTCCCAAACTTTCGGATCCGAAGCCACTTCGTACAATAAGTCAAAATCCCCTTGTTGTAAGGGGATTAATTGATATTCTTCGTTTTCTAAAACAGGTTGAATAGAAAAATTCATCTTTTATAAATTTGAATCTTAGCCTTTTGCTTTTGCAGCGTCAGATTCTATTTTTTTGATTTCTTTTAATTTCTCAGCAATTTTAGTTACTGCTTCCGGTTTTGCAGGTTTTAAAGCTACTTCAGCTTGAGCCATATCCCATTTGATCACAAGATTTCCTGAATTTTCATCAGTCGGGTTTAAAGTAATTTCGAACCACTCTTGTTTATCAGCTAATTTATTAACAGGAACCGTTACATCTACAACATCCTGTTTTGGGTCGTAAGTATAAGCTCCCCATTGCTGAAAATCTTTATTTAAAATTACTTTCCAGTCTTTTTCTGTTGGTACGATAAACAAACCATAAGTTCCTGCCGGAACTGTTTTTCCACCAAAATTAACAGATTGTCCAAATGTAATTTTTGTAGAAGAGTTTGCACCCGCTCTCCAAACCTGTCCGTAAGGAACAAGTTCTCCGAAGATCTTTCTTCCTTTCACTCCCGGTCTTCCATAATCAACAGTAATTTTAGACATTGAAAACTGCTGTTCTACTTTCTGACGCGGACTTGCTGCAGGTACCGAATAATCTTGTGCAAAGCTTAAAGCTGAAGCCGAAATGCAAACTGCAAATAATAATTTTTTCACTTTTAAAATTTTGCCTAAAATTACAAAATCGAGTTCATAAATCACTTTTTGAGACTGATAAATTTTGTTAAATTAAATTGAAAAAAGAAAATGATTATGTTTTTATTTTAACGCAAAGGTCGCAAAGATTTTTTTAACTACTAATTGTTTTTAAGTTCGCAAAGGCGTTTCACTTAGCCAAGCTCACTAAAATTAGTTAAAGATTTTTTTTTGCTTGTTTGATGTGTCTCAGATTATGGTAGATTACAAAACGGAAAGTATCACCTAGTTTTAATTTAATTAAATTTGAAATACTGATGCTGGTTTTTACTTTGTTTAAGTCTATATTTTTAGCTTCATTTAAAAGATCAATCATTTGTTTTTGCTGATGAATAAATTCATTTAAAAAGCTCTTATCAAGTTTGCTGTGAATAGGATTCATTGATTTGAAAGTCTTCATTGAATTTAATTTCTCCTTTGGAAGCATGCTATTTGCGAAATAATTTCCTAAAATTCCTGAACTGAAAATCTTTGTTGATTTTGTGGATGAATTTTCTATTCTTTTACTGATTTCAGGAATATAAAAATTCCCGTAACGATTCAAATGTTCAATGCATTCAAGAATGCTCCAGCTTTTTTCTGAAAGTCTGAAGTTAAGTTTTTCATCGGTTTCATTTAGAAGATTTTCAGCAAACTGTATGTTTTCTTCAGTAATCTTTTTCAATTCATCGATCAGTTGAAGCGTAGGAATTTTCATGTTAATTTTTATTGCAAATTTCCAGTTTTCGTAAATGATAAATCTTGATTACAGTCAATATTTTTTGAGTCTTGACAAAGTTTCAGGGCTCATTCTTAAATAATTAGCAATATGTTTATTGGGGATTTCCTGAAAAAGTTTCGGACTTCTTTTTAAAACCCTTTCATAACGTTCTTTCGGAGAATTGATTAATAAATCCTTTTCTCTTTCAATTTGTTGTAAAACTAAATCTTCCAAAATTACAGTCCATAATTTCAGATTATCGTCAGAAGATTTTATAAATTCATAAAGATCTTTTTTTGAAGCCACTTTAATTTCGGTTTTCTTAATCGCCTGAATGTAAAAATCAGTTGGTTTTTCAGACAAAAAAGAATCGAGGCAGACAATTATATTTTCTTTATATCCAAAACGAATTGTTCTTTCCTGATCTTCATCTCTGATAAAAATTCGTAAACTCCCTTTTTCAACATAATAAATATTACTGTCGATATCACCTTCCAAAGTCAGAAAATTATGCCTTTCAATCACTTTCTTTTTTTGAAATAAATTAGCGTCGATTAACTTCTGAATAATATTCACATTCTTAAATTTTAATGAAACAAAAACCCCATAAAAATATGAGGTTTTAAAATATATTAGAAAAATTTATTCTGGCATCGCTTTCCATTTCTGCAAAATAGCAGTGTAAAAATACATAAAGAGAAAGCCTGCAAAAAGAATAATATAGCTCAACCAAAAGCCTAATTCTTCGAAAATATTTGAGCAGTTTTGATAAGGATAAGAATCTTGCATCTTTATTACCATTTCCTGACAAGCTGCATTTTGATGGATTCTAATAATCGCAAAAATTAAAAGCACAAACAAAACAAAGCCATTCATCGAGATATTGACCAAAACAGAAGATACCATTTTACTCACCATATTCATTTTCAGCAACGGAATCAACAGAATAACTAAACCGATAAACAAAATAAAATATGATACAAAAAACTGCTCCTTACCTCTGAAAGTAAGACCATAAAATACCGTAATTAAAGTAACGGTTAAAGTTAAAACTCCTGCGCTAATCACACTGAAAAGCAACGAACGAAGCCCGGTAATTCTGAAACTGAAAATAAAAGTAGAAAGGAAAAACGCAATCCAGATATAAATATGAATGTTATCTGAAAAGAAATCGTCTTGCTTCATAGAGTCTACGCTTTTAAGCAAATCTTTCATGTTTCCAGACAGATAATAATACTCTGTCATATTATTTTTTACATATTTATCCGGAGCAAGCTGTTGATTGATTTTAGGATTAAATTCTCTGATTTTTATACTGTCTCTGGTATAATCTGAACTTACAACTGCAGAATCTACAGCAACTGTTTCTTCATAATATTCATCTTCATCGGTTCTGGTTTTTCCTGCATAATCTTTTATAAAATAACGGATTTCAAAATTCGGATTATCCTTAGAATAAATCATAGAAACCCATTTTTTTGCATCCAAGTTATTCTTAACTCTATAAGTTTTAGAAATCGAAAGAAAATCTTCAAAAAGTTTCTCAAGCTCAGCCTGATTTTTAGAATTTAAAAGCGTTGCCGTTTTTTGATTAACAGATGCTTTTTTATTTTTAAGAATATAATCCGGAGCATCTTTATCGTAGTAATAATCAGTTTCTATGGCACTCACTCCATTATCAAGTTCATGGAAATCATAATCATAAAAAATTTCCGAAAAATTGTAGAAACTTGGCTGCGTTGTTTTAATATATGATGAAAGATCTACAACCTCTTTTTTGTAGTAAAAAGTTTCAAATTTTTCTTTCTCGTCTGAATAAGCGGGCTGTATTTTGTTAGAATATTCAGGATTTGGAGGAATGAAATTTCCTCGCTTGTCTTTTTTATAAGATTTTTTTGAATACAGCGTATAATACTGATACACTCTGTTGTAATACACAAAAAACTTTTTGTTTTGGTCTATTTTTTCAATATCATTTTCACAGTACAAATCGTAAAAAGGTTTTGGGAACAATCTGTTTTCTAAAGTATAAGATTCTATATTCTGAGAAAGAAAAGGCGCAGTTCGGTTGATAATATCAATATTTTTTGCCATTTCCTGATCAGGATATTTATTATTGATAAACATTCTGAAACCCGTCATGTACGAGAAATAAAACGTGGTACACGAAAAAATAATAATAAAATACTGTAAAAACTGACCAAATAGTTTTCCTTTAGAAGTAGGATAAAAATTCTTGAAGGCATTGTTTTTAAGCATCATCAAAAGCCATCCTACGATCAGTAAAATAGAAATAATAAGATGAACGAAAATAACACCGTTTTTGAAATAATCATCTTTTACAGAATATTTCTGCAAAGAAACAGGATCGATATGCGAGACATAACCGATGATAAAAAAGACGATATGAAAAACGAGAGCCGCCAAAAGCATCCATACAATTTTAGTATTCCAGACTGTAGGATATCTTTCGAGCAAATATTGGTTGAATTTATTGAGTTTTTGCATTTTAATTTGAATTAAAAAAGATTAATTAACGAAAAACCTTCTCGTAGAAGACGAGATATTTCTGATGTAAATAATTTCTGCTTTTGCATTTCCTAAAGCTGAAATTACCTCATAAAACTGAGTTTCTGATGAGAAATAAGCGACGTAAACACCACCATTGAAGTTAAGCTTTTCCATATTGAAACCCTTAAAGACTTCGAGAAGTTTATCGCGACTCTCATTAGTATCAATCTCAATAATTAATTGGTTTTCGTCATCACCATTTACTTCAGAATTATCTTTATATTTTCCGTTTTTCAGAAAGATTACCTTGTCTGAAATCTTTTCTACTTCGTACAATTGCTGCGAGCTTAAAATTAAAGCAATCGGATGATTTACCGAATTGGCAATTGATTTTAAATCTTCCAAAATGACCTGTTGCGCCAAAACATCAAGGTTTGCTAAAGGCTCATCCAACAAAAGAATTTCAGGTTTTCTTAAAAGAATTCTCGCTAATTCAAAACGCATTTTGTAACCGGATGAAAGTTCGCTCCATTTCAGATGCTTGTAATTCCACAATCCGAGACGGGCAATCATCATCAAGGTTCTGGTTTCGTTTTCTTCAGGCGCAACACCATGATTTGAAAGCACAAATTTCAGATTATCTTTCAGACTTCCATACCATTTTTCGGTTCGTTGCGGAATGTAAACCAATTTCGTTCTCAAATCATATTCATTTTTTGATTTTTCGTTGAATGAATAGTTTAAACTTCCATCATTAAATGAAATTTCATTCGCCAAAATTCTCAGCAAAGTTGTTTTCCCGTTTCCATTCTCTCCTACCAAACCGTAAACCTGCCCTTTATTGATTTCCACAGAAACCGGACCGAGCGAAAAACGGTTGCTTCCGTAAGATTTTACAATATCTTTTGCTTTCAAAACAGACTGTTCAGAAATATGTTCTTTTACCTGAACTTTTTCAATTTTGGCGAGAAGAGTTTTTGATTTTTCGATTAACTCATCGATGACGTGATTGTGTGTTTCTTTCCAGTCGGTTAAATCAATCGCTTCTTTATAAATCGACATATCCTGAGTGTCGATAGCGCAATCTAACAGTTTTCTGAACCCTAGAACGGTGTCTTTATTATCAAAAAAATGGTAGACTTCGGCGACTCTTTGCTGATGTTTGGTCATTTGGTTTATTTAATTTGACCGAAGATAATTATTTTTAAGACAAGTTATATCTAAATGGTGAGAAAAATTTAATCTATATTTGGGGATATTTTAAGAATCGAGAAATGTTTAAGAAGTTTAGCTGTTTAGCCATTGTTTTATTGAGTTTAAATCATTTCAAAGCTCAGGAAAAGATTCCATTCAGATTAACGAAACACAATAATATTATTGTAAAAACTTTGGTTAATGATAAAGATTCGCTTCATCTGATGTTTCAGATTGCGATGGAAGATGCTTCAATTTCGCCAGATAGAATCAGAAAAGCAGACCATATCACATTTAAAGATGAAATAAGTGACGGTAATACGGTAAAAATCGGCAATAAAAAATATGAGAACATTAGGTTTTTTGATAATGAATTGACCGGTCATGAAGCCGATGGAAAAATAGGAACCGGGATTTTTAAAGACCAATATTTTAAAATCGATTACGACAACAGCCAGTTTGTTTCTTATGATAAAGAACCGGATTTAAGGGATTATCAACCGATGAATCTGTATGTAAAAAACGGGCAATTTTTTATCGTTGCAGACAATGTAATTGAAGATAAACAGCAGGAAGCTTATTTTCTTCTTCAGTCTGGTTATTCAGGAGGTTTGCTGTACAGTAACGAGTTTGCAGAAGCCAATAATCTGAATGAAAAGCTAAAAATTACAGGCGAAAAGTCAATGAAAAACTCTTCCGGACAAATCATTACATCCAAACAGGGAGTTTTACCTTTTCTAAAGCTTGGAAATATTGTTTTAAAAAATGTTACAGCCGGATTTTTCACAGGAGACCTCAAAACTCAACACGCGAATTATTTTGCAGCCGATGTGATGCGCAGATTCAACTGGATTTTTGACAAAGACAGAAAAATGGTTTATATAAAACCGAGTAAGTATTTTAATGAACCTTATTATAAAATAAATTAACCCATTCCCGCCATCATCGACATATAATAATTGGCGCAGTGTAAAGATATAAGCAGAAGAATATTTTTTTCCTCAAATGTCTCTAAAATCTCTGAAGTGTTTATTTGGTATTCATAATTTAAACTTCTCCACTGAATATTGGGTTTCATCATCAGAAGTTCAGTTCCTTTTACATCGCTTAACACAAAAGATTCTTTGAAAAAACCTTTGTGACTAAGCGTATATTTTTTCTCAATATCATTGAAATAGGTATTCATTAAGATATTTCCGTCCCAGTTCATGGTAAATTTGAGAAGAACTTTTTTCCCATCAAGAACTTCAACTGTTGTTCCCCAAAAACCTTTCGGCTCAACCTGATATCTTGATTTTAAAATTTCAATTTCAGCATTGAATTTAAACCAGTTTTTATAATTCAATTGCCCGACCGGGTTCCCGTCTTTTGATACTTTAAAATTGGTATATTTTTCTGCGATAGCCTGATATTCCATTGATGTGTTTTTTGAAATTGTAACAAGTTCTAAATTTAATCTTTTTTAAAATATGTCATTTTATTCCAATTTATTAACCTTCAACCTTATCGGGTAAATAATTTTTATCTCAAATCTAAATTTCATTAACTTTGATAAAAATAAATGAAATGAATTCTAACACTTTACATATCATTAACCAAAAATTAAAAGATGAACCGGAGGAAATCCTGAAACAGGTTTTGGGATATTTAGACGGAATTCTTGAAAAAAAATCTCAAAAAGATTGGTACGAGCATAATCTAAATTACCAGTTAACAGATGCGCAAAAACGTGAATTGGATGCAATGGAAAATTTGAAGGATGAAGATTTTATGCCTGCTGAAGAATTTCATAAAAAGATAAAAGAAAAATATGGCTTTTGAGATTGAATATACTCATCACGCCGAGATTGATGTAAATAAAGCTATAGATTACTACGCCGAGAATGTATCATTAAAAGTTGCAAAATCTTTTTATAAAAAACTTTTAGCTGCTGAAAAAACATTAAAGCGAACACCATTTTTTCAAAAAATCCACAATGATTTTCATCGTTTACCACTGAAAATTTTTCCTTTCATCATTATTTATAAAATTGAAAAAGAAACTATCAAAATTTTCAGAGTTTTTCACACTTCTCAAAACCCTGAAAAATATCCGTAAAAAGCGGAAGAAAATTATGAGGATTTACATTACTTTGTTGCAGACAACAGTGTTTTGCTCTTTTTTAATCAGGTAACTGCATAAAGCTTGCTCCAATAATTTTCAATGAATCATCAAAACGTTTCCAAACTCTAAAATATCTAAACCTTCCTTCTAATGGTGCTCCCATCATTTTTCCTTTCGCTGTCATTGTAACGATAGAAAGTGCGATGTCATCCATTATTTTAATGTTATCAATTTCTATTGAAGCGTTTTCAATGATCATTGTTTTCGCTTTATGCGAATTCAAATCCATTTCTTTCGTTATAATTTCTCCCGTCGGTGCTACTGCAAGCAAATCATCGTGCAATAGTTGATCAAGTAATTCCACATTGCTTACGAGCTGAGCCGAAAAAAGTTTGTTTTCCGCTTCAACAACGTTTTCTCTGGTAATTTCTGGTTTATACATATTTTTTTGTTTGGCGATTGTCTGTTCGTTATAATTTTTTCGAAAAGTACTTTTTCTAAAGTAACTAATTTTCCATCAATCAACAAATTATTTAATTTTTATAAATAAAAAACCTAACAGGTTTTAGAAACCTGTTAGGTTTGACGAAAAGTTTCGTTCAAATTTTATTTGAAAATTACATCGTCTCCATTTTGAAACTCATGCTTTCGATTACTTTCAAGATAGCTTCAACTGTATCCATTGACGTTAAACAAGGAACACCGTTTTCTACGCTCATTCTTCTGATTTGGAAACCGTCTCTTTCAGACTGTTTTCCTTTCGTCATGGTGTTGACAACGTATTGTACTTTTCCTTTTTGGATCAAATCGATAAGGTTTACGCTTTCCTCTCCTATCTTGTAACCAATTTTGCAAGGAATTCCTTTTTCTTCAAAGAATTTTGCCGTTCCTTCCGTTGCCCAGATTCTGAAACCAACTTCATGGAATCTCGCCGCTAAATCAGCCGCTTCCTGCTTGTGTTTATCAGCTACCGTGAACAAGATTGAACCGTGCATCGGAACTTTTCTTCCTGCTGCAACCAATCCTTTGTAAAGTGCCTTTTCCAAAGTCGTGTCTTTACCCATAACCTCTCCTGTAGACTTCATTTCCGGGCCTAAAGAGATGTCAACTTTCGTTAATTTAGAGAAAGAGAACACAGGAACTTTTACGAAAACACCTTCTTTATTTGGAACCAATCCGTTTTTGTAGCCTAAATCTGTCAGTTTCTGACCTAAAATTGCCTTTGTAGCAAGATTTGCCATTGGAACTTCCGTGATTTTAGATAAGAAAGGAACCGTTCTTGATGAACGTGGATTCACTTCGATTACATAAACATTTCCTTCGAAAAGAACGTACTGAATATTCATTAAACCAATCACTTTCAATCCTTTAGCCAATCTCTGAGTATAATCTACCAAAGTATCAACTTCGCTTTGTGAAATATTCTGTGGAGGATACACCGCAATCGAGTCTCCAGAGTGAACTCCTGCTCTTTCGATATGCTCCATAATTCCTGGAATGACCACTGTTTCACCGTCACAAATCGCATCCACTTCAATTTCTTTCCCAACCATGTAACGGTCGACCAAAACTGGATGTTCCGGGCTTGCATCTACCGCAAACTCCATATAATGAGCCAATTCTGCTTCATTATAAACAATTTCCATTGCTCTACCTCCCAAAACGTAACTTGGACGAACCAGCACCGGATAACCGATTTCGTTTGCAATTTTTATCGCTTCTTCTTTTGAAGTTGAGGTTTTTCCTAAAGGCTGAGGAATCCCAATTTCCTGAAGGGCTTTTTCAAACTTATCTCTGTTTTCAGCTCTGTCAAGGTCTTCCAAAGAAGTTCCTAAAATCTGAACTCCATGAGCAGCCAATTTATCAGCTAAATTAATTGCTGTTTGACCTCCAAACTGTACCACAACTCCTTTTGGTTTCTCCAATTCGATGATGTTCATTACATCTTCTTCCGTCAACGGTTCGAAGTATAATTTATCTGAAATTGAGAAGTCTGTAGAAACCGTTTCTGGGTTGTTGTTGATGATGATTGCTTCATAACCCATCTCTTTGATTGCCCAAACTGAGTGAACTGTCGCATAATCAAACTCAACTCCCTGTCCGATTCTGATTGGTCCTGAACCTAGAACGATGATTTTTTCTTTGTCTGAAGGTACGGATTCGTTTTCTTCTTCGTAAGTTCCGTAGAAATATGGTGTTTCAGATTCGAATTCCGCGGCGCAAGTGTCTACCATTTTGTAAACCGGCATTACTCCATTTTCTTTTCTGAAATTGAAAACTTCACGTTCTTTTACATCCCAAAGAACTGCGATATTTACATCTGCAAAACCTAATTTTTTAGCTTCTAATAAGATGTCTTTGTTGAATTTATTTTCAGCGATCACCTTTTCGAAATCAATTAGTTTTTTGATTTTCCAGATGAAGAATTTATCGATTTTGCTCCATTCTACGATTTGTTCCCAGTCGTAACCTCTTCTTAAAGCGTCCCCGATGATAAACAATCTTTCGTCATCACAAACTCTGATTCTTCTTTCGATTTCTTCTGCTGTTAAAGCTGCAGCTTGCTTAGTTTTTAAACCAATATGTTTAATTCCTGTTTCCAAAGAACGAATGGCTTTTTGTAAAGACTCTTCGAAATTTCTTCCGATTGCCATTACTTCACCCGTTGCTTTCATCTGCGTTGATAATCTTCTGTCCGCAGTTTCGAATTTATCGAATGGAAATCTTGGGAATTTAGTTACCACATAATCCAAAGCCGGTTCAAAACAAGCGTAAGACTTTCCTGTAACCGGATTCATGATTTCATCTAAAGTTAATCCTACCGCAATTTTTGCAGCAATTTTAGCAATCGGATAACCAGTTGCTTTTGATGCTAAAGCTGATGAACGAGAAACTCTCGGATTCACCTCGATGATATAATAATCAAATGAGTGTGGGTCTAAAGCCAACTGTACGTTACATCCACCTTCAATTCCTAAAGCTCTGATGATTTTTAATGAAGCATTTCTCAACAACTGATATTCTCTGTCAGAAAGCGTTTGAGAAGGTGCCACAACGATTGAGTCACCTGTGTGGACTCCAACCGGGTCGATATTTTCCATGTTACAAACCACAATCGCATTGTCGTTTGCATCACGCATTACTTCGTATTCAATTTCTTTGAAACCTGCAATTGATTTCTCAATAAGACATTGTGTAACCGGACTGTATTTCAATCCTAATTCTGCAATTTCTTTCAATTCAGCTTCGGTAGCAGCGATTCCACCACCTGTTCCACCCATTGTGAAAGCAGGACGAACAATTACCGGATAACCGATTTCGTTAGCAAAATTAATTGCTCCTTCAACTGTATTTACGATGTCAGATTCTGGAACCGGCTCGTTCAATTCTCTCATCAATTCACGGAATAAATCTCTGTCTTCCGCTCTGTTGATCGCTGAAAGCTTCGTTCCCAAAACTTCAACTTTACATTCTTCAAGAATTCCTGATTTTTCCAATTCTACCGCCATGTTCAAACCTGTTTGTCCACCAAGCGTAGGTAAAAGTGCATCTGGGCGCTCTTTTCTGATGATGTGACTTACAAACTGAAGTGAAATCGGCTCGATATATACCTTATCTGCGATTTCAACATCTGTCATAATCGTTGCAGGGTTTGAGTTAATCAAAATTACCTTGTAGCCTTCTTCTCTCAAAGACAGACAAGCCTGCGTTCCTGCGTAATCAAATTCTGCCGCCTGACCAATGATGATAGGTCCTGAACCGATTACTAAAATTGTTTTTATATCTGTACGTTTTGCCATTTTTTTGTTGTTAGATACTAGATGTCAGATTTCAGATTCTAGACTTCCAGCGTTGTGTTTTACTTTTTTAGATTAGATTTAAATGAATAAATCATTCTTTGAATTTCATTCAGGTTTGATATTAAACTGTTAACTTTTTCTGCATTTAATAAATTTAATTCTCTTGTCAGAATTAATTGTGTCTGTAGTTCAAAAGAGGAAGCATTTGCAATTCCAAGAAAATGATAAAGTTCTCTGTCGTTATTTCTTCCTGCTCCTTCCGCAATATTTGACGGAATTGAAATTACTGACCTTTTAATCTGAGAAATCAAACCAAATTTTTCATCTTTTGGTAAGTCTGCACAAATAATATAAACCTCCTTCGCAAGTTCTATTGATTTCTGCCAGAAAAGTAATTTCTCAAAATTATGCATGTAAAGTCTTTTATCTGATGTCTAATATCTGAAATCTAAATTACTTTTTGAAGTTTTCCATTAATTCAATGAAATCATCAAACAAGTAGTTCGCATCTTCAGGACCTGGACTTGCTTCCGGGTGATACTGAACTGAGAAGCAAGGGTGAATTTTGTGTTTAAGCCCTTCGTTGGTTCTGTCGTTCAATGCAATGTGTGTTTCAATTAAATCTGTTTCTTTAAGACTTTCCTGATCAACCGCATAACCGTGGTTTTGAGAAGTAATTGCCACTTTGTTTTTCTCTAAATCTAAAACCGGGTGATTTCCTCCTCTGTGTCCGAATTTTAACTTGAAAGTTTTTGCTCCACAAGCCAAACCGATTAATTGGTGCCCTAAACAGATTCCGAAGATTGGAACTTTTCCTAATAATCCGCGGATCATTTCTAAAGCTCCCTGATTATCTTCCGGATCTCCAGGGCCGTTTGATAACATGATTCCGTCCGGATTCATCAACAAAATTTCTTCTGCTGTTGTATCATGTGAAACTACAGTGATGTCACAATTTCTTTGAGATAATTCTCTGATAATTCCTAATTTAGAACCGAAATCTACAAGTACTACTTTAAGTCCTCTTCCCGGGTTTGCATAAGGTGTTTTTGTAGAAACCTGCTCCACTTGGTTGGTTGGGAAATTTGTGCCTTTTAGTTCTGCAACTACTGTACTTTCGTCAGCATCAGCGTTTACAATTTTTCCTTTCACAACTCCGTAATTACGAAGAATTCTTGTCAGTCTTCTGGTATCGATTCCTGAAATTCCTGAAAGTTTTTTCTTTTTAAATAATTCATCTAAAGTAATCTGAGTACGGAAATTTGATGGTAAATCACAAAGTTCTTTTACGATAAGACCTTTGATAGCCGGCTCTATACTCTCATAATCATCTCTATTAATCCCATAGTTTCCGATAAGCGGATAGGTCATACAAACAATCTGACCGCAATAAGACGGGTCAGAAATCAGTTCTTGGTACCCTGTCATTCCGGTATTGAAAACCACCTCTCCTGCCGTTTCCAATTCAGCTCCGAAACCTTCTCCATGAAACACTTCACCGGACTCCAGTATTAACTTTTTCTTCATTTTTAAATTAGATTTTAGAAATTAGAAGTTAGACTTCTTCATTCTGTTATTTTACTTCTTATTTTTTCTATTTTACTTTTTAAACCACCCCGTCAAAATTCTTTGAATTTTCGCCACCCCTCCAAAGGAGGGGAATTTGTGGGTGTCTATTTATCTCTAAACTCGTATCCCGAATCTCTTATTTAAAAGTGTATCCTTGTCCTTCCAAGGCTTCTTTTAAAATTGCCATTCTTGCGAAAACACCGTTCTGCATTTGTTTGAAAATTCTTGAGCGTTCGCATTCTACCAAGTCTGTATCAATTTCTACTCCTCTGTTGATTGGAGCTGGATGCATGATGATCGCTTCTTTTTTCATCGCTTTTTCTCTTTCTTTCGTCAAGCCATATTTTCTGTGGTATTCTGAAGCTGAGAAACTCATTTTAGCATCGTGTCTTTCGTGTTGAATTCTCAATAACATCAAAACATCAACTTCTTTAATTAATTCATCAACAGATAAATAAGTCCCATTAATTAAAGCTCCTTCGTCAAACCATTGTTCTGGTCCTGAAAAGTAAACTTTAGCACCTAATCTTCTTAATGCTTCTGCATTTGAATTCGCAACTCGGCTGTGTTTTACATCTCCTACAATTCCTATTTTTAAACCTTCAAATTTTCCAAATTCCTGATAGATTGTCATTAAATCAAGCATACATTGAGAAGGATGGTTTCCTGTTCCGTCTCCTCCGTTAATCACGGGGATAGTAATATTTTTTAATTCATCAAAATATCTGTCTTTCTTATCTCTGATTACAACCAGATTTACACCAAGACTTTCAATTGTTTTTACCGTATCATAAAGACTTTCACCTTTATTCACAGAACTATTTGAAGCATCAAAAGAAACCACCTGCAAACCTAATTTTCTTTCGGCAATATCAAAGCTTGTTTTCGTTCTTGTACTGTCTTCAAAGAAAAGGTTTGAACAAAAAACTTCTCCTTCAATTTTGGCAGTTTTTCCGTTCGCAAAAGCCAGTGCTTCTGTTACTATACTGTTGATTCTCTCGGTACTTAGTTCTGTAATCGTAAACATAATATCTTAATTTTTTACAAAAAAAAAGCGAAGAAAATATCTTCGCTTAAAATAAATAAATATCGTAAAGGGCGTCTACGCCCGGTAATTCTAATGATATAAATACTGTGTTATTCATTAGGTGCAAAGATATAACATTTTGGCGAACTGACAAAATCAAAATTCTTATAAAATTAAAAAATCTTAATCTCTCTTTATTTTCATTTTTAAATATTACTTTTGTTAAAACTCAACACATTTTTATGGATTTAAAAGACAAAATGATTCTTAGCATCATTCAGGAAGACTCTACCTATTCTGTGAAAGAAATTTCGGAAAAGATCGGTCTTACCTTTACTCCGACGTATGAACGTATCAAACAGCTGGAAAAACAAGGAATCATCGAAAAATATGTAGGTCTTTTAAACCGTGAAAAACTGGGTTTAAATATTGTTGTTTATTGCAATGTTCGCTTGAAAGAACAATCTAAAAAAGTACTTGAAACTTTTGAAAAAAACATTATGCAACACGATGAAGTTCAGGAAATCATCAGTCTTTCAGGCGAATATGATTATATGCTGAAAATTATCGCTAAAGACATCAATTCTTATAATAATTTTACGGTAAATGTAATTTCAAATATTCCTAATATCGGACAATATCACAGTTCTATTGTACTTCACGAGGTTAAAAAATCTACTAAGTTTAAGATTGATTTGGATTAAATTAAATTGAACCATTAAGATTTTAATTAAGGAGTTAAGCTTAATTAAGAAAAATCTATAGATTTTTAATTATTATTTTATTATTTGTTTTCGAATCTTAAATATTCTGAACTTCTTAACTAAAATCTTAATGGTTAAAAATAAATCAACCCAACAATTTATTTTTCAATTTATTAAACTGATATTCTATTTTATCCAAACAAAGATTTCCGATACTTCCCTGATGGGTATGATTTAGTCTTCCTATTTCAAAATCAAACTCATTATTTTCAATCTCCTGTCCTACTTTCACATAAGCATCACGGAATGAACTTCCGTTTTTTACTTCTTCATTAATTTTCTCTACGCTGAAAAGGTATTTGTATTTTTCGTCTTCCAGAATACCATCCTTCACCTGAATATTTGGTAAGGTATAATTTAAAATTTCCAAACATTCTTTTAAAGAATCAATTGCTGGAAAAAGAATCTCCTTTGTTAACTGCATATCTCTATGATAACCAGAAGGAAGATTGTTCGTCAACAAAATAAACTCATTCGGCAAAGACTGAATTCTGTTGCAACGCGCGCGAACCAGCTCAAAAATATCCGGATTTTTCTTATGAGGCATAATGCTGCTTCCCGTTGTAAATTCTTTAGGGAAACTGATAAAATCAAAATTCTGACTTAAATACAGACAAACATCATAAGAAAATTTACCTAAAGTTCCTGCCAAAGTAGCCATTGCCATCGACAACATTTTCTCCGATTTTCCACGTGTCATTTGAGCATAAACTGAATTACAATTCATCGACTGAAAACCTAAATTATAGGTCGTACTCTCACGATCAATTGGAAAAGACGAGCCATATCCTGCTGCGGAACCCAGTGGATTTTTATTAATGATATTTTTAACCGAAAACAACATTTCAACATCATCTAACAACGCTTCTGCATAAGCTCCAAACCATAATCCAAACGATGAAGGCATCGCAATCTGTAAATGCGTATAACCTGGAAGAAGAATATTTTTATGCTGATCCGCTAGTTTGATCAATATTTGAAAAAACTCGTCTGTCAACGCTGCAATTTCACGGATCTCATCAACCAAATACAATTTAATATCTAATAAAACCTGATCGTTACGAGATCTTGCCGTGTGAATTTTCTTTCCTGTATCTCCTAATTTTTCAATTAAAATTGACTCGATCTGCGAATGAATATCTTCCGCTGTTTTATCGATTTCAAAAGTTTCATTTTCGATATCTTTCAAAATCACTTCCAAAACAGACAACATCTGTTTCGATTCTTCATTCGAAATAATTCCGACTTCTGCCAACATTTTACAGTGCGCCATCGAACCTTTGACATCATATTTCGCCAAACGCTCATCAAAATCAAGATCTTTCCCGACTGTAAATTTGTTGACTAATATATTGGTGGCATTGTCATCTTTTTGCCATATTTTTTTCATAAAATTTCTTTTTTTTATTTTAAAAATTTCTTTTGTCTTGAAACAAAAGAAACAAAAATTCAAGACTGGAAACTCCGGCTAAAATTTTAAATTATTTCCTAAAATTTCCAAAACTCGGGCGGAAAGTTTGATTTGAAATGATAAGATTATTTTTTGCCGCCACTCAAACAGTGGAAATTTTTTAACGGTAATAATTTAAAATTTCTTAACGCCTCCGTTTCCTAGGTCGTTGTTTGTGGACTTTATAGACTTACATCATTCATTTCCCCGCTTCCAGCCTATAAAACCTTCTCTAAAATCTTAATATAAATCTCAATTCCTTCCGCAATTTCTTCGATGAAGATAAATTCATCTGCAGTGTGAGAGCGCCTACTGTCACCTGGACCGAGCTTTACTGATGTACAAGGAATTATCGCTTGATCGGATGAAGTTGGTGAACCGTAAGTTGTCCTGCCAATTTCCAAACCAGCCTGTACGAATGGATGTTCCGTTTCGATTTTTGATGAATTTAACCTGAAAGACCTTGCTGTTAAGGTTGATCTCATCTGCGATTGAATGATCTCAAACGCTTCTTTATTCGAATATTCATCCGTAACTCTCACATCCAAAGTAAAAGCGCATGATTCAGGAACAACATTATGCTGAACTCCGGCATGAATTCCCGAAAGTGTCACCTTAACTTCGCCTAAATAATCTGAAACTTTTGGAAATTTAAAGCTCAGAATATTTTGAAGATCTTCCATGCATTTTACAATCGAATTATTGTCATTCGGATGAGCGGCGTGAGAAGGAGTTCCTTTCATTTCTCCATCAATAACCAAAAGTCCTTTTTCTGCAATCGCTAGATTCATCTGCGTTGGTTCTCCTACAATAGCCAATTCGATGTTTGGTAACTGAGGAAATAAGGCTTCAATTCCGTCAAAACCTGAAATCTCCTCCTCTGCCGTCAAAGCAATAATTAAATTATATTTTAAATCTTCTTTATCAAAAAAATGCAAAAAAACCTGCGCCATCGAAACCAATGAAGCTCCCGCATCGTTGCTTCCCAATCCGAATAATTTTCCATCTTTCTCAATCGGCAAAAACGGATCTAAAGTATAAGCTTTATTCGGTTTTACGGTATCATGATGCGTATTCAGCAAAATCGACGGTTTGAAAACATCAAAATTTTTATTCACCGCCCAGATGTTATTTTTAAAACGTTTTGTTGGAATCTGATGTTTTCTGAAAAAATTTTCAATCTCCACAGACGTATTAAATTCATCTTTGCTGAATGACGGAATTTCAATCAGTTTTTTCAACAATTCTACTGCATTATTCAGTAATTCTTCTTTACTATAAACAGATTTCAGTTCCTGCATGATGATTTTCTATATGGTTTTTTAGTGAGGTTTCCTTAATCAAGAATACCTTATTAACTTTATTTTTCACTGCTCCAAGAGCATTTTCTAATTTGGGAAGAATTCCTTTATGAAGTTTTCCTTCATCTTTTAAGGTTGAAAATTCTTCCTCGGAAATATTTTTAATAACAGATTCAGGGTTGTTTACATCTTCCAGCACTCCTTCTTTATCGAAACAATACAACAATTCAACATCATATTTTGAAGATAAAGCCTGCGCAATTACCGAAGCAATCGTATCTGCATTGGTATTGAAAAGATGTCCTTTTTTATCGTGAGTAATTGCAGAAAAGACAGGAACTAATTCAAGCTTCAATAACTTTGAAATCAATTTTCTGTTCACGCTTTTCTCTGTAATGTCGCCAACAAATCCGAAGTCTATTTCTGCGTCTTCTCTTTTTGTGGCTTTAATTAAATTGGCATCAGCACCCGAAAATCCCATTGCTCTGCACTTTTTATGCTGAAGTTTTGCGACAATATTTTTGTTGATTCCTCCTGCATACACCATCGCTACAATATCCAAAGTATCTTTATCAGTGATTCTTCGGCCGTTAATCATTTTTTGTTCAACGCCCAGTTTATCAGCTAAAGTTGTCGCCAATTTTCCGCCTCCATGAACCAGAATTTTCTTTTCTTTAATTTCAGAAAACTGCTCTAAAAATTCGTTCAATAATTCCTCATCATCGATTAATGCTCCGCCGATTTTTATGATGTATAATTTTTCTTTCATACAAACCTTTTTTTGAGAACCATGTCAAGGTTTTGAACCTTGACATGGTTTGCTAATCTAAACTTAGCGATTTTCTAAAACCCGTTAGGTTTGGATTTATTAAGAATTCAATTCATCTAAAATTTCAGAGAAAACTGCCTGCGCCGAAAAAATTCGATTTTTTGCCTGTTGATAAATGATAGAATTTTTACCGTCCATCACCTCATCACTCAACTCCACATTTCGACGAACCGGAAGACAGTGCATCACCTTTCCTTGATTGGTATTAGACAGTTTTTCATTCGTCAACATCCAGTTTTCTTTCACTTCCGGCATTGCTGCATAATCATCAAAAGATGACCAATTTTTCACGTAAATAAAATCTGCATCTTTCAACGCTTCATCCTGATTATGGATTATTTTTACATCTTTTGTGAAATTTTTATCCAAATCATAACCTTCCGGATTCGCAATTACCAACTCAACATCCATTTCCTGCATCCATTCTGCGAAAGAATTCCCTACTGCATGAGCAATTGGTTTGATATGTGGAGCCCAAGTCAATACCACTTTAGGTTTACGCTCTTCTTTCCAATTTTCCGTGATCGTAATACAATCTGCCAAACTTTGCAAAGGGTGACGCGTTGCTGATTCCAAAGAGATAACCGGAACTTTTGCATGTTGCTCGAACTGACTTAAAATACTTTCGTTAACATCATCTTCCTTGCTTTTCATTCCTGCAAAACAACGAACCGCGATGATGTCACAATATTGATTTAATACTTCAATAGCGTCTTTGATATGTTCTACCGTGTCGCCGTTCATTACAGCTCCGTCTGCGAATTCCAGACTCCAAGCTTCCTGTGCAGCATTTAACGTCAATACATTTAAACCTAAATTCTGAGCTGCGATTTGGCTGCTTAAACGGGTTCTTAAACTTGAATTTAAAAATACAAGTCCAATTGTTTTTCCTTTTCCTTTCTCTGTTTCCGAAAGAGGGTTTTCTTTAATTTGTAAAGCTTTTTTTATAATATCCTGTAAGTTTTTAACATCGCTTACAGAGGTGAATTTTTTCATTTTGAATTGATTTTTTTACCACAAAAGTTTTAACACATGAGTCACATTAGATTTTAGTTAAAAACTTTGAAAACATTTAGAACACATGAGTTGAAAATCAAAGATTTTCATAAGTTTTAATGCTCTTTAAAAAGTTTTATAGGTTCTTAAAATCATAAAACTTTTGTGACTTTTGACTTCGTCAAATCTTCGATTTGTGGTTAATTAATTATAGATTTTCTAAAACAGTTTTTAAAGCACTGATGAACAAATCAGTTTCTACTTTTTTAATGTTAAGTGCCGGAAGAATCCTCAACAAAGCCTTATCATTAGAATTTCCTGTGAAAATATGATGATTGTACAACAGGCTATTCCTCACTTCCGAGCAATCCCTGTCGAGTTCAATTCCAATCATCAAACCTTTCCTTCGGATGGTTTTAATATGTGGAAAATCTTTAATTTCATTTTCAATATACGCGCCCATTTCCTGAGCATTTTCGATGAGATTTTCATTTTTCATCACGTCCAACACCGCAATCGCCGCAACACAAGCTAAATGATTTCCTCCGAAAGTTGTTCCCAGCAAACCGTTGCTTGCCTGAAATTTAGGATGAATTAAAACTCCGCCAATTGGAAAACCATTCCCCATTCCTTTTGCCGTTGTAATGATATCTGCTTCAATTCCAAATTCCTGATGAGCAAAGAAATAACCGCTTCTTCCGTATCCTGACTGAACTTCATCCAAAATCAAAACGGTATCATATTTTTCACATAGTTCTTTAATTTTAGTTAAAAATTCAACGGTTGGAATCATAATTCCGCCAACGCCCTGAATTCCTTCAATAATGACAGATGAAATTTCGTTTCCTTGTTTTTCGAAAACCTCTTCAAGTTGTTCTATATTATTCCATTCAGATTTAATAAATCTTTCATCATAATTTACCGGAGCTACAATTTTCGGATTATCCGTTACCGAAACTGCCGCCGAAGTTCTTCCGTGGAATGAACCTGAAAAATACAATACTTTGTTTTTTCCGTTATGAAAAGATGCCAATTTTAAAGCATTTTCATTCGCTTCAGCTCCTGAATTACATAAAAACAAGTTGTAATCTTCTAAACCTGACAGTTTTCCTAATTTATCTGCTAATTCGGTTTGTAATTCATTCTGAACTGAGTTTGAATAGAAAGATATTTTATCTAACTGGTTTTTTAATTGAGTTTGATAATGCGGATGGTTATGCCCGATAGAAATTACCGCGTGACCTCCGTAAAAATCAAGATATTTTTCTCCTTTATCGTCCCAAAGAAATGATCCCTGAGCTTTAATTGGGTTTATGTTGAATAATGGATATACGTTGAATAAATTCATCTTAGTTGATTGTTTTTGGTTGATAGTTGTTGGTTTTTCTAATAACTATCTTTATTAATTTTCTTTTGTCTTGAAGCAAAAGAAACAAAAATTCAAGACTGAAAACTTCCGCTAAAAATTTAAATTGAATCCTAAAATTCCCAAAACTCGCACGAATTGAAAATTTATTCTTAGGCTGAAAATTTGCCTCGTGCTCAAACAGTGGAAATTTTTTAACGGATTAAATTTCAATTTTCTTAACGCTACATTTTCCTAGGTCGTTTTTTGATTGGAGTTTTTAAAATTTACAATTCAGATTTTTAATTCACATTTAAAACGCAATCGGTTTTAAGTTTAATCCTGAATTTTCTTCCCAGCCCATCGCAAGATTCATGTTTTGAACTGCCTGTCCGGAAGCTCCTTTTAACAAATTGTCAATCGCTGAGTGAATGACCGCAACATTTCCACTCTTTTCTATATGAATCACACAGCGATTGGTATTGACAACCTGCTTTAAATCAATTGCTTTTTCGCTTACCTTTACAAAAGGTTCATCTGCATAAAAATCCCTAAACAATTGATGAATATCTGAAAGTTCTAAATCTGTTTTCACCGTGGAACTCGTAAAAATTCCTCTCGCAAAATCTCCTCTCCATGGAACAAAATTTAGACTGATTTCATTTTTATTGAAAGAAGCTAATTGCTGCAAAATTTCTTCAACATGCTGATGCTTCAAGGTTTTGTAGGCAGAAATATTATCATTCCTCCAGGTGAAATGCGTCGTTGCCTGCAAAGATTGTCCGGCTCCTGTAGAACCTGTAATTCCTGTTGTATAAACATCATTCAATATTTTTTTTTGAGCTAACGGAAACAAAGCCAACTGAATCGCCGTAGCAAAACATCCCGGATTGGCAATACTTTTTGCGCCAATAAGTTGTTTTCTATTGATTTCCGACAATCCGTAAATAAAATTTCTGTTTTCGAAATTTCCATTCAAACGAAAATCGTTTCCCAAATCGATGATTAGTGTTTCTTCATTAATTTTATTTTGTGCCAGCCAACTCTGGCTTTCTTTATGCGGAAGGCACAAAAACAAAATATCTACTTCTTCAGGCTGATCTGTTAAGACCATTTCACAAACCGTCGTTAAATCCGGGTACAAATCTGAAATTTTTGTCCCCGAATTTGAACGACTATATAAAAAACTCAAAGTCACATTGGGATGAAAAGCCAGCAGACGAACCAATTCGCTTCCGGTGTAACCGTTCGCTCCGATGATTCCTGCTGTTTTTTTTATATTAATCATTTTTATTTTCCCACAGGTTTCGTCTGCAGTTATTTTTATTGAACCCTTCGGGTTCTGATTGTTTGTTGATTTTATCAACCATAGGTTTCACCTACGGCTACTATTATTGAACCCTTCGGGTTTATCATCATAATGTTGAATTAATTTGATGATATATATTTAAAGAATTGCTTACGATTTTTGTATAACCTTTCACATCTTCGCCCGTCCATGCTCTGTTTGCTTCGCCGTAACTTCCGAATTTATCGGACATTAAATCGTGTTGAGATTCAATCCCATTTAAAACAAATCTATAGGGATGAAGTGTTACAAAAACTTTTCCGCTGACTGTTTTTTGAGAATCATCCAAGAAAGACTCAATATTCCTCATGACAGGGTCTAAGAAAAGCGCTTCATGAAGCCAGTTTCCGTACCAGTCGGATAATTGAGATTTCATCATCTGCTGATATTTTGAAAGCGTATGTTTTTCCAATAAATGATGTGCTTTGATAATCACAGACGCCGCTGCTGCTTCAAACCCCACTCTTCCTTTGATTCCTACAATCGTATCTCCAACGTGAATATCACGGCCAATTCCATAAGCAGAAGCCAATTCTTCAATTTTTTGAATGGCGTAAACCGAATGTTCAAAATTTTCACCGTTTACTGCTACAACCTCTCCATTTTTAAACTCAATTTCCAGTTCTGAAGGCTGAGTTTCTTTAATTTGTGAAGGAAAAGCTTCTTCAGGTAAATAATTTCTTGAAGCTAAAGTCTCTTTTCCACCAACTGAAGTTCCCCAAAGTCCTTTATTTACAGAATATTGTGCTTTATGAAATTCCATTTCATAACCGTGACTTTTCAAAAACTCGATTTCTTCTTCACGAGATAAAGACATATCGCGAATCGGTGTAATGATTTCTACATTCGGGCACATTACCTGGAAGATCAAATCAAAACGAACCTGATCATTTCCCGCACCTGTACTTCCGTGAGCAATAGCATCAGCACCGATCTCAATCGCATATTTTGCAATTTCCTGCGCCTGAATCGTACGTTCAGCACTTACAGACAATGGATATGTATTGTTTTTCAACACATTCCCAAAAATCAAATACTTTACGCAAGAATTATAATAATCTTCCTGAGCATCTACACACCTGTATTCTTTCACCCCAAGATTGAAGGCTTTTTTTTCCAGTTTTTTTTCTTCTTCTTTAGAAAAACCTCCGGTATTTACAGTCACTGCATACACCTCATATCCAAGTGTTTCACTCAAATATTTAGCACAGTAAGAGGTATCTAAACCTCCGCTAAACGCTAAGATTACTTTCTTGCTCATTTTGATATTGATTTTTGGGCTGATTATTTACAACCTTATTTACTTTATTATCGTCAGGAACGAAAAGCATTGCTGTACAAAGACAGTTTTTACGTTCCTTTTTCATTAAAATTTCATAATTCACACAGTTTTTGCAACCGTTCCAAAATTCTTCATCTTGTGTCAATTCAGAATAAA
Source organism: Chryseobacterium sp. YIM B08800 (assembly GCF_026163565.1). Taxonomy (GTDB): domain Bacteria; phylum Bacteroidota; class Bacteroidia; order Flavobacteriales; family Weeksellaceae; genus Chryseobacterium. The sequence goes on from NZ_JAPDKN010000036.1 coordinate 36,143, forward strand.
TGACAGGTTTGTACCCTAAATCACTGTTAATTTTCATCACAGCAAGACCTGTTGTTAATCCAAATATTTTCGCATTGGGAAATTTCTCTCTTGATAAAGCAAACACTCTATCTTTGATTAAGGTTGCAATCCCTCCATGTCTGAATTTTGGAGAAACAATTAATCCAGAGTTAGCCACAAACTGACCATGCGACCAGGTTTCTATATAACAGAAACCCACCCACTCTCCGTTTTCAGTGGCTACAACAGCATTGCCTTCTGAAATCTTTTTACTTAAATATTCTATGGAACGTTTTGCAATACCCGTCCCTCTTCGCTGTGCAGAATCATACATTTCCTGCTGTATTTCACTCACATACATTAAATGCATGGACGAGGAAATTTCTATTTCCATTTATTTATCTGAATTTTTTGGCAAATTTAAAACATAATAACTTTAAAAACCAAATTAGAAAGATAATTTTATTGAATTAAATTAATATACAGGTAATTTTATCTTTAAGTTAAATTAACATTTTGCTAAATTATTATATATTTGCTAAAAAAATATAGTTATGGAAAATAACTGTCCGAAATGTAAGAGCTCAAATATTGTAAAAAGCGGAATCATTAATGAGAAACAAAGGTTTCACTGTAAGGATTGCAACTACTATTTTACAGTAAAAAAACTTGGTAAACAGATTGATGATTATTACGTAACAAAAGCTTTACAATTATACCTTGAAGGATTGAGTTTCCGTGAAATAGAAAGAATTATCGGGGTTTCTCATGTCACGATCAGCTCTTGGATTAAGAAATATAATATCACAAGACCACCCCACTCAGATTTCCATCCTGTTTATAAAATTTTAAAACAAAATGAACTTATTGAATATATGAGCAAGGAAGAAAACATTAAAAATTCAGGTTTAATTATCACTCAGTTTGCTGATAAATACATGTTGATTAAATGGGAAAGGTTTAAGAAATAATTTTCCTAATAATGAGTTAAGAATTATAAGTTATGAGTATTTAAAAAAATTAATTTAATGATTATCAATAATTTAATTTAAAAAAAAGAAGGATTTCCGAACTCATAATTCATCATTCACAACATATAACTATATACTAAGCATAAATATATATTAAATTTTTATAACTAAATTATTAATTACAATTTGGCTTTCACAAAATAACAGCCAAAAAATTAATAATTTATGAAGAAAATATTAAGTTTTATTGGATTAGCTTTAATTAGCAGTTCTGTATACGGTCAAGGTTCTCCTGATTATGGAAATGGTTTAAAAATAAATTTAAATCCTGAAGGAGATAAATACATTAGATTTATTTTATGGGACCAGTTCTGGATCAGGAACACAGAAATGAATCCCGGAAGTATGGTTGGAGGCGAACCTACAGATAATACCTGGAATTTAGGAAACCGAAGAGCCCGTATTTTGGCTTACGCACAAGTAACCAAGCGCTATATGATTTTATTGCATTTCGGAATGAATAATCAGACTTTCATTAACGGCGGCGCAACCGGAACAACCGGAACAGGAGGCTATGGAAACGGCAAGAAGCCTCAACTTTTTTTTCATGATGCCTGGAATGAATATGCGGTAATTATGCCGGGTGAAGCCGGAAAATTCAGCTTAACTTTAGGAGGTGGACTTCATTATTACATGGGACTTTCCCGTATGACAATGGCTTCAACATTAAACTTTCTTACAGTAGACTCTCCTATTTTCAGCTGGCCTTTGATCGATAATTCCGACCAGTTTGCAAGACAAATGGGAGTTTTCGCAAAAGGTAAATATGGAAAGTTTGAATACCGAATGAGTTTAAATAAACCATTCGCAACAGATTTAACCCCTCCAAATACCTTAATTCCTGGAAATGAAGTTGCTGTTGACAACAATGGAAACCCAAACTGGTCTAAAGCAGGATATTTTGAATACCAATTTTTAGATACAGAATCTAATCTTCTTCCTTTCAAAGTGGGTTCTTACTTGGGAACTAAAAAAGTTTTCAACGTCGGTGCAGGTTTTTATCATCAAGCAGAAGGAACGAGAACTTCAGTCAACTCAAATATTGAAAAACACGACATCACCCTACTTTCCGTAGATGCTTTTGCCGATATTCCTTTGGGTGAAGCAAAAAACAAAATGGCAGTTTCAGCGTATGCTGGATATTTCAACTATAATTTCGGACCCAATTACGTTAGGAATTTAGGAACAATGAATATCGCAGCCAACGACCCAAATTTTGTCGGGCAAAGAGCTTTAGCTGGCCCCGGAAATTTACAGCCAATGATCGGAACAGGAAATGTAGTTTATGCTCAAGCAGGTTTATTACTCCCTAATCAGGCAGAAAAACCGAAAGTTAGAATTCAGCCTTTTGCAGCATATACTTACAAAGATTTTGAAGCATTCGACAAACCATCTTCACAGTTTGATGTGGGAGCCAACTGGTTTTTAGACGGTCATCATGCGAAAATCACTACTCAATATTCTACAAGACCTGTTTATACAAACCCTACAGAAAGCCCGAAGTCTAAAGGAGAATTTATTGTACAACTTCAGATTTATCTATAAAAATTAATTTCCATTATAATAATTTAAACAAAAAAATCTAGTGATATGAGCGAACAACACCACGATGCTTACGAGAATATGACAGATAAGCAGAAAAACCGCACCATCTGGAGCGTCATCACTGCATCATCTCTCGGTACTTTGATAGAATGGTATGATTTCTATATTTTCGGAAGTTTGGCCGTCGTTTTAGCGACAAAATTCTTCCCTGCAGATAATCCTACCGCAGCATTTTTATCTACACTGGCAACTTTTGCAGCAGGATTTGTAGTAAGACCTTTCGGAGCTTTATTTTTCGGGAGATTGGGAGATATTATCGGAAGAAAATATACTTTTCTCGTTACTTTATTAATCATGGGATTCTCCACATTTCTAATCGGATGTATTCCCGGATATGAAACTATAGGATATTTGGCGCCAGTATTAGTTTTAATCTTAAGACTTTTACAAGGTTTAGCTTTAGGAGGAGAATATGGTGGAGCAGCAACTTATGTGGCGGAATATTCACAGCCACACAGAAGAGGTTATTGGACTTCATGGATTCAAACTACCGCAACTGCCGGACTTTTCATTTCATTAATTGTAATTTTAATCACAAAAAATTCACTTTCTGCTGAAGATTTTGATTCTTGGGGGTGGAGAGTTCCATTTTGGATTTCAATTTTAATGGTGGGAGTTTCTTATTTCATCAGAAAAAATATGAAAGAATCTCCTCTTTTCGCAAAAGCTAAAAGTGAAGGAAAAACTTCTAAAAATCCTTTAAAAGAAAGTTTCGGTAATAAATTCAACTTCAAGTTTGTCTTATTGGCATTATTCGGAGCTGCGATGGGACAAGGTGTAATTTGGTATACAGGACAATTTTACGCAATGAGTTTCCTCCAAAAAGTAATGAATATCAACTCAATGCAGGTAGACTATTTAATGGCAACAGCTTTATTGATGGGAACTCCTTTCTTCGTATTTTTTGGTTGGCTTTCAGATAAAATCGGTAGAAAAGCAATTATGATGACCGGAATGCTGGTTGCGATTTTAGCCTACAGACCGATTTACGACGCTATGTACAAAAGCGTGAACATTGAAGCTAAAACGGTTGCAAGTGACGGCATCAAAGAAACCAGAGTTGCAGCAATTCATAAAGATATCGCAACAGACAGCTTAATTACTTTCCATAAAGAAACAACTTTTACCGACGGAACTTTAATTAAAAAGGACAGTATTGTTCATTGGTCTGCAACAGGTCCGGTAATGAAAGACGGAAAAGCCGAAGAACCAAAAGTTTCCACAGCAATTACATTGAACGACGACACAAGATGGTATTTGGTATTTCTGGTGTTTATTCAGGTGATTTTTGTGACGATGGTTTATGGTCCGATTGCAGCATTTTTAGTTGAAATGTTTCCTGTGAGGATCCGTTACACCTCGATGTCTTTACCGTATCACATTGGTAATGGAGTTTTTGGAGGATTACTTCCCGCGGTTGCCACTTATCTCGTAACTTCAGGAAAAGATGCAGGACACCCAACTTGGTATCTTGAAGGACTTTGGTATCCGATTGGAGTTGCCGCAGTCTGTTTAGTCATCGGATTGATTTATCTTAAAAATAAGAACAACAATATCCACGATTAATAGGGATAATCACTTAAAAATTTATTAATTTTAAATCTACTAAAATGAACGGATTAAAAAAAATATTAGGCATTGTCTGGATTTTAGCCGCATTAGTTGTTGCCTACTTCGGAATAACAGTAATGGGAGTCCCTAAACTCACTTCAGGAAAACAGGAAGACCTTGTATTCGGAATCATCATACTTTTTGTATTGGTGCCGATCGTAACAGGCGGAATGGCAATTTTCGGATACTATTCTTTAACAGGAGAATATTCTGACGATAAAGTTTAAACTATAAATGATAGATGATAATTGATGAATGATTTCGGTCTATTCATCAATTATCTTTATCATTGATTATTCAATATTCATGAAAAAGCGACACGAACAAAAACTGATTATTCTGAGCATAGGTTTACTTATTGCTTTCAGCATTCCTGTTTCATTGCTTTTTAACAGTGAAAGGGAGATTTTCGGTTACCCCATGATCCTCGTTTATTTATTCGCAGTCTGGATGATCTCCATCATTATTTCTTTTGTAATCGTAAAAAAATATGATGAGTAGTTTCGCATTATTTATCGTTGTTTTGATTTACCTCGCACTTTTGTTCTTAGTTGCCCATTTGGCAGAGAAGAAGAAGAGTAAGCTTTGGATTAACAACCCTTACATTTACGCATTGTCTCTTGCGGTGTATTGCACTGCATGGACGTATTATGGAAGTATCGGCGTAGCAGCGACAAGCGGTCTCAATTATTTACCTATTTACATCGGACCAATAATGGTAATTCCTGCGTGGATTTACATTAATACAAGAATTGTAAGAATCTCAAGAGTCAATAAAATCAGTAGTCTTGCAGATTTTATTTCTTTGCGATACGGAAACAGGAGAAGTTTCAGCGCCATCATTACTTTGGTTTGTCTTTTTGCAATCATTCCTTATATCGGATTACAAATAAAAGCTATATCTGAAACATTTCACTTAGTAACAGAAACCAGTGTTTCCAAAAACATTTTTACCGACAGCGGAACCTTTGTAGTTGTTTTAATCGCAGTATTTTCATCTTATTACGGAACAAAATATGTGGATGCTTCCGAAAAACGCTTAGGAATCATCTCCGCAATCGCACTAGAAAGTTTTCTTAAATTATTTTTCATCATTATTTTAGGATTGTTTGTTATTTATTATGCTTTTGACGGATTTTCAGATTTATATCAAAAGGCAAGTAAATTTTCTGATTTTAAAGCAAAAAATACATTCAACGGAATTGAAGGCGCTATGAACTGGATGGTTCTCTGCTTAATTTCCGGAACGGCGATCTGTATTTTACCAAGACAGTTTCATACCGCAATTGTCGAAAACAGACAGGAAAAACACATCAAAACAGCAATCTGGTTTTTTCCTCTGTATCTTTTAATATTCACTATTTTTATTTTCCCGATCGCTTGGGGCGGAAGATTGATTTTTCAAGGTCAAAACGTAAATCCGGAGTTCTACTCTATTCTGATTCCGCAACATTTTGACAATACTTTAATTACCGTTTTGGTGTTTTTAGGAGGTTTAAGTTCTTGTATTTCAATGATTATTATTTCAGCAATAACATTATCAATTATGCTTTCTAACAACCTAATTATTCCTTACGGATTATTGGGGAAATTTAAAGCTGAAAATGAAACTCAAAATACCAGAAATATCACCAACGTTCGTAAATTTTCAATTTTTGGATTGATTATCGTTGCGTTTGCTTTTTATAAATATTTCATTTTAAAAACTTCATTAGATTCGGTTGGCTTAATTTCGTTTGTCATTATCGCACAATTGGCTCCTGCATTTTTTGGCGCTATATTTTGGCGAAGAGGAAGCTACAAAGGCGCGATCATCGGGCTTTTTGCAGGATTAATTATTTGCTATTTCGGATTGATTGTACCCCAATATTATTTTTCATACAACTCAGAAATCAAAGGAGCTTTACGGGATATGTATGACGTTTTCGACTTCTTCAGTATTCCGTATTTAGGAAGAATTCCTGAAATTTTCTTTTGGTCGATCTTAGTGAATACAGGTTTGTTTACCATCCTTTCTGTAAGCATGAAGGGAAATTACCGTGAAAGAAATTTTGCCGAATTATATGTTGACATTGATAAGTACATTCAAAATCACGAGAATGCTTTTATCTGGAGAGGAACCGCCTATGTTTCTGACATCAAAAATATTCTGGAACGTTTTTTAGGCAAAAAGAAAACCGAACAGGCAATGCGGATCTTCAACATTAAATACAATATCGATTCGCAAACTGAAACCGCTGATTCAAGATTTATAAAATTTTCCGAAAACCTTTTGGCTGGAAGAATCGGGACAGCTTCTGCGAAAATTTTAATTGAAGGCGTTACAAAAGAAGATAAAATTTCATTGAAAGAAGTTTTAAATATCCTGGAAGAATCTAAGGAGAATATCACTTTAAATAAGAAGCTTACTGAGAAATCTGAAGAACTGAAACAACTTTCAAACGATTTGAGTGCAGCCAATGAAAATTTAATTGTAAAAGACCGCCAGAAAGATGATTTCTTAGATTCTGTTGCACATGAATTAAGAACTCCAATTACAGCGATTCGTTCAGCGGGAGAAATTTTAGCAGATGATGACGATATTCCTTTAGATATTAAAAGGGAATTTTTAAATAACATCATCACAGAATCTGACCGTTTAAGTGAGATCATCAACGATATTCTTTATTTGGATAAACTTCAGCATGGAGAAATTACTTTAAACATTCAGGAGAATAACATTATTGAAACTTACAAAAAAGCTTTAAACCCTATTTTACATTTGATTCAGCAGAAATTCATTCATGTAAGCGAAGTTGATCTACTTCATAATTATCTGTTTGAATATGATGAAGCTAGAATGATTCAGTTATTCCAAAATATCTTAGGAAATGCTTTAAAGTTTACTGAAGAACAAGGTACAATCCAGACTAAATTTTCAGAAAAAGATAATTTTTTAACCATCAAAATATTCAATACCGGAAAAAATATTCCGGAAGAAGATCTGGAAGTGATTTTTGATAAATTTTACCAGTCTAAAAATCAAAATATTATAAAACCAACAGGAAGCGGTCTCGGTCTTGCCATTTCAAAAAGAATTGTAGAAGCCCATAACGGAACCATAAAAGCAGAAAACAGTGGATTAGGGGTGACTTTTACAGTTACTTTACCAAAGGAGAATAACGTCCAAAATGACGAACCCGGCAGGGTTTAATAAAAATAACCGTAGGTGAAACCTATGGAAAATGAAAATTCAACACAATCAAGAACCCGACAGGGTTCAATTTTAAAACAAACACAAATGGGAACATATCGACAAATATTTTATCATATCGTTTTCGGAACAAAACATCGAGAACCAACAATTAATGAAAATAATGAAGCAGAGCTATACAAATATATTTAGGGAATTTTAAACAATAAAAAATGTAAATTATATAGAATTAATGGAATGCCAGACCACATTCATATTTTTTGTGACCTCCATCCAAACATCACTCTTAGTAATTTGGTAAAAGATATCAAAGTTGCAACAAACTTATGGATGAAAGAATCAGGCTTGTTTCCCACATTTACTGGATGGCAGGAAGGTTACGGAGCATTTACCAACTCAATAAGAGATAAAGAAAGAATTATAAATTATATAAAAAATCAAAAAGAACATCACAAAACGGAAACTTTTGATGATGAATTTAAAAAGCTTTTAACAGAACATGGAATCGAATCATTCGAATGAACATAAATTTATTCAACCCTTGCGGGTTGGTTTAATGCAAATTATAATCTGTATTCCATAGGTTTCACCTACGGCTATTAAGATTGAACCTTTCAGGTTCTCAAAGAAAATATAAAAAACAATGAAGTTGAACCTTAACGATGTACAAAAATGAAAAAAATATTAATCGCGGATGACGAACATAAAATATTAATGTCTCTAGAATACAGCTTTCGGAAAATAGGATACGAAGTGTACATTGCAAGAGACGGGGCTGAGGTTTTAGAGTTTCTTAAGACTCTTGTTCCGGATGTTATTTTATTAGACATCATGATGCCAAATCTTGATGGATACAGCACTTTAGAGGAAATTAAAAAAAATGAAGGTTTGAACAATACAAAAGTTCTTTTTTTAAGTGCCAAAAACAATCCGAAAGATATAGAAAAAGGCTTAGGAATGGGAGCTGATGCGTATGTAACAAAACCTTATTCCATAAAAAAACTGATTCAGCAGATTGAGGAACTTTTAGGATAATTCAAACACAAATATCACCAATGGATTAAACAAACAACACAACTTCTTTAGTGTCATTCGTGGAAAAAATTAGTGTAATTAGTGTTTAAAAAAACAAACACAGAAAATATGAATACTGACGATTTATTTAAACAAAGCATAGAAAACAAAGAGCAATTCTGGAAAGAACAAGCTCAGGAAATTTCGTGGTTTGAATTCCCCAAAACGATAATTTCAAAAGATAAAAACAGCTACACGCAATGGTTTGAAGACGGAAAACTCAATATGTCATACTTGTGCATCGACAAACATATTGAAGATGGTTTTGGGGAAGAAATTGCGATTATTTACGATTCTCCCGTTACGAATCAAAAGAAAAAATATACTTTCAATCAGGCAAAAGAAGAAATATCAAAATTAGCCGGTGGTTTGGTTTCTTTAGGTTTAAAAAAAGGCGACACCGCTGTAATTTATATGCCGATGATTCCGCAGACGCTTTTTGCAATGTTGGCTTGTGCGAGAATCGGCGTGATTCACAATGTCGTTTTCGGAGGTTTTGCGCCAAACGAATTGGTTGTAAGAATTGACGATTGCAAACCAAAAGCTTTAATTACCGCAACCGCAGGAATCGAAATTGCCAAAAGAATTCCTTATCTGCCTTTAGTAGAAAAAGCGATTGAATTAGCGCAGGATAAAGTAGACAACATCATTGTTTTCAATAGAAAGCTGACTGATAATAAAGATGAAATGTTCGAAGGAATTGTTGATTACGAAGAATTGGTTTCAACATCAGAACCAGCAGATTCTGTCTCTGTAGAATCCAATCATCCTTTGTATTTATTATACACTTCCGGAACGACTGGAAAACCAAAAGGAATCACAAGAGATACAGGAGGCTATGCTACTGCTTTAAAATTTTCTATGAAATATATTTATGGAATTGAGGAAGGCGAAACTTTTTGGGCAGCATCCGATTTTGGTTGGGCAGTTGGTCACAGTTACACGGTTTACGCTCCTTTAATCAACAGAAATACAACGATTATTTTTGAAGGAAAGCCGATTATGACTCCCGATGCAGGAACTTTTTGGAGGATTATTTCTGAACATAAAGTTTGTGCAATGTTTACGGCTCCAACTGCGATTAGAGCTATTAAAAAAGAAGACCCGAATGGCGAGTTAGTTAAAAAATATGATTTAAGCCATTTCAAAAAACAATTTTTAGCAGGTGAAAGGTGTGATGTAGCCACTTTAGACTGGTTTGCAGAACACATCGGAGTTCCTGCCATCGACCATTGGTGGCAAACAGAATCTGGCTCGCCAATGCTGGGTTTAATGACTTTTAATGATGATTATAAAATTAAAAGAGCGGCTGCAGGAAAGCCAATTCCAGGGTATGATATTAAAATTTTTGATGAAAACGGTTATGAATTAGACGAACACAAGGAAGGATATTTAGTCATCAAACTCCCACTTCCTCCGGGTGCTCTTTTAGGGGTTTGGAATGATTATGAACGTTTTGAAAAAAGCTATTTATCTCAATACAAAGGATATTATTTTTCAGGAGACGGCGCAATAAAAGATGAAGACGGTTATATTTTCATTACCGGAAGAGTGGATGATGTAATCAATGTTGCAGGACACCGACTTTCAACTTCCGAAATGGAAGAAATTGTTTCGTCTCATCCAGATGTTGCCGAATGCGCAGTTGTAGGAATTGATGACGATTTACGTGGACAAGTTCCTTTTGCAACCGTTGTTCTGAAAAATGGTTCAGAAATTTCGGAAGAAAATGTAGAAAAAGAAATTATTCTGAAAGTAAGAGAAAAAATAGGCGCCGTTGCTTTTTTAAAAAGCGTGATGGTCGTAAAAAGACTTCCAAAAACAAGATCCGGAAAAACTTTAAGAAAACTCATCAGAACCATTATTGATAATAAAGAATTTCAGACTCCTTCGACGATTGATGATGAAAAAATTATTGATGAAATTCAAGAAAAATTCAAGACTTACAAAGACAAAAAATAATTTAAAATAAATAATTTCTAAAAAAAAGAAAGTATGAGAAATTACGTGATAGAAGATTTACCGCACTACTTTGAAGAGTACAAAAAATCAATAAAAAACCCTAAAAAATTCTGGGATAAAGTTGCTGATCAGAATTTTGTATGGTATCAAAGATGGAGCAAAGTGGTAAAATATGATATGAATGAAGCAAAGATCACTTGGTTTAAAGATGCTAAATTAAATATCACCAAAAACTGCCTCGACAGACATTTATCGGTAAGAGGAGAAAAAACTGCTATCATTTGGGAACCGAATGATCCCAAAGAAGAAGCACAACACATTTCTTACAACGAATTATATACAAGGGTTAATAAAACAGCCAATGTTCTTCGCGAAATGGGAATTGAAAAAGGCGACAGAGTCTGTATTTATCTTCCCATGATTCCTGAATTGGCAGTCACCATGTTGGCTTGTGCAAAATTAGGAGCAGTTCATTCTGTAATTTTTGCAGGATTTTCAGCTTCGGCCGTGGTTTCAAGAGTAAATGACTGTGGCGCAAAAATGTTGATTACTTCAGACGGAAGTTATAGAGGAAGCAAAGTTTTAGATTTAAAATCAATTATCGATGAAGCGGTAGAAAAATGCCCGACTGTAGAAAAAACTTTGGTGGTGAAAAGAACTCACAACGAAGTAAAAATGAAGGAAGGCAGAGATTTCTGGATGGATGATTTATATGAAAAAGCTTCTGCCGATTTCGTCACCGTAATTATGGATGCGGAAGATCCTTTGTTTATTTTGTACACTTCAGGTTCTACAGGAAAACCAAAGGGAATGCTTCACACTTCCGCAGGTTACATGGTATATTCAGCATACACTTTCAAAAATGTTTTCAATTATCAGGAAAATGACATTTATTGGTGTACTGCAGATATTGGGTGGATAACTGGGCATTCTTACATTCTTTACGGACCATTATTAAACGGTGCAACAACCGTAATTTTTGAAGGAATTCCAACCTATCCTGAACCGGACAGATTTTGGGATGTTATTGAAAAACATAAAGTAACCCAATTTTACACTGCTCCAACTGCCATTCGTTCTTTAGCAAAAGAAAGTACAGAATGGGTTGATAAGCATGATTTAAGTTCATTACGAGTAATCGGATCTGTTGGAGAACCTATTAATGACGAAGCTTGGCATTGGTTTAACGATCATGTGGGAAGAAAAAAATGTCCGATTGTAGATACTTGGTGGCAAACAGAAACCGGAGGGATTATGATTTCCCCTCTTCCTTTTATAACACCCACAAAACCAACGTATGCAACACTTCCATTGCCTGGAATTCAACCTGTTTTAATGGATGATAAACGCAACGAAATTACAGGAAATCAGGTGACAGGAAATCTTTGCATCCGTTTTCCATGGCCGGGAATTGCAAGAACCATTTGGGGCGATCACCAAAGATATAAAGAAACTTATTTCTCTGCATTTCCTGGAAAATATTTTACGGGAGATGGTGCTTTGAGAGACGAGGTTGGTTATTACAGAATTACAGGTCGTGTAGATGATGTGGTGATTGTTTCTGGTCATAATTTAGGAACTGCACCAATTGAAGACAGCATTAATGAACATCCTGCTGTTGCAGAATCTGCCATTGTAGGTTTCCCACATGATATTAAAGGAAGTGCTTTGTATGGTTTTGTGATTTTAAAAGAATCTGGAGAAGGTCGTCAGAAAGAAAACTTGAAAAAAGAAATTAATCAATTGATATCTGATCAAATAGGCCCTATTGCAAAATTAGATAAAATTCAGTTTGTTTCGGGACTTCCGAAAACCCGTTCAGGAAAGATTATGCGTAGAATTTTAAGAAAAATTGCTGAAGGAGATTTCAGTAATTTCGGTGATACTTCTACACTATTAAATCCTGAAATTGTGGAAGAGATTAAAAATGAAAGAATTTAGATTTAAAAACTTTTGATAATAAACGAACTCTGTATTTATTACAGAGTTTTTTTGTGCTTAAAGGTTTAAAAACAGTTTATTCCAAAATAGATAAAATCTTAATTTTTACTAAACTTTTATAGATAAAATAAAATATTGTAAAAATTATTAAATTTTTAATAAACATATTGAAAATATTTCTATCTTTAGATAACAAATACAAAACAATATTACTATGTCAAGCATCTTAGCAGGATTATTTGGACCGCACAGTGATTACAAAAAACTCGAGAAGGAAATTGAAGGTTTAGGATTCTTAGATTCCGAGTACATTGTGTACCTTAGTGACGATCATCATAACTCCCAGTACTTGGCGAGTGTGGAAATAAAAAACAGAGATTTGACCGAAAAAGTGAGGCATATCTTTGATGAAAACCATGTGCATAAAACCTATTTATTTGAAAATATGAGCATCGATCAGGCTTCTTATATAAATTTGAAAAGATTGATTGATGCGCGTAGCAAAGCTGAAATTCACAGCAGCCCGGATGTGAGAATAAAAGCTCAGCACGACGGAATTAATTCTGAAGTAAAAGCATAACATTAAAAACTAAAAACTTATAACCGAATCCGCGGAATTTATTTCTGCGGATTTTTAGTTTTATAAATCGACCAATCATAATATTTTTCGTATTTTCGTTTAAATAAAGCCTTTTACACAGATGAGTTACGACTTGGAACAAGAAAATAAAGAAATCTCTGCGAGGTATAAAGACCTGATTTCTAACACATACAGAACTTTGGATGAAGAAAATAATAAACTCATCCGAAAGGCTTTTGATATTGCTCTTGATGCTCACAAAGATCAAAGAAGAAAATCTGGTGAACCCTACATTTATCACCCTATTGCTGTTGCTAAAATTGTTGCAACAGAAATTGGTTTAGGAGCTTCATCAATTGCCTGTGCGCTTTTACACGATGTTATAGAAGATTCTGAATACACTTACGAAGATCTGAAAAAGATTTTTGGAGAAAGAATCGCTGGTGTTGTCAATGGATTGACGAAGATTTCTATCATGAATCATCAGAATATTTCTGTACAGTCTGAAAACTACAGAAAATTGCTATTGACACTCTCTGAAGATTTCCGTGTGATCCTGATTAAAATTGCAGATCGACTTCACAATATGCGAACGCTGCAAAGTATGGCGCCCGATAAACAGAAAAAAATTGCTTCTGAAACGGTTTACATCTATGCACCAATGGCTCACAGATTGGGATTGTACAACATCAAATCTGAGCTTGAAGATTTATCTTTAAAGTATAATAATCCCGATGTTTATAATGAAATCACCGAAAAATTGGAATTGGCAAAAGAAAGCCGAATCCGCTACATCGATGAGTTTACCAAAGAAGTTTCTGAAAGATTAAAAGATGAAGGTTTAAATGTAAGCATAAAAGGTCGTGCAAAAGCCATCTCTTCTATTTACAGAAAAATGCTTAAACAGGGAGTTTCTTTTGAAGAGGTTTTTGATAATTACGCAATTCGAATCATTTATAAATCTGATGCAAAGAATGAAAAGTTCCTTGCATGGAAAATATATTCTATCGTTACAGACGTTTATCACAGTAATCCATCGAGAATGCGTGACTGGATTACCCAACCGCGTTCTACTGGTTACGAAAGTTTACATTTAACTGTTCTAGGTCCCGACCGAAAGTGGATTGAAGTACAGATCCGTTCCGAAAGAATGGATGATATTGCCGAAAAAGGTGTTGCTGCCCATTACAAATACAAAGAAGGTTACAAACAAAGCAACGATGACCGAAACTTCGAAAAATGGGTTACCGAAATACGTGATGTACTCGAACAACAGCAGAATCTCACAACTTCTGAGCTTTTAGATAATATTAAACTTAATTTATATTCTAAAGAAGTTTTTGTATTTACACCAAAAGGTGAAATTAAAATTCTTCCAACCAATGCAACGGCTTTAGATTTTGCTTTTTCGGTGCACTCGGATTTGGGAATGAAATGTTTAGGAGCAAAAATCAACGGGAAATTGGTACCTATTTCATACGTTCTTCAAAACGGCGATCAGGTAGATATTCTTTCGTCTCAAAATCAAAAACCAAAATTTGACTGGCTTGATTTTGTAGTGACTTCAAAGGCAAAATCAAAAATTAAAAGTTATCTTAATTCTGAGAAAAACTCATTTGTAGAAGAAGGAAAAGAGATTTTACAGAGAAAACTTCGTCATGCAAAAATTAATTTTAACGACGAGGAAATCAATAAACTTCAGAAGTTTTTCAACCTAAAATCTTCTCAAGAGCTTTTCTTAAAATTCCAGACTAACGAACTGGATGCAAGCAGTTTAAGAAAATATATTGAAAGTAAAAACGTTTTCAATAATCTACTTTCGAGATTTAAGAGAAATACCAATAAAAACCAGCATTACGAAGAGCCGAAAGAAATCAATCTCGATATGATTGTTTTTGGGAAAGATGAAGAAAAGCTCAATTACAGTTATGCAAAATGTTGTACGGTAATTCCGGGAGACAAAATATTTGGTTTCATTACGATTTCAGACGGAATTAAAGTTCACAGCGACAATTGTCCGAATGCGATTAATCTTCGTGCACAATATGATTATCGCGTCATTCCTGCAAAATGGGTGAATGAAGAAAGCTTTAAAAACCGTATTAAAATTGAGATTGAAGGTCTCGACAGAATGGGAATGATTAACGACATCACCACCGTAATCAGTGGCGCAATGGGAATGGATATGAAGAGTATGTCGATTGAGTCTAACGACGGAATTTTCACAGGAAATATAAATTTAGAAGTAAAACATAAAGGTCAGCTTGAAGAAACCTTCAAAAAATTAAAGGCAATCGACGGAGTTTCAAGAATCAGACGTATTTAAAATAAAAAAAATGATGCTGACCCAGTATTTTAAAAAATTTTTCCAAAGCAATCAATCATCCGGAGTTTTACTCATCTTATGTGTGGTTTTTGCATTAATTATTGCAAACTCATCCTTAGGAATTGGTTTTCAGCAATTTTTAGATTTTCAATTAGGTTTTGAAGATTTACATTTAAAATATCCTATAAGTATTTGGATAAACGATGGTTTGATGGCAATTTTCTTTCTCTTGGTTGGGTTGGAAATCAAACGAGAATTGGTAGAAGGTGAGCTTTCATCTTTTAAAAATGCTTCACTACCTATTTTTGCTGCAATCGGCGGAATGTTGGTTCCTGCAGTTATTTTCACGGCATTTAATTTCGGAACAGATTACAGCAACGGATGGGGAATTCCGATGGCGACTGATATTGCTTTTTCTTTAGCAATCATTTCAATGTTGGGAAAAAAAGTTCCGGCTTCGCTAAAGATTTTTCTGGCAGCTTTGGCAATTGTAGATGATTTGGGTGCTATTTTGGTAATTGCTATTTTTTATACCGAACAAATTCACTGGATCTATCTTTTGCTTTCTTTCGGTATTGTTGCAATTTTATTTCTTTTAAATTATCTGAAGGTTACAAAGCTGGTTTTCTATATCATTCCGGGAATATTTTTATGGTATTTTCTGCATCATTCAGGAATTCACGCAACGATTGCAGGAGTTTTACTGGCATTTACGATTCCAACAAATGTTTCTAAAACAAAAATCTCACCTTTAGAAAAACTTGAACATTCGCTGCATTTTCCGGTAAGCTTTATCATAATGCCGATTTTCGCATTGACAAACACCAATATTGCGTTTAACAGCAGTATGGTTGACGGATTATTCAACAGTTTAGGATTAGGAATAATTGGCGGACTTGTTTTGGGTAAACTGATAGGAATTAATCTTTTCTCATTGATTGCGATAAAACTAAAAATCAGTTCACTTCCACAACGTTCTTCATGGAATCAGATGATTGGTGTCGGTCTTTTAGCGGGAATAGGATTTACAATGTCGATATTCATTGCCTTGCTTTCTTTTAAACACGAAATATCTTTTCAGGACGAAGCTAAATTTGCGATTCTGATTGCTTCATTTATCGCAGCGGTTTCCGGATATTTGATTTTAAATTTCAGTGCGAAGAAAAAGAGAGTAAAAAAACACAGGAAAATCAGTTCTTCTTAACGGTCCAGTTGCCTTTAAGACTGCCCATTTCCCAAGTTCCCATTTTTGAATTAAGATTACCTATCAGAATAAAACCCGATGGCGCTCTGTTGGTGGTATTGAAAGATGCATTGATAAAACCTGTAAGATAGCTTTCGCTCGAATTCAGGGTGTTTCTTGTTATTTCTATTGTGCCTTTTTCGCTTACATTAATGATTAGATTTCTACTCACATCTCCGGTGTAAGTTCCTGTATAATTTCCTTGATATGGTGAAACAGTATTCTGTTCTTGTTTATTTTCATAAATCTGATCTACAACATCTTCGCAAGATTGTAAAATCACAAAAGATATTATTGTAAATACAGCCAAAATACGCTTCAACTTAACTTTCTTTTTTATCATGATAAGGTCTTCGGTGCTCATCATCACTTTCTAGATTGGGTTCAGAATTTTGAGAATGATAATTTTTCGCCTCTCTTTTTATTTCGTCTGAAAGCAATTTTTCTATTCTTAATTTTCTCAATGCCATGTTCAGTTCGTTGCCAAAAAGCAAAAGATAAACATTTACATTTACCCAAACCATCAATAAAATCATACTTCCGATGGAACCGTAAAGTACGTTATAACGAGCAATATTTTTAACATAAAGAGCAAAGAAATACGTGGTAATCACAAACAGAACCGTCGTAAGAATTGCTCCCGGAATTGCCTGTCTGAATCTGATAATCTTCACCGTTCCCAACCAATAAAACATCGCTAAAAGAATAAAGTAAAAGAGCGGAAACGACACAAAACCAATGATTTTAGAAAGGTTTTTCACAAGCCAGGAGATATCATAAGACGGTGTAAACAGCTTAAGTACAACTTCCACATAATAAACTCCGAAAAGCGCTAAAAATATGATACTTACGAAACCAATTGTGATAAAAAAAGAAAGAATAAATTCTTTTACATCCGTCAGTTTTTCTTCTGAGTTTTCGTTGAATCCATTGATTAAAGAGAAAGTACCGTTTGTGGCAAAAACAAGTGCTACAAGAATTGTTAAATTACTGATTCCCTTCATGTTTGGGATAATATTATCTTCGATATAATTTCTTACGTCACCTTCGATATTTGATGGGAAAATATTATGCATTAAAACTTCAAAAATATAAAACTGAAGCTTATCATAATGCGGCATATATGGAATTACCGAAAGTAAGAAAAGTAAAAAAGGGAATAAACTTAAGGTAAAGCTCCAAGAAATACTTGCTGCTTTTCGGCCAATTTTCCCTTTAAAAATTCCTGAAATGTAGATCTGAAACATCTGCCAAAGTGATATTCCGAGTACCGGAAGATGAATATCGTCTAGAAACTCTTGAAATTTCAAGATAAATTTAGGAATTTTTAAAGCCATAAAGTATATTTGCGCTTAGCAAATATAAGAAATGCGAATCAGTTTAGTTTGTATTGGGAAAACAGATGACAAAGAAATTACATCTTTAATCGGTTATTACCTTACCCGGCTTCCAAAACACTGGAATTTTGAGATTATAGAAATTCCGGATGTAAAAAATGCCAAAAATCTTTCTTCCGATCTTCTCAAAAAAGAAGAAGCCAAATTATTTTTAAATCAAATCGATAAAAATGATCTGGTTATTATTCTCGATGAAAAAGGAAAACAGTTTACAAGCCGTGAATTTTCTCAGAAAATAGATTCGTGGATGAATTCTTCGGTAAAAAAAGTTCATATTCTGATTGGTGGAGCCTACGGTTTTTCAGATGAAATCTACAGCAGAGCCAACGAAAAAATGTCATTATCTAAAATGACATTCACGCATCAAATGATACGGTTATTTATTGTGGAGCAGTTTTACAGAGCTGATCAGATTTTACAGGGAAAACCTTATCACAACGATTAAAAGATTGACAGGTAGCAGGAATTAGATAATAGGTAGCATCAGAAGAATATATTTTTATATTATTTGAGCAACTGTTAAAATATATTTTACTTTAAAATAATTATTCCCGCAGATTTTACGTTTTATTTCACTTACGATCTATGAAAATCTGTGAAATCTGCGGGAAAATAAAAAAACAATTTATTTTTGTAAACCAATCTGTCTTTTTGCCTCTCCTACCACGAATGCAACCGAGTTTGCGATATTAAAACTTCGAATCAGTTTAGACATCGGGATCGTTAAATGATTTTCAAAACGGTCTAAAACCTCTTTGCTCAAGCCTACACTTTCTTTTCCGAAAACCAGCCAGTCACCATCCTGAAAATCAGTTTCCAGATAAGATTTTTCAGCATGTGAACTCATCAGAAAAACACGAGACAGATCGGGAATATTTTTCATCCATTCGTCAACATTTTCATATTCTGTAACATCAAGGTGTACCCAATAATCTAAACCGGAACGTTTCAGGTTTTTATCATCAATCAAAAATCCGAAAGGATGTATTAAATGCAATCTGCTTTCGGTTCCTACACATAATCTTCCGATATTACCGGTATTATTAGGGATCTCTGGTTCTACGAGAACAATATTTAACATGAATTTTTTAATTTTTATTTAAATGATGAATCTGTTTTATATCTGTATCTAACTTCAGTGAAAGATGATAAATAATATCTGAAGTATTCTTTTTTATTTTTAATTACACCCTCAATCGTTTTGAATCTTTTTAATTGCGAATTACTGGGAAAAAGGATTGATGAATTATTACTCCTGCATATTATACATTTGTCATCCAAAACTGATCTTCGTGTACAAACTAAACATTTTTGTAAGTTCAAAATTCTGTTTCTCAATTCATTCTGTTCACTAGATAAATATTGTGAAGGGATTTTTTTCAATATCTTAAAAAAATTCAAGGTATTGAATGAATTAAAAGGTAAATACTGTGTAGGATCAAAAACATATCCGTCAATAAAAATATCTTCATCCTTTATTTTAGATAAATTTAGCCAATACTCTCCTTCTCCCCCTTCAATCTCTATTTTTTTAATTTCCTGCCAGTTTACGTTCATAAACTTTTTCAAAGAGGTCTCGTAGTATCTGAATCCTGCCGCATTGATCTTTGTGATTCTATTTTTTTGTAAATATGAAATAATACATTTTTGACATAAATATTCATCATTAAAATGCTCTACTTTCTTTATGCTGCTACAGTTATTACAGGTCAAATGGAAGATCTCTTTATATTTTCTGCAAATATCCAAACATTTACCGTTTGCCTCGGCACGAAAACCTTTAATAACAAATTCGCCCCAAGAATATTTATAATTGAGCGGTACATCATTGGTCCATCCATTAGCCGATAGATCATCAAACATTTTTCTCAAGGTTTTTCTCCATCCGGTTGGAAAATCTTTAACTACGTACTCAATATATAAGTTTTGAGTCATTCTTGAAAAATCATAATTCCTTTTTTTCAATTCATCAATTGCACCGGAAATATATTCTTTTTGATAACTGAAACTATCGACATGTACTTGGTAAACTAATGTATCGGTATTTTCTTTTTGAATTTGCTCTTTGTAAGGGTTTTCCATAAGTAAAATATGCTAAATTATTTTTTCGCACACTTACTTTCAAACTCTGTCAATAAAGCTTTTTCGTGACCCAATGCAGCGGCTTTATCTAAATTGGAGCAAGCTTCTTTATCTTTTGCAGATTCAAACAAAATGGTTGCTTTTGTAACATACGATTGCGAAAATTTAGGATCGATAGAAATTGCTTTGTTGATGTCTGCTAAAGCTTCTTTTGATTTTTTCATTTTCAGATAGATATCTGCTCTTCCATTGTATAATAAAGATTCCGGTTTCTCGGTAAGCATTAAGTTATAATCTTTTAGAGCACCTTCTAGATCTCCATTATTCTTTTTCAGATTGGCTAAACCAGTTCGTGCAAAAATATTATCAGGTGCAAAAGTAAGGATCTGTTTTAAATCTGCCATCGCCAAATCTTTTTTACCTAAATTATTGTAAATCTTAGACCGGATTAAATAAATTTCAGCATTTTCAGGCTCGAGTTTTACTCCTGTATTAGCGTATTCTAAAGCTTTGGTACGATTTCCTTTTTGATTGTGTAAGGAAGCCAGATTTTCATAGACAGCAATAGATTTAGGATTTGATTTTAAAGCAGATTCGTAAGATTTAAAAGCCGAAGTCGTTTTACCTAATCGTCTCTGCGAAGTTCCTAAACTAACGTAATAATCTGACTGATATTTCTGAATATGTTCCGAAAGCACCAATTTTGAATATTGCTCTTCAGCACATTGATAATCAGCTTTTTTAAAACATTCTTCAGCTATTTTTTTATCTTGAGCAGATAAAAAATTAAGAGACGTTAGTACTACGCTAAGAACGAGTAAATGTTTTTTCATGGGTTTATAGTTTGTTTATTGATTACTTTTTTTGCGAGCATAGCAAAAAGCCCTCCCAATAAAGTTCCAACAAACGCCCCTACCAAAATATCTATCGGGAAATGTACTCCTAAATATATGCGGCTGTAAGCTACCACTGCAGCCCAGACAAATATAGCATAAGGAAACCACTTAAGCTTATCTTTCAATAAAAAACTTAGATAGCTTGCTAAAAAGAAAGTATTTGAAGCGTGTGCAGAGTAAAAACCATATTGCCCGCCACATTTTACAATACGCATAACGTTTTGAAGTGAAGGGTCATGACAAGGTCTTAGTCTTGCAACACCATATTTAAAAATCCCTGAAACCTGATCTGAAACAGTCACTCCAATTGCAATGAAAAGGAGAATATACAGCAGAGATTTTAATTTAAAATTTTTGTAAAGAAGATAACAGAGAATCACATACAACGGAACCCAGATCCAGGTTGCAGAAATCATCATCCAAAACTGGTCAAACGGAGTGTCGCCCAAATTGTTGAGATAAAGGAAAAGATTTTTATCTTCCTGAATAATTTCTTCCATATTTTAGCGGCTTACCGGTCCTTCGTAAGTTTCATCATCTGCAGGTTTTACTTTTGGCAATTCGGTTGCAGAAGGCTGTTCCTTTAAAATATTTTCTTCGATGTTCTTCATCGGGTTAAAATCTTTGGCAGCATCTTTCACTTTCTCGATCTCACGTTTTATTTCAGAAACAGGATTATCTGTCTCTTTCATGATCTCAGTTTTGATGTCTTCTACTGCGCCACGCATTTTTCTCACTCCCGCTCCAAGGTCGCGAGCAATCTGAGGTAGTTTATCCGGACCAAATAAAACTACAATTGCAATGGCAATAAGTGCCATTTCTCCAATGCTTAATTCCATGGCGCTAAATTACAAAAGATTATATATATAAAATATGATATGTTTAATTTTAAATAAATTTTAAGATTTATTTTTCTGAAAAGCATAATAAGTAATCACAACACTTACAGACATCAATATAAATGCTAAAAAGAAAGGTGCTCCTGAAAACTTAAACGGCGCTTCATCATGAGTGAAAAAGTAAAATAAATTGGTCATTACAGGTGGACCTATAATGGATGTTGCACTCATTAAACTCGTTAAAGCTCCTTGCAATTCTCCCTGTTCGTTTGAAGGAACCGATTTTGTAATCACAGATTGTAAAGCCGGACCACAAATTCCACCCAGACAATAAGGAATTAAAAAGACAAACATCATCCAACCTTCGGATGCGAATGAGAACAGCAACAATCCTATTGCGTATAATATTAATCCGTAAAAAATACTTTTTTGTTCACCCAGCTTTGGAGTTGTCCATCGGATTAAAACTCCCTGAACCAAACCTACCAAAAGACCAACGACTCCTAACGAAATTCCGACCATTCTTTCTGTCCAGTCAAATTCGTACATCGTAAAGAAACTCCAGTTACTTTGTACTGCATGACCTGCAATGTAAATTAAAATTAAAGCAAAGATCAATCCTGAAATTTCAGGATGTTTTCCTAAAAACTTAAATGAACCAACAGGATTTGCACGTTTCCAGCTAAACTCGCGTCTTTTATCTTTATCTAAACTTTCAGGAAGAATAAAGTAGCCATAAAGGAAATTTAAAAGACATAAACCTGCAGCTGCATAAAATGGAACTCTGGCTCCATAATGACCTAAAATACCTCCTAAAACAGGACCAATAATAAAACCTAAGCCAAATGCAGCACCAATTAATCCGAAGTTTTTGGCTCTGTCTTTATCGGTAGAAATATCGGCAATATATGCACTCGCTGTAGTAACACTTGCCCCGGTAATTCCTGCAATAATTCTCCCTATAAACAACCAAATAATTGTTGGAGCCAAAGCAAGCAAAATATAATCAATAGCAAAACCGAAAAGAGAGATCAAAATAATAGGTCTTCGACCAAATTTGTCACTCAAATTTCCTACAACCGGTGAAAAAACAAACTGAACGAAAGCGTAGGCAAAACCAAGCCAGCCACCATATTTTGCAGCTTCACTGATGTCTGCATGAATCAGTTCTTTGATCAGTTGCGGAACTACAGGAATGATGATTCCCCACCCCGTTATATCTATCAGCAACGTGATAAATATAAAACTCATTGCTGCTTTCTTTTTTGAATTTTCCATTGTTGTGCAAAAATAGGTAAATCGGAAAAAATATTCGTGTTAAATTAATGAATTGTTGTTGGTTGATAGTTGGTAGTTTTTGGTTGATGGAATAGCTGTTTTAGTTTTAATTAAAATCAAATTATGCATATCCGTTTTCCCATCATAATAAAAATTTTAACGCAATGAGCGCAAAGATTTCTTTAAACAATTCGCTGTTTTTAAGCTCGCAAAGGCGTTTGACTTCGTCTAATCTTCGATTTCACTTAGATAAGCACACAAAGATTTTTTTAATATGACAAAAAAGCGGACAATCC